>CBDIBP010000001.1:0-25477 GCA_965276955.1 Flavipsychrobacter sp.
CCACCATATCCTTGCTACCTGGAGTATATTTGTAGAAACCCTCACCAGATTTTACACCGTAGAAACCAGCTTGAACCATGTTTGCCAGCAAGGTAGCGGGTGCATACTTGGTAGCGCCGAAGCCCATGTGCAGTACGTTCATAATAGAATAGCAGGTATCGAGCCCAATAAAATCGGCAAGCTGCAACGGGCCCATAGGGTGCGCCATGCCCAATTTCATTATAGTATCTATTTCTGTAACACCAGCAACTCCTTCCTGAAGGGAAAGTATAGCTTCGTTGATCAGTGGCATCAATATACGGTTGGATATGAAACCTGGGTAATCGTTAACTATGCAAGGCACCTTACCCAGGAACTCAGAAAGGTGATATACGGTATTGGTCACTTCCGTTTCTGTAGCATAGCCATTTATTATTTCTATCAGCTTCATCACCGGCACTGGGTTCATAAAGTGCATGCCTATCACCTTGCCCGGACGCTTGGTATGCGATGCTATGCGTGTGATAGATATAGAAGAAGTATTGGTAGCTAATATGGCGTGAGCAGGACAAAGTTTATCCAGCTCTATAAATATCTTGATCTTCAGGTCTATGTTCTCAGTAGCTGCTTCTACTATTACATCTGCATCTTTTACGGCCTCTGCCATATCGGTAAAGGTGCTGATGCGGGCCAGTGCTGCCTTCTTGGTCTCTTCGGTAAGGGTACCTTTAGTGACCTGGCGATCCATATTCTTACCGATGGTCACCAGTGCCTTGTCCATAGCAGCCTGGTTAATATCCATCATGTGCACATTGAACCCGCTTTGTGCAAAAACGTGGCAAATGCCATTGCCCATAGTGCCCGAGCCTATAATGGTAACGGTTTTGATCTTTTGCAACATATCTTTTGTGTTTTGTGTTACTTCGGCATCTATAATTTTAGCCGTACTATCCTGCAGTTGTGTCATTATAAATATTTTTAAAAACCTGCCAAAGGTAGGTTTTTAAAAATATTATTTTACGTGTTGTTAACACGGCAATATACAGTTGTACATACACAGACTTACCACCGCGCATCAGTGATAATTATATTTAAGAAAGGATATAGATATTAATTAGCGGTAATGGTCACAACCTGATTGTCAGTGAACGATAGGGCTAATGGACTAAAGTACCAGTAGGAAGTCGCAGATTCCAGTCGCGCGTTGGAATTAGTATATGCTTCGTAATAACCTGTTCCATAAACAACACCGTTGTTCGGAATAGTTATATTATCCACTGTTTGTGCATTAAGTCCATAATTCACATATACTCTTTGGATAGAATATGGACTTGTATTAGCTATTTGAAGGAAAAAATAATCTGACTGGACATCTAAAGGTTGTTGCAATGTACCGGTTGCGGGGAAATTCACGTCCAACGTCCAGCTAAGGGTAATGCCGACAACAGAGCCGTTGGATGTGGTGCCAGATGTGGTAGCCGTACCTGTAAGCTTATCACCATAACTACCAGTATAAGTTATAGAGCCTCCGACCGGTATAGTATTAGTGTTACCACCAGCGGTAATGATAATGGGAGTATACGTATCATTAAAATACTCTACATAAGTGGTAGCAAGATTCTCACAGTGGCGTCCCGCATAGCCTGTAGGGCACGAGCAACTACCACCGTAACATGTACCATAGTTCAAACAAGTGACCCCTGCACAGGAGTCTTTGACACATGATGTGTAGGTAACTGCTGTAAATGCCAGCATAGTAATAATAAGGGTCACAAAAACATAGCCTTTCTTCATGTGTGTGGTTATTAAAAATGTTTGATAGATAATAATTGTTGAATTGCAAAAATGGTACCAATAAATAAATACCTGCACCAAAAAACATTAAGTTTTTATAAGGCTTTAGGTATAGCCATTGTATATTG
The DNA here is from genome assembly GCA_965276955.1 of Flavipsychrobacter sp. Classification (GTDB taxonomy): domain Bacteria; phylum Bacteroidota; class Bacteroidia; order Chitinophagales; family Chitinophagaceae; genus JABDEZ01. The sequence goes on from CBDIBP010000001.1 coordinate 1,902, forward strand.
AATTGACTACATTTGACAACGTAGATCATGAATATACAACGTGCCACCCCAGTAAATGAACTACTGGCAAAACTCATTTTCCTGGTAGTACCCACTGTACTGGTCAGCTATTTTATACTATGGAATGCTAACCAGTACTTTACCATCCTGCAAAATCAGTCGTTGCAGCAAACCATATACTTTGCTGCCGGCATGGGTATTGCCGCAGTTTTCTACTCGTTCCGCTTTCGCTTCCCGCTTACCTTCGCTGCATTGTTCGTTGGCCTATATGCCATATATAAAGGGCTGGACCAGTATGCCGTAGGCGAGTTTGACAGTGTATTCATATCAGTACAGTTCTGGGTATTCTCAGTTCTGTTCTTAGGAGGCTGGCTGGCTGGCTGGGGGTTTGTGCGGTTGCGGTACTTTTCTGTACTTATAGCGGTCAGCATATTACTGGCCTGTATATCACTGATACCTAAGGGAAAGATAGTTACGGTATACGGATTGATGCAAGCTTTTGCCCCTGCCCTGCTCTACACGGTGTATATCATTTTCACTGCCGAGCAGATATATAGTTATAAGGACAAATCTCAAAAGTTTTGGTGGTTCCTTGGTCGCCGGCTGGTAGCATTTGCGGCTCTGGCAATTTTGCTACTTGGAGGTGTGTACTATGTAATGCAAAAAGAGATAAAGGCTGCTGTAGACAACTTTGGCAGTGGCGGCAAAGCGGGCAGTGGAATGATGCACAAAGACAAAGACGGCCATTACGACCTGGACAATGTGACCCAGCTGAGAGGCAGCTCTGGCCGAAGTAATGAACTTTTATTCTGTGCACATATAGATAATTTTTTCCCAGGCACACAAATACCTAACCCGCTATACCTGACCGAATTTTATTATACGCAATTCGATACACTTACAGAAACTTTTGAGCGAGACCCGAATATTCCTTCTAATGACCTGTTTTATCCCGATGTTTCTAAAATACCGCTGTTCGCTACCAAAACAGACTCATCTGTTATCAAGAATAGTATGGGTGATAAATACAGACAAACGGTAGAGATACAGGTATATAATGTGAACATAGCCAAGCACATGTACCTGGCACCTAATGTGGGCTACTTTGTGCAACCTATAACGGTAGAAAAAGAATTCAGGAGCGAGTTTTCCAGCGCTTTCCGGGCTAAGAGTTATGTATCGCTGCTCAACAGTGCCTATTTTATCTACAATTCCCCAGACCCAACTATAAGGAAATTCCAGGAGCAGCGATTCGCTGTGATGCGAAAGGTGAGGGAAGAAGATTATAAAGATGTAGACCCAAAATTCATGAAGTATTACACCTTCATGCCGCCGGGCAACAAGTTCAAGGAGATCGCAGCACTATCCCATAGTGTCACCGATAGCGCACACACGCCTGTAGACAAAGTGATAGCCTTGCGTAATTACTTTTTGTCTAAAGATGAAAATGGTGACCCGTTGTATAAATACACTGATAATCCCGGCGAGCCTGATATACCTACAGCCTCAAAACTGCGCTACTTCCTTTTCGAAAGCCATAAGGGTTATTGCGCCTATTATGCAGGAGCCACCTTATTTATGCTGCGGGCGCTGGGTATTCCATCGCGCATAGCAGTGGGTTTCCTTACAGAGGACCGCAGCGGCAATAAGAACAAGGGCTGGTACTGGTACTACGAGAAGCAGGCACATGCATGGGTACAGGTGTACTTTCCAGGGCTGGGCTGGCTGGACTTTGACACTACTGTGGGTAACAGCGATGCACAGGAAAGCCCATCGCCCGATGGTACCCCACCCAGCCAGCCGCCGAAAGCATGGCTTGCTGCAGATGGTATAGTAACAGAAATAGATACTGCTAAAAAAACTGCAGTGCTACAGGTGAAACACATGATATTTCAGGACAAGGAATATGATCTTCCAGCGCCTATGAACGTAAGCATGGACCTGAAAATAGCCGCGATAAGGCGCGACAGTATAGATGTGCCGTTGAGTACCGTGCAAAAGGGAGAAGAAGCTACAGCGGTGTCTTATGCAGAGGCATTTAAGAAAATGGTACCCGGTGACAAAGAAAGCGGGACATCAATTATAAAAAGGTTTCCTGACCCTGCACCTATTGATGAGGTGTATTTAAAAATAAAAGACGTTGCACAACCGCCTGAAAAGAAAACGGCGCAACAGGCCGAGCAACCGATATCCATTACCCATGTGCTGTTGATAACATGCGGCATCGTGTTGGCTATTATATTGCTTTTATTAGCGCTGCCTTCTATAATATATACTTACTATAAGACACGCTACAGCAGCGCAAAAAACGACGGCACAAAAGCTTATTGGGGATACAGGGCCGCAACTTTTTACCTGCATCAACTGGGGGTTTTCAGGAATACACTTACCCCTATGCAATACGCCATGCAAGTGGTAGACCCCCGTTTTGGAACTTCATTGTCTGCATTCATGAATGTATACTTAAAGAAGAAATATGCAAAACAAGAATTGACGGAAGCGGAAAAAGAAATGGTGTATCACTTCCTTCCTCTGTTCGTAAGCAAGGTACGCAGCCATGTAAAGAGTGGTAAGCGAGTGCTCGGTTTTATCAGTCCTTTGCGTACGGTTAGCTTTTTTGTAATGCCCGAAGAAGAAAAAGAAATGTAAGTTTGAGTTTATTTTGCAGCAGTACAGATGACTGCTGTATGACCAGAAACAATTAAACAAATAAAGAGTTGGCAAATACACAAAAGCAAAAGCCGCAAAGCAGTACCAGGCGTTCGGTACGTATACTATGGGCTGCGTTTTTCATTGGCATATTCAGCTTCACCCTGCTTATAGTTCTCTTAAATTCAGGAGTGCTGGGGTATATGCCTTCTATGAACGAACTGGAGAACCCCAGCAGTGCACTTTCATCAGACGTGTTGGCGGCCGATGGAACCTTGCTGGGCCGGTATTACGTGCAAGACAGATCGAACAGTAAGTATAGCGAGATATCACCCAATATATTCAATGCCCTGCTGGCAACAGAAGATGCACGCTTCCTGGACCACTCTGGTATAGACCCGATAGGAACTGTAGCTATACCCTTCTACATACTTACCGGTAAAAAACGCGGTTCATCTACTATTACCCAACAACTGGCCAAAAACCTGTTCCACCGTAAAAATGAGAATGTATTTACCCTGCCATTTATAAAACTGAAAGAATGGATAATGGCGGTGAAACTGGAACGTAACCTTACCAAGAACGAGATCATAACCCTGTACCTGAATACGGTGCCGTATGGCGATAATGTATATGGTATAAAAAATGCCGCGCTTACTTTTTATAACAAAACACCAGATAAGATAACAATTGATGAAGCGGCAGTACTAATAGGCATACTGAAAGGGAATACCTACTATAACCCCCGCAGGCACCCTGACCGTGCTAAAGACAGGCGTAATGTGGTGTTGGACCAAATGGCGAAGTACAACTTCATAAGCGAAAAGCAAGATGAGGAACTATCACAATTGCCCATAAAACTCAATTATCACAAACAAGACTATCACGAGGGCATTGCTCCATACTTCAGGCAAGTGGTTGAGGCACAAGTGAAACTGATATGCAAGGACCTGAAAAAGCCTGATGGCACCCCTTATGACCTGTATAAAGATGGCCTTAAAATATACACTACCATTGATATACGCATGCAGCGCTATGCTGAAGAAGCAGTGCAGGAGCACCTGAGCGAGATACAGAAAATATTTGTTGGACAGTCGACATACAAAGATGGCAGTGTATGGAACAATAAAGAAGTGCGGCCGATACTGAAAGCAGGCATTACCGATTGCGACCGCTACCAGACGATGAAGGACCAGAACATGAGCGACGAACAGGCCATGCAGGAAATGGCAAAGCCCGTAAAAATGCGTGTTTTTGCATGGAATGCTGTGCACTATAAGGATACTGTAATGAGCCCTATAGACTCCATTAAATACATGAAAGTATTTTTGCAAGCTGGTTTTATGGCTATGGATCCTTTTACTGGTGAGGTAAAGGCTTGGGTAGGTGGTATTGATCACACCTTTTTCCAATACGACCACGTAAACATTAATACCAAGCGGCAGGTAGGTTCTACCATAAAACCACTACTCTACTGCCTGGCTGTTGATAATGGTTTTTCACCGTGCGGCACTGTATCTACCGCACCGCAATCATTTCCGGGCTATATGAACCATCCATATGATGCCGGTGGATCAGAACATGGAGACGTGACCATGAAGTACGCCCTTGCGTTATCTGTGAACAACGCAGCATTATATATATTGAAACAGGTAGGCATACCCGCTTTCGTAGACTTTGTGCATAAGTGTGGTATCACTAATATAGATAAGTATCCTTCATCTGCACTGGGGGTTTCAGACATCTCGCTGTACGAGATGCTGGGTGCTTACAGCATGTTCCCCAGCGGGGGTATGAATACGCAACCTTATTACATCACTAAAATAGAAGACAAGAATGGTGCATTGCTGAAGAACTTTACCCCGATGCAAAAAGAGATCATAAATGCTAACACTGCTTACCGTATGGTGAACCTAATGCGTGGTGTAGTGAATTTTGGGACGGGTAAACGTATGCGCTACCGCTACAATATAAAAAGCGATATAGCAGGCAAAACGGGTACTACCAACAGCCAGGCCGATGCATGGTTCATTGGTTACACCCCGCAACTGGAAGCTGGTGCATGGGTGGGTTGCGATGACCGTGTGTTCCGCTTCAAGAGTGAAGCGCTTGGTCAGGGTTCTGCTGCAGCACTGCCTATATGGGCTTACTTTATACGACGCGTGTATGCCGACAAAACATTGGGCATAAGCCCGGATGTGACCTTTAAAGCACCGAACGGTTTTAATGACTGTGATGTGGTAGACTCTACCAGCCTATCGCGCAGCAGCACATACTGGAGCAAAGGGATAATTACCAACAGTAAAGATACTGGCGACATATTGGAAACGGTTCCTGCCGACAATGAATACAAATAATACAATAAATGGTGAAGGGAAAAATTATCAATGACCCTGTTTATGGATTCTTACGCTTTCCTGAACCTGAATTACTTCAACTTATAGACCACCCCTGGTTTCAGCGGCTACGCCATATAAAGCAAATGGGGATGGCGGCATTGGTATACCCTGGCGCTGTGCATACCCGCTTCCATCATTCGCTGGGCGCATGCCACCTGATGGGCAAGGCACTTGATGAACTGAGAACAAAGGGTATAAACATATCTAAAGACGAATGCCTGGCTGCCCGCATAGCTGCCCTGCTGCACGATATAGGCCACGGGCCATTTTCCCATGCATTGGAGCATACTTTGGTGGGCGGTATACCACATGAGACCTTATCGCACATTATCATGACCCGGCTGAACGCAGAGATGGGTGGCATGCTGGAGAAGGCCATACAGGTGTTCGACCATTCTTATCATTTAAGATACCTGCACCAGCTTGTATCCAGCCAGCTGGATGTGGACCGGATGGACTATCTGAACCGCGACAGTTTTTATACCGGGGTATCGGAAGGGGTAATTGGCTACGACCGCATACTGCAAATGCTTACCGTACACGATAATGAACTGGTGGTAGAGGAAAAGGGAGTGCACTCTGTAGAGAAGTTCATCATAGCACGCAGAATGATGTACCAGCAAGTATACCTGCATAAGACGGTGCTGGGATCGGAACTGATGCTGATAAAAATACTGGAACGCGCAAAAGAGCTTGTTGCAGAAGGTGTTACATTGTTTGCCACACCACCATTAAGCTATTTTTTACATAAGAACCTGACCGTAGACGATATAAGGAATGAACCAGAGCACCTGGAGCAATACTGCGCAATGGACGATACCGATGTTTTTGCAGCTATAAAGACATGGCAGCATCACGACGATTTCATACTATCTACTTTATGTAAGATGCTGGTATTGCGGAAATTGTATAAGGTTAAATTAGATGCAAAACCTTTGACAGATATATTTGAAGAAAAAAAAGCCGAGTTCTTAACAAAAGTACACATAAATAATTCAAACATAAGATATTTTGTTTTTGAGGGCGAAACCTCCAACAACACCTACAATACTCACGATGAGCGGATACAGATAGCCTTAAAAAATGGCTCCATTAAAGACATTTCAGAAATAGATAATTCATTAGTCACTCAAACACTTGTTAGGGCGGTACAGAAAAACTACATTTGCTTCGCCCAGATCTAAAATTTGGAATAATTATTGATTAAAAGTATTTGTTTTGTACTTCACCATACAAAGTTTGTAATTTTATTTAGTCCATGCAGTTTACCGCTTTACAAATAGCAGCATTAATAAAAGGGAAGATCGTAGGGGATCCTGACGTGAAGGTGAGTCATGTAGCCAAAATAGAGGAGGCCGGAGAGAATTCTTTAAGTTTTGTTGCCAACCCTAAATATGAAGAATTCCTTTATACATCGAATGCATCGGTGATCATTGTCAACGAATCATTTGAACTGCAAAAGCCTGTGAACGCCACACTGATACGTGTAGCTGACGCATATAGCGGGTTTGCACTTTTACTTGAAAAATATAACGAGATAATATCGCAAAGTGGTAAGAACGGTATTGAACAACCGTGTTTCATATCTACAAGTGCATCCATAGGTAAGGATGTGTATATAGGCGCCTTTGCTTACATCGGCGACAATGCTGTGATAGGCGATGGGGTAAAGATATATCCGGGCTGCTATATAGGAGACAATGTTGTCATCAATGAACAGTCGAAGCTATATGCCGGTGTAAAGATATATGATGGCTGCACATTGGGCAACCGCGTTATCATACATTCGGGTACGGTGATAGGTGGCGATGGTTTTGGTTTTGCCCCTCAAAACGATGGTGTATATAAGAAGGTGCCGCAGATTGGGAACGTAGTGATAGAGGACGATGTAGAGATAGGTGCAAATACTACTATCGACAGGGCAACTATGGGGTCTACTTACATCCGTAAAGGAGTGAAGTTGGATAACCTGATACAAATAGCGCACAATGTGGAAATAGGTGAGCACACTGTTATCGCAGCACAATCGGGCATATCAGGAAGTACAAAAATAGGCCGCAACTGCATGATAGGCGGCCAGGTAGGCATAGTTGGTCACATACAAATAGCAGATGGTACGCGCATAGGTGCTCAAAGCGGCATATCGAAAGCTGTGACCACGCCAAATACATCTATCAATGGAGCGCCGGCATTCGATTATAAAAGTTCGCTGAAAAGTCATGCGATCTTTAGAAATTTGCCTGAGTTGCAACAACGTTTGTTGAAAATGGAAGAAACGGTACAGGAGCTGACCGCATTATTAAATAATCAAAACCTGGAAGTAAAGAAGTGAATGTAGATATAGTAAACAAGACCGAGGCCAAAAAAAAACATACAGATCAAGTGTCGCAATATACCCCCCCAACTAATCAACAGACCATTAAGGGCCCTGTGACCCTGCACGGTGTGGGGCTGCACACGGGACAACAAGTGAACATGACCCTAAAACCGGCGAACCCCGGATACGGTATACGCTTCCAGCGTATAGACCTGCCCGAGAAACCAATAGTAAAGGCGGATGTGGACTATGTAGTAGATACATCAAGAGGTACAACAATAGAATATAATGGCGCACGTGTAAGTACCATAGAGCATACACTGGCTGCACTGGTAGGTATGGATATAGACAACCTACTGATAGAGCTGGATGGCCCTGAAGTACCCATACTGGACGGTAGTGCACGTGAAATAATAGAGGCTATAGAAAGCGTAGGAGTACAAGAGCTGGAAGCCAAAAGAATTGTATATGCCATTGACAGCAACATACATTATTATGATCCGGCCAAGAATGTAGATATGCTTGCCGTTCCATCGAACGACTACCAGATCACTACACTTATCGATTTCAACTCGCCGGTTTTGGGTACGCAACATGCTACCCTGAAACACATATCCGAATTTAAAAGCGAGATAGGCCCCTGCAGGACTTTTTGTTTCCTGCATGAGCTGGAATACCTACTGGACAACAACCTGATAAAAGGTGGTGACCTTAGCAATGCTATAGTGGTGGTGGACAAGGTGGTAAGCCAGGAAGAACTTAACAGGCTTGCAATAGTATTCAACAAACAAAAAATAGAAGTAAAGCAGGAAGGCATACTTAATAACATTCAGCTGCACTTTACCAACGAGCCTGCACGCCACAAACTGCTGGACGTAGTTGGTGACCTGGCACTGGTAGGTTACAACATCAAGGCCCATATCATAGCCAGCCGGCCTGGTCACGCTTCGAATGTTGAGTTTGCCCGCAAGATCAAGCAATACATTAAAAAGAACAAACACTTGTCTGATGTGCCGCATTACGACCCCGCACAGCAGGCTATATACGACATTGCCCAAATAGAGCGTGCCCTACCGCACAAGTTCCCGTTCCTTTTCGTAGATAAGATCATAGAACTGAGCGATAACCATGTAGTTGGTATTAAAAATGTTACTTTTAACGAGCATTATTTCCAGGGTCACTTTCCAGGCAATCCGGTAATGCCCGGTGTGCTGCAGATAGAAGCACTGGCACAAACAGGCGGCATACTGGCACTGAACAACTATGACGACCCTGAGAATTATGACACCTACTTTATAAAAATAGATAAGGTACGTTTTAAACACAGAGTAGTACCAGGCGATACCCTGATACTGAAACTTGAATTATTAAATCCTATAAGGCGCGGTATATGTGAGATGAGGGGAAGTGTATACGTAGGTAATAAACTTGCTACCGAAGCCGAATTGGTAGCGCAAATTGTTCGAAAAGATAAGAAATGATCCACCCGCTTACATACGTTCATCCGGATGCTAAAATAGCACCCAATGTAAAGATTGACCCTTTCAGTACTATTCACAAGAATGTGGAGATAGGAGAAGGTACATGGATAGGCTCCAATGTTACTATTATGGAAGGCGCGCGCATAGGTAAGAACTGCCGCATTTTTCCAAGCTCAGTTATTTCGGCCATACCACAAGACCTGAAGTACAAAGGTGAAGATACCCTTACTGAGATAGGTGACAACACCACTATACGTGAATGTGTGACCATAAACAGGGGCACCAGTGATAAGAATAAGACCAAAATAGGCAACAACTGCCTTATAATGGCTTATACCCACATAGCGCACGATTGCGAAATAGGCAATTACTGTATATTCTCTAACAATACTACCCTTGCCGGCCATATCATTGTGGGCGACCACGTAGTGCTTGCGGGTCTTACAGCAGTACAGCAGTTCATACGTATTGGGTCGCATGCATTTGTTACTGGCGGGTCGCTGGTGCGTAAGGATGTGCCGCCGTATGTGAAAGCAGCACGTGAGCCCCTGTCTTACGTAGGTGTCAACTCTGTGGGACTGAAACGCAGGGGGTATAGCATAGATAAGATCAATCACATACTTGATATATACAGGATACTATTCGTACGTGGTTTTAATGTTTCCAAAGCCCTTAGCATCATAGAGACCGATATACCAGTATCGGACGAGCGTGATGAAATAATAAGCTTTGTACGGGAGACCGGCAGAGGTATTATGAAGGGCTACATCACCCGCCACAATGAAGATATCCCTTGATCATATAAGCAAGCGCTTTCAGCAACACTGGATATTTAAAGACGTTAATTACAACTTTACTGCTCCCGGTACGTATGCCCTATTAGGGGCAAACGGGAGCGGTAAATCTACCCTGCTCCGCATGATTGCGGGTATGCAGTCTCCCTCCCTTGGCAAGGTCCACTTTAGTATCAATGATAAAAGTATTGATGGTACCTGTGTATTCCCACATATTAGTTTTTGTGCTCCAGGAATGGAATTGATAGAAGAACTTACATTAAAAGAGTTCTTCAACTTTCACTTTTCATTTAAACAAACGATACAAAATATTGATATTCAGTCTATAATAGAAATATCAGAACTAAAGGGAGTAGAAAATAAACATATAGGTGATTATTCAAGCGGCATGAAACAAAGAGTGAAGTTAGTACAGGCTATCTTCAGCAACACTTCAACTATATTGCTTGATGAACCTTGCAGTAACCTGGACCAGCATGGTGTGGAACAGTACCACTCTTGGATAGAACAGTATACAAAAGGCCGTATGGTGATAGTAGCATCGAACGACGAACGTGAATATTCATTTTGTAAGGAGAGGTTATTGGTAGAGGGTTATAAGTAACCTTATCCTAATTTTATGCATCATACACTATAACCCGGATCCCCTATCTTTGAAAACAGTATGCGTAATATAAAGATCATAGAAGTACAGTCGGAAATAGGTGCAGGTACAAGAGGTGCGAGCCTTGGTATAGATGCTATTAAAATAGCAGCGCTCGATTTTATGAGCAGTTTCTTTGTGAATTTCCCTTCAGAGATCGTGCAGACGGAGAACAGATTATTGTATGAACCTGTAGCATCGCCATATGCAAAACGTATACAAGGTATATACACGATGTACGACAGAGTATCTAAAGCTGTTTGCGATACCATAAAGTCAGGAATATTTCCATTAGTGTTGGCAGGCGACCACAGCACAGCCGGCGGTACCATAGCGGGTATAAAAATGGCTAAACCCAAAAGCAGGCTGGGCGTAATATGGATAGATGCTCATGCAGACCTACACTCCCCCTACACCAGCCCATCGGGCAATATGCACGGCATGCCGCTTTCTACCGCGCTTGGCGAGGACAATATAGATAGCCAGGTACACAACCCTGATGCGCAAACCATAGAGGTTTGGAACAAGCTAAAGAACATAGGTAAGATAAACCCCAAAATTGGTTATGAAGACCTTGTATATATAGCGCTGCGGGATATAGAGAAAGAGGAGGAATATATAATAAAAAAAAACAACATTAAAGTGATACCTGTGCAGGAAGTGCGCCGTAAAGGTGTGGAGAATGTGGTACGCCAAACATTTATGCACCTGAGCAATTGTGATGATATCTATGTTACATTCGATGTAGATAGCCTGGATAGTTCTATATCAAGAGGTACAGGTACGCCGGTAAGTAATGGCCTTAAAGAACGCGAAGCAGAAGACCTGCTGGCATCGTTCATGCAGAACCATAAAATTTGCTGTTTTGAACTTGCCGAAGTAAATCCTACTCTGGACAAAGAAAATATGATGGCAGAGATCGCATTTCATATACTGCAACGAAGTGTGAATATCTTATTGCTAAACTAATTCATCAGAAAAACCACCCGATAAAATTTAAAAATGGGCTAAGATAAACCGCCGGAACTTTAGTTCCGGCGGTTTGCTAATAAAATTAGGTACTTGAGGAGTAATAGGGCCCTTTTAGGGGCTGGCCTTGTGGTTCGTGTACATATAAAGACGTAAATAGCATAAAAAAGGTTAGGTATATTTATATATATTTATCAATAAAATAAAAACAAATTATCTTCTATTATTGCTGGCAACATCAAAGATGCCTTCATGACAATGCCTCGTTTATACAAGGCAAGCTTTATATTTGTATAGGCCCTGCGCTGTAAAACGTACCTCATGAAAATATATACCCTTTTGTTCCTTATCCTATACCCCATCGTTGCAACTGCCCAGTGGACAAAAACAGCTGGCCCTGTAGAAACAGGCGCTACAACAGTAGAGCTTGTTGATACAGCCCTGATATTAGGTACTAACGGCACAGGCGTATTCTCTTCGACAGACAATGGCGGGCATTGGAATAAAATAACATCTTACCCAGATAGTGCTGTGTCGTTACCTATCAGCAAAATAGTATATCACGCTGCCAAGATCTATGTAGCAAATACGGATCACATCTATGTTTCATCCGATCATGCTACATCGTTTCAGTATAGCAATGCAGGCTTACCAGATACCTTGCGTAACTATGACCTTTACAATGCCAATAATACCCTATACGCGACAGCGCAGATCATTGACCCTATAACCTTCAACACTATTACCAATTTTTATTACTACAACGACTTTACCACCCTATGGCAGCAGGTAGGCCACATACCTGCGGGCTATACAGTGACCAGCGTAGCAGCACTGCACGATACCATATACTGTGCCATGTTTGGGCATGGCATATATTATACCCATGCAAACGGCGCCATTTGGGATTCTTTGAACGCCAATAACGGAGCGCTGGGGTCTAACAATATCAGGCTGCTGGCTGCCTACGGACAAAAAATATATGCAATTGCATATGATAACATACCTGTATTATATAGCAGCACCGATGGCCGATCGTGGGCATCTACCACTTTATCTTTCACTGGTGGTAATACGATAACCACTATGGCGGTAAGAAACGATACCATATGCCTGGGTAGCCCCGGTGCCACTTACGTATCACCTAACGGTGGCAGTACCTGGAGATCTACCCCTATACCCTACTATTCTGTGAACGAAATAAAATATAAAGGGAACAGGATAATAGCAGCCGACCCCGGCAGCGGATTTATATACACCACTAATGACAGTAACTGGTATACCTCTAATGCGGGCCTCAACTATTCTACCCCCTACCACCTTGCATATGCATACAATAACCTGTATGCTATGGATGCCTACAATACTTTCCACACGAACAATACAGGCAATAGCTGGACGGAAGATACAGATAGACTATTTAACATGAGTGGTATAACACGCATGGGTAACAAGCTTATCGGTTTCTCTAAGTATGGACAAAACGACCTTCATTCTTTTGATGGCGGCCAAACGTGGGTATTTGAGGGTACTCCAGGCGTAGGTTTATTGGTAAGCAGGTCTATAGTTAACAACGCGAACAGGAAGTTGTATGCATGGGGCCAAGCCGATGTGCGCCGCTCTGATGATTATGGGAAAACATGGAACTCACTTTTTTATAGAATTACCTATAATACCCATGATACGCTCTTCACCGGCATGACACAGATCAGGAACAGGCTTTTCCTCACATGGACCGACCCTGTTGCTAAGCTGTTCTACTCGGATGACACCGGTGCGCACTGGCAGCAAATAGTTACCGGAGACTTTATCTATCACGTAGAGGCGGTGGACACTACGCTGATAATAGGCACTAACAACGGTATCAAAACATCGATAGATATGGGGGCGACCTTCACAACAGTAAATGGCGGAGACCTATTCCAGACCTATGTGAACGGCGCGACACTATTCAATTTCAAAGGACCATTCGGCAATAGTATCCAGTACTCAACTGACCATGGCGCTACATGGGCCGATGTTTCCCCATCATTAGATACCACAGGATCTATAAACGATATAATGATGGATGGCAGCTACCTGTATGCGGCTACCAACCAACACTCTGTATGGAAAAGAAGCCTGAGCAGTATTGGCATTACTTATATGCCTGACACTACTAACAACTATATAGTGAACTTAGGTGTGAACAATATAACGGAAAACAGAACAGCACAGGTAGCAGTATACCCTAACCCTTTTACAGATAAATTCAATATCACCGTGACCACTACTGCACCCCAGTATATAGATGTAAAGCTCTACGACATTGCGGGCCGCTGTGTGCAGGTTATAGCACAGAATAAGTACGTAGCAGGCATGCATACATTCACTGCATCTACTCCGCTACCTGGAACTTATTATGTGACCACTATCGTTGATGGGAGCGTGACCACTAAAAAAGTGGTGCGCTACTAACAGACCTGTCATTATTTCCAGTCGTCCAGTAAACGTCTCATAGCGATGACCTCACTGGTATGGTAAGAAGTATGATCGCCAATAAGCAATGCTTCGCGCAGTAAGTTTTGTCCCGTGCCGTGCGGGAACGGAGTATACAGGTCGCCATTTTCAAGCAGTGTTAAAAAAGCATGTTTGTCATTATCTATTTTTTTCAGAGTGTCATCCCACTCTGCATCATCTTTGGGTGCTTTGTTCTTGGGCCAATACTCATCTGGCCACTTAAGGGTTTTATGTTCGTGGCCTTTTGAGAATTCTAATATATCCCACTGGGTTATCCAAATATGATATACCAGTTGCCATATAGTATACGGCATATGCTCTACCTCTGTACTACGCAAATTCTTGGGCAAGCCCTTTATTGCCTCTTCAAGACTTTTATGTGCATTACCACCATTAATAAATTCGGTCAATTCTTTTATGATCGCTTCTTTATTCTGCTGCATACTATAAAATTATTAGCAAGTACTTTTATGGCATAAAAGATATGCCACTTAAAGATACGACACATACTAATGGTTGAAAATTGTTATTATTTTTGACCATCTCAGCCAAACGCTCACCACTTTGTTACGTAATATCTTAAAGTTCATACTCGCACTATTCATTACCTCCACACTGTATATGCTTGTGTGCAAGTGGATATTCCCTCCCATTACTATCACACAAATAGGTGCTGTAGTGGAAGGCTATGGTTTGGAGCGTCATTATGTGAGCTGGGATGAGATATCACCCAATGTGAAACTGGCGGCCATGGCCAGTGAAGATCAGCTGTTCCCTGAACATAGTGGCTTTGACTGGAAGGCCATTGACAAAAGCCTGAATGCCAAACCTAAGAAACACAAAAAACATGCAGCCGGCGGTGCGGCCAGCACTATAACACAGCAAACCGCCAAGAACGTATTCCTATGGCAGGGAACAGGATGGGGACGGTATGTGCGCAAAGCACCCGAGTTTTACTTTACCAAACTGATAGAATGGACGTGGGGTAAAAAGAGAATAATGGAAGTGTACCTGAATGTGATAGAAATGGGACCGGGCATTTATGGCATTGAAGCTGCATCACGGGCTTACTTTCACAAACCTGCCAAAAACCTTTCGCGGGCAGAGGCTGCAATGATCATTGCCTGCCTGCCCAACCCTAAAAATTCACAGTAAAACCTATGAGCAGATGGGTGGCGTGGCGCTATCCGCATATTATGGACCAGATGGATAACTTAGAGGGCGATGAGGATATAGACGCCTTATCGAACTAAGCAGGCATAATTTTTATAACAAAACTTATTAAACTTTATTATGAGGATCAATTGGTTAGCTTTTGCATTATCATCTACAATACTTTTTACAGCCTGCAACGCCCAAAATGGCAATAATACTGGCAATAGTACCCCTATAGATTCAACCAACGTTAATGGCACTGCACCAGCTACTTATGGTGGTGATAACCCAGCCAACGATACACTACCAAAGAACAATGTAGGCGATACAGGCACAAAAGCTAACAATGTACACAATACAGGTTACGACAAATCTTCCCGTAAATAATTTGAATTTTAGATGGCAGCTATAAATGTCATTCTACCTTTAGGAATGCTTTTATAGCTGCCACTATTTGCTTTGCCCCACGTCCATATATCATGGTCTGGTGGTTGCCCCATACCGGTACATACTTGGCATTCTTCATCATAGCTACCGATTGTTTGGCCTTTTCATCAGGCAACAATGGCATTCCCATAGTATAATCATCAACCGCATTCAGTAGTATAGTAGGCTGCACAACCCGCTGCACATAGTAGGGCCAAGACATATTGAACACTGCATAAGATATCTCCAATATATCCGTTAGGTTGTTCAGCGGCCGCACGGTACCATCAGGATTGGTTCGCACATCGGCCTGATAATAGCTGAGCATTTCCGGGTCCCAAAAAGTATTGTACGGCGCTTTTTTTACAGATTCCAGGTAGTCTTCAAAAGAAGGATATGTAATATTGAAGCGGCCCATAGCAAAAGAAAGCATTTGGGGTGCATTGGGGTTCATCTCCGCAGCGGCATCAATGATCACCATTTTCTCCACATACTCCGGATAAGCAACTGATATATAAAATGCAAGCAGCCCGCCAAAAGAATGCCCTGCCAGTATCACTTTTTTAAGCTTCAGGTGTTGCAACAAGCCTATTATATCCTTTGCATGGTCTTCTATGCTGTACCTAAAGGCAGGATGATCACTTAATCCTCTTCCCCGCAGGTCTGGGCTAATGACCCTGAAAGTCCCACCAAGTCCTGCGGCCACCAACCCGTCAAATGCATGTGCATTTGCCGTGAGGCCATGCATAATAAGTATTACAGGTCCATCGCTGGGATATTCAATGTAATGTAGGTTAATGTTATTGACCTTAATAAAATCATCTACAGCTGCTACTCTCTCCGTATCCTGCAATTGCTCCATTTACTATTAAAATTAAAAAAGGTATGCCAGCCACGGCACTTATGTGCCATGGCTACAATATTGAATATACACTTTTATATTATTGTGCTGTCCACCCGGCATCTACAGGCATGGCTATGCCGGTAAGTGTGGCTGCAAGGTCAGATGCCATGAACAAGGCTGTTTGCGCTATTAGCTCTACAGGTATGAATTCTTTTACCGCATGGCGGGCGAGTATCACTTTTTCAAGTACGTCTTGCTCACTCATGTTGTGCGCCTTCATCTGGTCGGCTATCTGGTTCTTCACAATAGGTGTTTCCACATATCCTGGGCATATAGCATTGCAAGTAATGCCGAACGGTGCACCTTCCAGCGCTATTGTCTTGGTGAACCCTACTATACCGTGCTTGGCAGCTACATAGGCACTTTTAAATTCTGATGCGCGCAGGCCATGTGCAGACGCTATATTGATGATGCGACCGAATTTCTTCTCCTTCATAGCAGGCCATACAGCCTTGGTGGCGTGGAATGCTGCAGTAAGATTGATAGCAATGATGTCGTTCCATTTTTGATCGGGGAACTGGTCTATAGGCGATACGTATTGTATGCCCGCATTGTTGATGAGCACATCAATGCCACCAAAAGTGCTGATGGTATCATTAACCAGCGTACGTATGGCTTCCGGGTCCAGCATATTAGCTGGTGAAAAGGTGTGCTTTACTTTATATTCATCGGCTACATGCTGGGCTATTTCGGCACCATTGGCTTCCAGGCCATTAAAAGATATATCATACCCCTGTGCGGCAAATGCTTTTGCCATGGCCAGACCTATACCACTGGTGCTGCCTGTTATTAATGCTGTCTTCGACATTAGAAAAATACTTTTTAAAATACGCGGCAAAGTAACGCTATTTGGTAATTTTATATAGGGTGGAGGTCATAAGTTTAACATCAGCGTAAATGACGGCCGGGGCATTGTCATGACTGGGTATATATTATCAAGATGGTATTCTGTAATTAAAATCCCATATCCTTTTTCTTTTTATTAATTTTGCTGGCCTGTCTATATACAGGAAATGTTTTACAAGACTCATTGAATTTTTACATAAAATGTTTGAGAACCTAAGTGAGCGGCTCGAGACCGCGTTTAAGCAACTGAAAGGCGAAGGCCGTATCAACGAGATCAACGTAGCTACTACCATAAAGGAGATACGCCGCGCCCTTGTTGATGCCGATGTGAACTACAAAATAGCCAAAGAATTTACCGACAAGGTGAAGGACAAAGCTATGGGTGACAAGGTACTTACTTCAGTATCGCCCGGGCAGCTGATGGTGAAGATAGTAAAGGACGAACTTGCCGAATTGATGGGAGGCAAGGAAGAAGAACTGAACCTGACTGGCAAGCCTACTGTTATACTTATAGCTGGTTTGCAAGGTTCGGGTAAGACAACATTCTCTGGTAAGCTGGCTAACTTCCTGAAAGCGAAGAAAGGCAATAAACCATTGCTGGTGGCTGGCGACGTTTACCGCCCCGCGGCCATGGAACAGCTGCGCGTGCTGGGTGAGCAGATAAAGGTACCAGTGTACAGCGAACTGGAAAGCAAGGATCCTGTACAGATAGCCTTGAATGCTATAGCCCAAGCTAAACTGAATGGCAACAACATAGTTATTATAGATACTGCAGGCCGCCTTGCTATAGACGAAGCAATGATGATAGAGGTGGCCAACATTAAGAATGCGGTGCAGCCACATGAGATACTTTTTGTAGTAGATGCCATGACCGGGCAAGATGCGGTGAACACAGCTAAAGCCTTCAATGATCGCCTGGACTTTACCGGTGTGGTGCTGACCAAGCTGGATGGTGATACCCGTGGTGGTGCGGCAATATCTATCAAGTATACGGTAGATAAGCCCATCAAGTTCGTGAGCATGGGCGAAAAGCTGGAGACACTCGATGTGTTCTATCCGGAGCGTATGGCGCAGCGTATACTGGGCATGGGTGACATCACTACCCTGGTAGAACGTGCACAGGCTCAGTTTGACGAGGTACAGGCCAAAAAGCTGGAGAAAAAGATACGAGCCAACAAATTTGACTTTGAAGACTTTAAGGAGCAACTACAGCAGATAAAGAAGATGGGTAACATCAAAGACCTGCTGGCTATGATACCCGGTGTGGGCAAGGCCGTGAAGGACATTGATATATCGGACGATGCTTTTAAAGGTATTGAAGCCATCATCAACTCCATGACCCCTTACGAGCGCAACAATCCTGATGTGATAGACGGAAGCCGCCGCAAGCGCATAGCTGGTGGTAGCGGCAAGGATATAGGCGAGGTAAATGCCTTTATGAAACAGTTTGAGCAGATGCGCCAGATGATGGGGCAGATGAACAAGATGAAAGGCATGGGCGGCATGGGTATGCCAGGTATGCCAATGGGCGGAAGAAGATAATACGATGCGGCAAATCATATAATAATAAAAGCCCCGTAACCGGGGCTTTTATTATTTCTTAGAAACTATTACTATGCCCCAGGCCATATGCCTGAAACCGGGTATCTTCAGCAATACTTTATCTAAGGCTTTAAGTGGATTGAACCACCAGCCTATTTTCTTTTCATCTTCTTTAAATATGCGTTTCCAGTACCTTATCTTATTGGGGCTGTACCTGCGTATAAGGTAGTAGCTCAGGAATATCCAAAGTGTACTGAACCAGAATTCACGGTGCTCTACGGACTTGAAATATTTCCTGTATACCTTCAGAATATCAAAGCCCACGGGTTTCTCATCTATAGTGCGTACATCCATGGCCATTTTGCGGTACACGTTGATAACAGGGTTGTAGCGCAACGGATCCCAGGTAATAAGGGTTCCACCAGTTCTCAGGCTGCTATGCATGGTCTTTATCCAGTAATCGTGGTCTGACTCTGGTATGTGATGTATCAGGTTAGCGCAATAAATGATGTCGAAGAAATCTGCATACAACTCCAGTTTTTCAATAGGCGCTATCATCAGGTTCAGCTTCACATTATACTTATCAGCCAGCTTTTCGGCAAATTCACCCATCTTAGGCGATATATCATTATAATATACCTCGGCTCCTTTCAATGCAAAATATACAGAACTCTCGCCAAGGCCAGCGCCTACGTCAAGTATCTTTTTACCTTTCAGGTCGCCCATTTTGCTCATTGCATAGCTATTTTCCATAGCCATGAAACTCTCAAAAAGGTTTACTACATCTATATCATCGACATTCTCTGATAATGCCCATTCATCATGAAAAGCTTCTTCTCTTTGCAGCAGCTCCTCAATGTTATCATTGCCCATTTGCTGGTAGTGGATATTAAAATTGAATAATATAAAATCTAAAGGCTCCAAAGGTAATAAATTGGCCGGTAAATTGCGGTAGCAATTTATATGATAGCCGCCACCCATAATAAAGCGAACTGTCTTTTATAAAAAATTTCTCTGTGCATTTGTCTCCTTATCAATTTTTACTTAGCTTTGCAGTCCAAATTTTATTTTAAAACCCAAATAATTTCTATTATTTATGGCGGTTAAAATTCGTCTTCAAAGGCACGGGTCTAAGAAACGCCCGTTCTACTTCATCGTGGTGGCTAACACAACTGCACCGCGTGATGGTAAATTTATTGAGAAGTTAGGTACGTACAACCCGTTGACCGTTCCTGCTACAGTTCGCGTTAACCGCGAGCGCTCACTGCACTGGCTCCAGAAAGGTGCACAACCTACGAATACATGCCGTCGTATCCTCTCTTTCAAGGGCGTATTGTACCTTAAGCATCTGATGCGGGGTGTTACACTCGACCTGTTTGATGAAAAGACCGCTTGGGAAAAGTTCGAGAACTGGAATACTGACCACGAAGTGGTAGTAGCTAAACGTGAAGAAACACACCGTAAGCACAAGAACGAAAAACGTCATGGTATCATGACCGATTCAGTTCGCCGCGTTGAAGAAAAGAACGCTGCACGTGCTGCTGCATCATTGCCTACTGCTGAAGAAGCAGAGAACGATGCTAACGAAGAGAACACAGACGTTGAAGCTGCAGGATCTACAGAAACTACAGAAGCATAGTATCAAATACTTAGTAAGTGCAAAAGCAACGATGTAACTCATCGTTGCTTTTTTGTTTTGATAAAGTTCCCATCCTTTTCAAGGTGTGGCCGGGCTATAGCACTCGTGCAGAAAAAAACTGCTCCCCACTAAACCATGGAGTATACTCCACCCCTTATACTTGCCTAAAAATGGAAACACAGGCAACAATACAACCTACAGACAACCGAATAAAGGACCAACTACTCAGCGACCGCAAAATATATCTATGGGGCCAGGTAGATGATGCCAGCTCGAAGACCATAGTGCAGCAACTGGCATATCTTGAGGCTACACAGCCCGGAGTACCTATACACATGTACCTGAACTGCCCTGGTGGTATGGTGACCGCCGGCTTTGCAATGTACGATATGATGCATGCTATATCATCTCCTGTGTACACCTATTGTATAGGCTTTGCGGCAAGCATGGGTGCCAACCTGTTATCGGGTGGCGCGAAAGGACACCGATACATCTACCCTTCTGCTGAAGTAATGATACACCAACCATCTATGGGTAACCTGCAAGGCAATTCTACAGACATCGAGATCAACGCAAAGCAACTGATAAGGACCAAACACATAACGGCAGAACTGCTGGCTAAAAACTGCGGACAAACCAAGGAAAGGATATTACAGGACTTTGACCGCGACTACTGGATGAACGCTGAAGAAGCCATAGCTTATGGAATAGTGGATAAGATAGCGGTTTAAGCCGCTATCTTCATTTCTGGCAAGGTGATGATATGGCCCGTCTTTTTGCGAAGCAATAGTTGGTGCTCGCGATTAAGGCGCAGTTTTATCTCATGTAGCTTTTCTATCTCGGCATCAACACCGGTTATCTTCAGTTCTACAACTTGCAGCAGTTTAGAAAGGTCAAGTACATGTATTGAGCGCAGCACCAAAAGTTCCCGTATCTCTTCCAGGGTGAATCCCAGTTCCTTATACTTGCGTATGGTATTCAGCGTATGCACTGCCTCTTCAGGGTAGTCTTTATAACTATTATCCCTCCAGCTTCTTTTGGGCAGCACTATCAACCCTATCTTCTCATAGTACCGGATGGTATCTTTTGAAAAACCTGTTTGTTTAGAGAGTTGGCCAATGAGCATATTACGCAATTTAAGAAATTTCAAGACTTGACAATCACTGGTGTTGATCTACACATACTGTATTAGCTCTGCTATCCGCTTCCGCATCATCAACTTATCAGGCTCTGATTTAGCATGTTCCAAAGCGGTTCGGGTATGCTGAAGGGCTACCCGGTTGTCTACATCTGTATATAAGTAGCCCAGCAAAGCATAGTAAAGATGCCCGGGTACATTTAGTTTTTCAGCTTCGGTTATTGCAGCGGTCTTACCTTGCGCTTTGGCGAGTGCGTATATGCGGTTGAGCGCAGCCATTGGTGAATATTCCAAATACAACAGCTGGTCATAAAGTTGTAGTATGTTTTCCCACTTTTCAGGGGTGTCGGTCTTATTAGTGTGCCAGTAAGCAATAGCGGCTTCCAGTTGGTACTTACTGGTATTGTTGCCGGCTTTACTAAGATAATGCATGCCCTCCGCTATCAAGCCTTTGTCCCAAAAGTTCTCATCCTGGTCCTCATAAAGTATGTTCTCCCCTGTCTCATTAGTGCGGGCATCGAACCGCGATGCGTGAAAACACATCAAAGCCATCAGGGCATCCACAGCGGGGCTGTTTGTGCGTTCATTCTGTATCAGCAGGTAGTTCAGTCGCATGGCTTCAACGCACAGATCTTTACGCAGCGCGGTATCCTGCGATGCTGAATAATACCCTTCATTGAACAAGAGGTACAATGTAGTGAGCACATTACTCAACCGACTATCGATCTGTGCGGCAGAAGGGAGTTCTATCTTTACCTGTTCCTGTTTTAGTTTTTCTTTGGCACGTGCCAGGCGTTTGTAGATAGCATCCGTCCCGGTAAGGAAGGCATCAGCTATCTCCCCCGCCCCAAACCCGCACAGTATGTTCAGCGCCAGGCCTATCTGCGCCTCAGGCGATATGCAGGGATGGCACACAGCGAACATCATTTGCAGCTGGCTGTCTTCTATATTCTGTGTAGATAGATCTATATCTATAGTTCTGTCATCACTTTCTATGGTGCTGTAACGTATTTCTGAGGGTATCTTTTGAGAAAAAAGTGCATCACGTTTCAGCACATCGCGGGCCTTGTTCCTGGCTACGGTATACAGCCATGCTACGGGATTGGGTGGCAGTCCCTTTATGCCCCATGTCTCTGCTGCTTGCAAAAAGGTATCACTGGCAATATCTTCGGCTATGTGTATATGTGCTATCCCGAACAGTTTGCACAGCACAGCCACTACCTTTCGGTATTCTGTGCGAAAAAGATGCGGTATCAACTCATTCTCCTGTTGCATAGGTCAGCGCAATGAAACTAATATCCTAAAATACGATTTGTTGTATACTTGTATTGTACCAAAGTAACGCTTGCTGTGGTAAAATGGTACTGATGATCATATTAACCTTTTGCAACAGCACGAAATATCTTACTGATAGTGTAAATTGCATTGGACTATAAATGAGCAAGTACAAATTACAGCGTTCTGATGCGCCAGGCAAGCCGAATAACCACTACAGGATCGTGTTCATCAACGACGATACCCTGCAAGAGGTCATCTCCTTCCGGCTTACTATGAAAAAGCTGTATGTACTCTTTAGTACCCTGTTCGTAATTGTGGTAACACTTACTACCAGTGTGTTGCTCCTAACCCCGCTGAAGTACTACATACCTGGCTATGGCAACAGAGACACACACCTGCAGGTAGTACGGCTAAAAAGGAATGTAGATTCTCTGGGAGACCTGGTGGCTGCCCAGCAAGATTATGAGCTGAGCATACGGAAGATGATAAATGGCGAATACAATGGCAAACCAGACACCACAAAGCTGGACCTGAACCGCATGAAGACCGAACCAGTGAGCTACATACCTACACAAAAGGAACTGAACAGTAAAACACAGATACTAAAACCAGGCAAACCTAAACGAAAACACGAGACCAGCAATGACTGACAAGAACAATGTGAACAACACTATGCGCTATGCAGGGCTGGCTACGCAATGGCTGGTAATGCTGGCAGCAGCGGTATATATAGGTTGGAAAATAGATAAATGGATAGGGCCACGTATTGGTCATTGTGCTGCCTTTAGTTTCCCTTTGTGCCTCTTTGTGGCAGATCATCAATGAATTCAATAAACCTAAAAAATGAATAAATACTTTATACTCATCATTGCCTTTGTATTTGTGTTGATAGGTGCT
>CBDIBP010000002.1:0-18351 GCA_965276955.1 Flavipsychrobacter sp.
ACCCTTCAAGCAAGATTTTAACGTCAAAAACCAAAAAAGAACGATATGAAAAGAATTATAAATAAGTCGATCGTGGCTATGGCGCTAATGTTGTTGCCATTCACGGGTGCCTTGGCATCAAGCCACAGGGAAGCACCACTAATATCTAATGATCCCCTGGCCGATAATACGGACCTCTATGTATTTAAAAGTCCTTGCGATGCCAGCAAAATGATCATCATTGCTAACTATATACCTTTTGAGCACCCAGCCGGCGGCCCGAACTGGTACACTTTTGGCGAAAATATTCGCTACGAGGTACACGTAAAGAACAATGCTGCCACTACAGGTGACAATATCGTATACCGTTTCACGTTCACCCACACTAATCAAGATCCAACTACGTTCTTCAACATACGCCTCGGCAAACAGAACATACTTGCTACATGGACCTGTCAGGTAAGTTTGGACGGTGGTAATACTTTTAATGCTATCGCAACTGGTGTTGTACCACCACCAAACATAGGTCCACGTTCTATAGAAGGGGCTGCGGGTCTTAATACACCTTACGATACTTTGATGGCGCATGACATAGTTACTGCACAATCGGGTGAAAGGATATTTTGCGGTCCTGTAGATGATCCTTTCTTCGTAGACCTTGGTGGTATATTTGATGTAGGTGGTTTCCGCACAGCAGCTACCGGCTCTCGCGATGGCTTGGCTAAATTCAATTGCCACTCTATCGTAATGGAGATACCTGTAGTTAATTTGCAGAAAACACATCAGCAGGTTACAGCCGCTACAAGTATCCTTGATCCTAATTTTGTGATAGGTGTTTGGGCATCCGCAAGTCGCCAGCAGATAACAACGCTGGGTACTAATGGTCAGCCGTCATCAGGCAGTGGTAATTTTGTACAGATATCTCGTATTGGTATGCCACTTACCAATGAGGCCATTATGCCAATAGGTATGAAGGACCAGTGGAATGCATCATCTCCATATGCATCAACAGAGGTTAGCACTTTTGCACCGTATTTCAATAATCCTGAGCTTGCGCTGTACATGGATGCTTCTCAGTTCGGCGGTGCAGTACCAGGTTTGTCTGCACTTCGTATTCAGACCCACTCACTGGGTGCTTACGATTTCAGGAACAACATGCCAGGTCTTTATCCTTTAAAAGGTTCAACAGCAGTTGCTGGTACCGCTTTGGATGATGCATTGTACGGCACTATATTATTGCCTAACAACCATAGCCCACGTGCGGTCGATCTGTTGCCTATATTCTATACAGGCGTACCTAACCTGCCTCCTTACCAGTTAGCTACAGGTAAAGCAGGGGGTAATCCGCTTGCTGTGGGTAAACCATTCATCAATAACTTCCTGCCTACATTAGGCGATATGCTTCGTGTGAATATGGCAGTGCCGGCTACACCCCGTACCGATCCTAACTTTAGCTCACTCGGTTTAGTGCAGGCTGCAGTACTTGGTCTTACCAATAGCACATACAACACTTCTACTGCATTGCAGTTCATCCCTAATATGGATGGTTTCCCTAACGGTCGCCGTCTGGAAGATGATGTGACCACTATCGAATTGCAGGCAGTATCAGGTGCAGTACTTGCGGCTATAGGCCTATGGTACGATGACTATACTCCTGGTGTTACTTCAAGCCCTGTTACCCCTAACTTAATATCAGTATTGGGTTTCAACGCAGGTGTTACGCACAATGATACTACGTTCCAGGCATGCTTCCCTTTCGAGCAGGCGCCTTGGCGCGGGTTCACTGGTGCGCAGTATGTAGGTCCTACAGCTGTAGGTCAGTTGAACATTGCACCACCGGTAGCTATCATGACCGCTTATCCAAATCCGTTCATCAACACTGTTAACTTCCGCTATAAAGTAGCCGCACAGTCATCTGTAAAGATCATTGTATGCGATATCACTGGTCGTGTTGTTAATATACTTGATGAGGGTACCGTAAGCGCAGGGGAGTACAATACCCCGGTTAATGGTGGTAACCTGATGCCAGGTAACTACATTGCTCGTTTAGTAGTGAATCAGACCGATGTAAATTCAGTGAAGATCACAAAGACTAATTAATCTTTTTATCTTTATAAAAGGGGAGGCATTTGTCTCCCCTTTTTTTCTAAAACAAATTTTCAAAAATGAAACTATATTCTACCTTCTTTTCAATACTTTTTTTGGGTGTTATATCACTGCAGTTCAGTGCTTGCAGCACCGCAAAGAAAGATGATAGTGAGATACCTGCATTGATCGAGTCTGATGCCAGTGCTGCAAGTAAAACAGCCGCTGCGGCTCCTGAGAATGAGGCCATAAAGACGGAGTACGACAAGGCAGTGTTAGCATTGAAGGGTAACCCTGATGATATGAAGCAATACATATCTCTTGCTTCTGCTTTTATAATGGAAGGCCGTGTCACCGGTAGTGGCAATTATTACAGCAATGCAGCAGTGAAGATGCTCAATAAAGTAATTGAGAACAGTGGAGGCAAAAAAGATCTGGTATTCCAGGCCTTAAGCCTTAAATCTGCTGTTCTGTTAAACATGCACCAGTTCAAGGATGCGCTGGATGTCGCGCAGCAGGCTGTAGCGATTGATAGCTTCAACTCTGGCGTATATGGCGCATTGGTAGATGCTAATGTGGAATTAGGCCATTACGATGCCGCAGTACATGATTGCGATCGTATGCTTACCATCCGTCCAGACCTTCGTTCTTATTCCCGTGCTTCTTACCTGCGGCAGATATATGGCGACAATGCTGGTGCAATAGCCGCTATGAATATGGCCGTGCAGGCTGGTGTGCCGGGCGCGGAAAGTACAGAGTGGGCAAGGGTGCACCTGGGCGACCTGTACCTGGGTATAGGTAAAATTGACAGTGCGTATTTTGAGTACCAGACCGCGCTCAACTACAGGCCAAACTATCCTTATGCTCAAATAGGCATAGCAAAGGCGAACGAGACCGAGCAGAAATACGATACTGCATTGATAAACACAAAAAAAGCGATCAATACTATGAGCGAAGCGGCTTTTGTTTCGTTCCTGGGCGATATATACGAGTTGAAAGGTGATAGCTTAAAAGCGCATGAAGTAAGGAACGATGTGGTGAAACTGATGGAGGATGGTGAAAAGAACCAGCCTAAAGATGATGTTATAAAACACAACGTAAGCCGCGAAATGTCCCTGGCTTACCTGAACGCAGGGAAGGCCGACAAGGCCCTCGAGTATGCTAAGAAAGATTACGATATGCGCCCCGACAACATAGATGCCAACGAACTGCTGGCCTGGATCTACTACCTGAAAGGCGATAACACCAATGCGCAGATGCATGCCGATAAAATGCTGAAGACCAATACCAAGAATGCTAACACGCTGTACAAGGCCGGAGTTATATATGCGGGCGCAGGCAATGCTGCGAAAGGTAATGAACTGATTACCCAGGCAAAAGCAATAAACCCTACTATCGACAAGCGTATCCTTAACCAGACAAGGCGCGGATAATATGAAGAGGCTGAAGCCGGTTTTATTGACGGTTCTTTTTTCCTTGTTTGCAATATCGCTGCAGGCCCATACCATCAACTATCAGTTAGATAAGATGGATGACGGCTCAGTGTTCCTGAAATACTTGCTGCTGGGGTATGAGCATATCATACCCCTTGGCTTCGATCACATATTGTTCATTCTCTGCGTCTTCTTCCTCAATACCGATCTGAAGAAGATCATTTTGCAGGCGTCCATGTTCACCATAGCACACTCTATAACGCTGGGGCTGGCCATGTATGGCATTATCAAGCCCCCTGCTGCCATAGTAGAGCCGCTCATTGCCGCTTCTATAGTTTTCCTGGCCATAGAGAACTTAGTATCAAAAAGAGTAAGCCCGTGGCGCTTGGTCACTGTTTTTCTGTTCGGTATGGTGCATGGTATGGGGTTTGCAGGGGCGCTATCGCAACTGGGCATGCCACAGTATGCATTTGCTACGGCCCTTATAGCCTTTAATGTAGGCGTAGAGCTGGGCCAGCTCAGCATCATCATCGCTATGTACTTCCTTGTGTCGCGGTCTTTTTCGGGCAAGCCATGGTACCGCAAGCGCATAGTCATACCGGTCTCAGCCGTAATAGCAGTAGTGGCTCTATACTGGACCATCGAGCGCATATTCTTCCTAAAGGCATAGTTTAAGAACTTTATAAATTAACAAAACATCTGTATTGCAGTTTGGTACGTATATAGAGTGAGCTGATCAAAAGGCCTCTGTACTTGACACCACATCTTACACACGCACCGTATACAACTGCACCTCAAGAGGTAGCTATTGCCGATGTGCCCGTAAAGGTGATAGTGATGCGCAAACTGGCCTGGCTCCTCATCTTTTCTTATACTTTGCTGCTCCTCAATCCCGTAATGCCCGTGCTTATGGACCTTATGGCCCACACTTTCTGGGAGCAGCAGCATATGCTTACTGTGCATGAAGTGAATGGTAAGTTTCACGTGCATCAGGAGGTATCAAAGGCTGCACACCACTCGCACAAGGAAAGTACCAACAGTAGCAAGTATGAGGTCCTGGCGTATGTTAGTCAGCCAACTACTGTAAGTAACAATGAGCCGGTCGCCTATTTTGAGCGTACCTGCTATCCTTCACTTGCTATATACTTTCCTTCCTCTTCTTCCCTTTCCGATTACCCTCCGC
Source organism: Flavipsychrobacter sp. (assembly GCA_965276955.1). GTDB lineage: Bacteria > Bacteroidota > Bacteroidia > Chitinophagales > Chitinophagaceae > JABDEZ01. The sequence goes on from CBDIBP010000002.1 coordinate 4,681, forward strand.
CAAAAGCTTAGGTGATACAATGAAAGATTAGCGTATGCTGTCACCGGGTTTGTAACGAGGCCCGTTCTCTGCATTGCGCTGCATTTACTTATTTGATCATCAGTAAGCTACTATATTGTAAGTATACCTGTTTGTACCGGTAGGCCTTAATACGGTTTGGCTATGTTGTGTCCTTACAGCTATACTTATACTATTGGTTGACTTGCGCTAAACGCTCATTCATGCGGTCAGCACATTTACTTTTATTTATTTTGCTTTTTGTTCCTGCCGCTGCAATGGCGCAGCTAAGCATAAAAGGCAAGGTAGTTGATAAAACTACCAAAGAGCCCCTTGAATTTGTCACCATAGGTGACGGCCAGCCCAATAATACCACGCTTACAGACAAGGCCGGCAACTTTACCCTTAAAGAGGTAACGGGCGATTCGCTCTTCTTCCTCCAACTGGGTTTCATACCTCAAAAGGTGAAGGTGGAAACAGGCCACGTTATGGTCGTAGAGCTGGAGCGCGGCGCTATCTCTTTAAAAGATGTCACCATCACCAATCAACCCACCATCACTACATCCAAAACCCTTGGCTACCTCGACCTCAACATGCAGCCCGCCAAGTCGGCACAAGACCTGCTGCGCCTGGTGCCCGGCTTGTTCATAGCGCAGCACCAGGGTGGGGGCAAGGCCGAGCAGATATTCCTCCGCGGTTTTGATGCCGACCATGGCACCGACGTTAATCTAAGCGTAGATGGTATTCCGGTCAACGCCGTATCGCATGCACACGGCCAGGGCTATGCTGATCTCCACTTCCTTATCCCAGAGACCGTTGCCAGTTACGACTTTGGCAAGGGCCCATACTATACCGACAAGGGCGACTTTAACACCGCAGGCTTTGTGGCCTATAGCACAAAGAACGTGCTCGACCGCAGCATGGTAAAGGTAGAGGTAGGCCAGTTCGACACCCGGCGCATAGTGGCCCTGCTCAATCTGCTGAGCCCTAAACTAAAGGCCAAAGGCACCAGCGCCTACATAGCCGGTGAGGCTCTGTACAGCAATGGTGGCCCCTTCCAACTGCCTGAGCACTTTACCCGGTACAACCTCTTCGGCAAGTTCAATACTAACCTAAGCAGCCATACCAAGCTCACGTTCATTGCCTCTACACTGGCTTCCGGCTGGCGCTCTGCGGGCGAGATACCCGAAAGGGCCGTTACCGAAGGGCTCATACCCGATCGCTTTGGCGTGCTCGACGATGGCAAGCAGGGCGGCTACACCACCCGTACCAATGCTTCTTTAAAACTCACCACCGTGCTCGATAAGTACACCATCGAGAACCAGGTCTGGTATTCGCACTACTACTTCAACCTCATCAGCAACTTCTCTTATTACTACTACTTTCCGCAGACCGGAGACGAGTTCCGGCAGCTCGACCAGCGCGACATGATGGGCTACAATGGCAAGATATCGCGCTATAATACCGTTGGTGGTACCAGCTTCACTTCTACTGCCGGTATAGGCCTCCGCTACGATAATATTTATCCCCTCGAGCTCGATCATACCGAGAATGGCAACTTCCTGGGCTACCTGCAATACGGCCGCTCCAAAGAGGTGAATGCCAATGCCTACTTCGATGAGACCATACGTACCGGAAAATGGTTGTTTAATGCCGGTGTGCGGGTCGATTACTTCCATTTTTACTACCAGAACCTGGCGCCTCCTGCCGATACTATCGCTTCCCTTGTGTTCACCAATACCGACCCCAATGCGCAGAAAGCCATCGTGTCGCCAAAGGTGAATGTGTCGTATACCTTCAACCCCGAAGTGCAGTTGTACCTGAAGGCCGGCAAGGGTTTCCATAGCAATGATGCACGAGTAGTTATAGCCAACAAGGGCTATGAGACCATACCTGCAGCCTATGGCGCCGACCTGGGTCTGAACTGGAAACCACTGCCCAATCTGTACATCAATACTGCCCTGTGGTACCTGTTCCTGCAACAGGAGTTCACGTTTGGTGAGGATCTTATAGACCAGCCCGGCGGCCCGGTAAGCCCCAGCGGTAAGACCCGACGCATGGGTATCGATCTTTCTGCACGCTACCAGCTCACCAAGTGGCTGTTCGCCAACATCAACCTCAACCTTGCCGACCCGCGCTATATAGATAGCGGCGCAGGGCACAACCACGTGGAGCTTGCTCCCACCTTTACCAGCACGGCCGGCCTCGACTTCAGGCTGAAGAACGGTATCAATGGGGGTATCAGCTACCGCTACCTGCACAACAGGGCTGCAAACAGCGACTATACGCTTACCGCCCAGGGCTACTTCATTACCGACCTCACGCTCAACTATACCCGCAAGCGCTACGAAGTGGGTGTAGCCATAGAGAACCTCTTTAACCGCCAATGGAACGAATCTGAATTTGAATACGTTTCCCAACTAAAAGGTGAGAAGGCACCTGTAGATGAGGTGAGCTTTACACCTGGCGTTCCATTCTTTGCTAAGTTCAAGGTGGCGGTGTTCTTTTAGTGAATCAAATATGCGAGGTCACTGCATAAGGGGGGCGGCCAATTTTCGTTCGGAAATTATGGGTAGCATTTTTAAGAAGCGACTGGTTTTACGATGCTGCTTTTGAGGTGTGATGGGATTGAAATTACCTGTTTTTACCGATGATGGAAATTTTGATGATGGGGTGTTTGTTGGGTAGAACTCACTGTCAGCAAACGTTTTGGCGGGTGAAGATTGTGGAATTACCGGTTGGGGTAGGAAATTTGGGGTTGTAGTTCCAGCGGTGTCATCGTGAGGTGGGTGGGTGCCGAAACACTCTTCGAGTTCCTGTTTTATAGCTTCTATTTCTTCTTCATTAGTCATGGGTGGTGGCACTCCGTAGGCGAAATCATTAGGGTAACGCTCGGTGTCTTTTCGTGCTTTAAAGTAGCCTTCGGCATATAGTTGCAGCTTCTGCTTAAATTCTTCATCTGGGCCGATGTACTTTGCGAAATCGGCCATGACCTGCATGTTCATGCCGGTGGAAGCATAGTCTTTGAGCTTGGTGATGCAGTTGACGAGCTTGCATAGACACTCCATTTCCTGTTGGGTGGGAAAACGATTGGTGACGGGACGCTGCCCTATCTCTGTTTGTAGCTCGACGACCATGTGGCAGAAGTTATCTACCATGATGGCGGGGGCTGCAAGGGAGGCAGTACGCAGCTCATCCCAGGCTCCTTTCTTTATCCATAGGTATAGGGTCTTTGTGGTGATGCCGACCTCATCGGCTATTTCTTTCTGGGACTTGTGGGTGCCGAAGTAGAGGTCTTTGGCGAGTTGGTTTTGGGTGGTTTTCATTTTTTCGTTTTTTATATAGGGTCTAAAGTCAAAAGTGTAAAGTAGAAAGTCGTTTTAGGTTTTAGGGTTAAAGTTGGGTGGGATATTGGAATTTATTTTGGGGAATAAGTATGGCAGTGCGGTAAGTGCGGTAGCTTGCCTAAGTTGCACAGTAGCATGCTTTTTTGTTTGTGGGCTGGGTAAGGGTTTGAGGGTGTTGTGATGCATGTTTTCAGTTATTGAAGAAATGAAGAAGATCTATTCTCTTTTCGCACAAAAAAAAAGGATGGACCTTCGGCCACCCTTCTAATTTACAAACACGAAACTTACTGTTAAAACCCTACAGATGCTTCGATCATGGTACCGTTAAATTTGCCACCATTCAGGATGTTTGATGTAGGGTAGTTCAGGTATTCCTGGTTCACATACTCCGCCTTCAGCATGATGTTGCGGGTAACGAACCACCCTGCAGAAGCTACGGCGCGGTCGATGGTAATATCGGCAGGCAGGCCTTGTACGGCAGCACTCACGGTATTATATCGGGCACCTATCCACAAATGTTCTTTGCCGAGTTTGAACCTGTATATCAGATCGGCAGCGTACTGTGTGGCCTGGCGGGTACCGGGCTCTGTGATGCTACGGCCATGTGCATTCTCGGCAGTGCCAAAGAACTCAAGCCCCTTGTACTGTAGGAACAGGTTGACCATACCAGTGTGTACCTCCTCGCTAAAGCCGGGGTTAAAGCGGCCCGAGAATGCACTGTAGTCTACCTCATCGCTAATGGTGGTTCCCTTGGCCACGTTTGGGTTCTCCATAACATAGAAATAGTGTGAGCCGGTACGATCGCCACCAAACAAGGTGTTGCTGTTGGCGCTGTTCACGGAGTAGAACGAGCCTGTAACACGCAGACGAAGGTCGTGGGTGATGTGCTTATCGAACCCTATCTTGCCATGGAAGGCAGGCGGATACTTGTTTACCTGGCCGGTAGCCGTGTCAATTTTGGTGGGTGCTACTACGGTGGGGTTAAGCTCGCCATTGCTGATGCCCGCCATAGCAAACAGGCCGCTCTTGTGATGGTAGTATATCTCTCCGCCTATCTCGGTAGCGAACTCATCCATAATGTAGTTCTCTACGAAGGGGTTGTAAATGGTATTACCACCATCGGTGCGCCTGAAGTGCTGGTCGCCATAGTCCACATCGAACTGGCCTACCTTTATGGTAACGCTTTTCATGATATGATCGATAAGGCCGCTGTGCAGGAATAACAGCTTATCGAACTGCATGTAGCCGCCCTTTACCCATGTCTCCTCATGGTGGCGCGATGCCAGGTACAAGGTGAGATTCACCCGTATACCATCGGCCAGCTGACCATCGATATTGAGGTTTGCCATAGCCAGGTCGAAGCTGCTGATGAGTGGTGTGAGGCTGTTGACATTGCCCACAAAACCGGTCTGCGTAGCGAGCGCAGCAGTGTTCTGGTCTTTCAGCGACTGGAAGCTCTGCTCAAAATTGCCACCCACCTTTACGTGCAGGTTATGGAAGGCCGTGGTATCGTCCTTAGTGGTCTCGAACACGTTGATACCGGTCCTGTCGTTTTGGCGAAAATATTGCATTTGCTGCTGGGCCTGCACCAAGGCGGGCGCCAAACAGAATATGAACAGTAGTTTAAGTTTCATGATATTGCTTTTTTGAATGAGTTAAAACAAAATGCGATGTCTACTTGTTATATACCAGGGTGAAGTCGAGAGTGAGGGCATCACCGGTCTTCATGGCGCCGGCCATAAATGTGGGCGGCTTTACCTGGTAGTCGGTCATATTCAGTTTGTCCTCGCCTTTGCAGGTAATGGTTGCATCAGCATTCACGGTGCAGGCTACGTCCATAGCTATCTGTTTGGTAACGCCAGCTATAGTGAGGTTGCCTTTTGTGTGCACCATTGACGTAGCGCCACTTTGAGGCGTAACAGTTGCTGACGTGAGCCGATAGGTGATGTTCTTGTTCTGGTCTGTTCTCAGCGCCTTATAGGCATTTTCGTCCATCATCTTGCTGTCGCTTTTCAGGTTTAGAACCGCTAGGATAAAGTTGAGTGCGGTGACCCCGGCCAGTTGGTTGCTGCCCGGCTTAAAGCTAAACTGGGCCTGCCCGATAAACGCCTGGGCATTCATATCCCACTTGTGCAGTGTAGATGTACCCGATAGCTTCATGGCGTTGGCCTTAGCGTTGCCGATATTGTATGTTTGCGCTTGCGCCATGGTCGCAATGCCCACAGTACAGATAGCTATCATTATTAAACATTTATTGATCGTGTTTTTCATGTTTGTACATTTTATGGTTGTAGAATTTTGTTGCTTACTGAGCCAGGTAACCACCGTCTATAGGATAGTAACCGCCTGTAGCGAAGGATGCTTTATCAGAGCTGAGCCACAGTACCAGCTCGGCCACTTCTGTTGGTTTGCCCAGCCTGCCTATGGGGTGCTTTACTACCAGGGAGTCTTTACCGCTGGCGTCAATAGTATCCAGCAATGGTGTATTGATGAAGCCCGGGGCCACACAGTTGATGCGTATGTTGCTGGCAGAATATTCGAGCGCAGCATTCTGGGTCAGGCCTACTACACCATGCTTGGCGGCAACATACCCGCTGTAAGAGGCAAAGCCCACAGTACCCAGTATAGAAGCAGTATTGATAATGACCCCACCACCCTCTCGCAGCATGGCCTCTATCTCGTATTTCATACAAAAGAAAACGCTGTTCAGGTTGATGCCTATCACTTTTGCAAACCCTTCCAGGCTGGTATCGGCCAGCTTGTTGGTCTCGCCCAGTATACCTGCATTGTTAAAGGCTATATCCAGTTTGCTATAAGTGGCAATGACCTGCTGTACCAGCCGGTTGCAATCATCAGCATTACTCACATCAGTTTTTATGAACGTAGCCTCGCCACCCGCTTCTTTTATTTTCGTAACGGTTTCACCGTTGTCCCTAATGTCTGATACAACTACCCTGGCACCATGCGCTGCATATAATAATGCTGTTGCCTGGCCAATACCTGATGCACCACCTGTAACCAATACCACTTTTCCTTCAAATGAATTTTTCATGATGATCTGTTTTATGTTGCTACATTTTACAACAAGACAAAGGTGCGCTACTCTGGTGCGGCAGTCTATGACCGCAAACATGGCCGGGTATGACAGTCGTCATTACATCAGCTCTTTGCATAGATCTTCTTTTGAGCCTGGGCTATGCCGGGCAACAGGCACTCTTCCTCTTCGTAAAGTAAGCAGGATGCCATGCTATATAATGATGTCATTTTCGCATATAGCTCTTTTAACTGGTCGTGATCGATGGTATCATAAACCTGCAAGGCGACATGTACAGGTCCCATTACCTGTTCCTTAAGGCGCTGTACCTGCACCTGCAGATCTGTCAGTTGTTTGCTATGCTGTAGCGCACAGGTACCGGAGCAGGTGTTGCAATCATGTCGGCTGGCTTCTTTTTGAGCAAGGTCTTGCATGTAGGGGAAGAACAGTACCGTGAGCTGCTGCACGTGATCTTCGATGACCGCCATAGCCACTTCGCTGGTGGTCACAAAATCACTTTCGCTTCCCGAAAGTCCGCCTGCTTTGAGACCTGTGATATGCCGCCTGATCTCTTTGCATAATATGCTTACTGCACCATATTTATCTTTCTGTATCTTCTCCATAATACCCTGGAAACTGCCTTGTGTATATGGTGACCGCTGAACGTTTGACATAAATTGAAAATTTAAACGAAAGTATCGGTTGTGGGGAAGAACAAACATGACGAAGGCCATACAGGGATATGATAATGGTCATGTTTCAGGCATTGCCAGGAGCCTACATTGCACTCATGGCTGCATTAATATCAATATTGGTGGATGTATGGTCGTACAGGCATTACGTACTTGTTGTTATTAATAGAACAACGAGGGCAACTGGCCAGCAATTTCAATCTCGGAAGTATGGGAAATATATATAACAAACACCTGAAACTGGAGCAGGAAACGTGGCTAAGGACACTGGACTATATACAGGAAGAGAATGTATTCTTAAAAAATCATCTTGCTGATGTGATCAAGAACGATATTGCGCATGGTATACTGGAAGAATCGGAATATTTTCAAGGGCTATTTGTAGATAAGGACAGGCTGCTGGTACTCATCAGGTACGATATAGCCCGGCAGGGCAGGTGCCTTGACGCAGATAGGCTGGCAAACAGCGAAGAGGACTGCATAAAAAGACAGGACAGACTAAGGGTAGACATGCGAAAACTGGAAGAGGAGTTTAGCGGCCTTAAAACGAGGTTCAGTACATTTATGGCAAAGAACATGTAACGAAGTAATAGACTAATTGATCAAAGCTGCCAATTTTTTACTATCTATTATGGTAATGCCGCGCGTAGTTATGTCTATTAGTTTTTCATCTTTAAGATCGCCCAAGGTTCGGATGACAGACTCCTTGGCAGTGCCGGCAATGTTGGCCAGATTCTCCCGGCTGATAGCTATTACAAAACCGGGAGCACCTCCACTATATTTGTCATGAAGTGTAAGCAAGGCATCGGCCACCTTTTTTCTAAGCGAGTTGTAAGCAAGGCTTAATAACTGGTGTTCGCGGGCTGCAATATTATTTGCCAATAGCCTGATGAACTGTATCATTACCTCCCGGTTGTTATTTATGAGGTGTTCAAAATCTTTGCGTGGTATTATGGCGAGTTCTGTTTCTTCAAGGGCTTCGGCGGTCTCTCTGTACGTAGTGCCACCCAGCATTGCTGTGTAGCCTAAGAAGTCACCTTCGCTATATAGGTTTGTGACCAGTTCTTTGCCATCGTCGTTAGACCGGTATGTTTTTACTTTCCCCCCCCTTTACGAAGTACATGTTGTGCGGATGGCCGCCTTCTGAATAGATGACCTGCTTTTTCTTTAATGCCAGCGTATCCCGGTCATTGGTCATATCCTTTGCTAGACCCTTGCCATTTGCTGTGGCTACCAGGAGGTCAAGGCCATCCAGTCCGGCGGTAGTTCTTGTATGCAAAAGGGCTGACCTTCGAAGCCGGCTCTCGATGGCATTGAGCAGCTCCGTGCCATTAAAGGGTTTCATTATATAGTCGTCTGCGCCCAGGTCCATGCCTTTTCTTATCTCGCTCCTTTCAGCCATAGCCGATAGAAATATAAAGGGGATATCTTGTGTCCCGGCATTTTTCTGTAGCATGTGTATCACGCCGTAGCCATCAAGCACGGGCATCATTATATCACATACAATAAGGGCTGGGATATGTTCTATAGCCTGTGATACTCCTTCTTTACCATTAGCAGCTGCAATTACTTTATAGCCTGATAATTCCAGGATCTCAGCCATATTCTCCCTTATCTCTTCGTTGTCCTCTATGATGAGTATGGTTGCATTATTCATTTTTTATGCGCTTAAAGTCAATGATAAATTCGGCACCTATTCCTAATTCGCTTTTGCAAACAATGTCCCCATTCATTAGTTCTGCATACTTCGATACTATATGCAGCCCAAGCCCGGTACCTTGTATATCAACAACGTTGGTACCCCTGAAGAACCGCTCGAACAGGTGTGACTGGTCTGCTTTTGATATACCTAGACCCTTATCGCGAATAGAAAGAAAAATATTATCTGCTGTGCAGGTTGTGACAATATTTATTTGCGTGCCGGCCTGGGAAAACTTGATGGCATTGGACAACAGGTTCATTACTATATGCTTCAATAAAGAGAGGTCGAGCCAAACGTTCGCATCACCCTTGTGTTCGTAGGTAAATTGCTGACCGTCCTTTTGTATGGTCATCATCTCGCCCAGCAGAATATTTATTTGGTCTTCAATATTGAAGTTGCTGAAACGTAATTGTATTTTCCCCTCTTCTATTTTGCCTACCGACAGGAATTCATTCAATATATCGGTAAGCATGGTAACTGCCGATACAATACGTTCTATGTGTTTGTCGCGTTTGGGCTGCTCGCTGCTATCTGTATATTTAGAGACCAAGTAGGCCGATGAAAGTATAGTGCTTAAAGGCGTTCTGAATTCGTGCGATGCCATAGAGACAAAACGAGATTTCAGCTCGTTGAGTTCCTTTTCTTTTTCAAGTGCGTTTGATAATAATAATGTTCGCTCCGTGACCTTTTGTTCTAGTTCTGCATTTAGCTTCAGGAGGTCATTTTCAGACTGCTTTCTTATGGAGATGTCACTGATAAAAGCTATTGTGTATTGCCCTCTTTCTGTTTGGTAAGGACTGATACATACTTCTACCGGAAATTCCAATCCGTTCTTTTTGACGGCGCATAAATTCATACCTACGCCCATAGGCCGGCTGTGTGCATTTGCTCCGTGATAGTTTTCGCGATGGTGCTCATGACGATCCTTATCCCGTGAAGGTATCAATATCTCTACTTTTTGTCCCAGCAATTCATCACCTGCATAACCAAATTTCTCCATTGAGAACTGGTTGGCCATAATGATGTGTCCCTCATTGTCGACCACAATAATGCCTATTGCTGCATTGTTATATAATGCTTCAAATTCTTTTCCCGTATTCTGTATGGCTATAAGCATTTAAATGAGTTGGCTGGTAAGCTATGGGAAGGATGATACAACGGCTTAAATATAAAGGTATGCCTTTGCGAAGCATCACAAGTAAGTAGTATCCCACAGATGAAATAATATTCCTAAACAACCTCACCGCAAACGTTCCCAAAACACTACATTCCTACCATTAAAAAAAATACCTTTGCAGCACAAAATTCTGATGCCTGCATGAACCTGGAATTTAATAAGAATGAAGATGGTATGAAGCTGGCGGTGAGCCAGATGAAGCAACGCCACGCGCAGATAAGCCTGGGCGGCGGCAAAAAAGCCATGGACAAGGCCCGGGAAAAGGGCAAGATGAGCCCGCGGGAGCGTATAGCCTACCTGGTAGATAAGGATAGTGTGTTCACAGAGATTGGGGCATTTGCAGGTTACGAGATGTACAAGGAGCATGGCGGCTGCCCTGCGGGTGGTACTGTGGCGGGCCTGGGCTACGTGCACGGTCGCCAATGTGTGATAGTGGCCAATGATAATACGGTAAAGGCGGGAGCGTGGTTCCCCATAACAGGCAAGAAGAACCTGCGCATGCAGGAGATAGCCATGGAGAACCACCTGCCGGTAATATATATAGTGGACAGCGCCGGGGTGTACCTGCCCATGCAGGACGAGATATTCCCGGACAAGGAGCATTTTGGCCGCATATTCAGGAACAATGCACAGATGAGCGCCATGGGCATTACCCAGTTGGCTGCCGTAATGGGCAGTTGCGTGGCGGGTGGGGCGTACCTGCCTATAATGAGCGATGAAACGCTGATGGTAGAAGGCAACGGATCGATATTCCTGGCAGGGCCATACCTGGTAAAGGCTGCAATAGGCGAGGATGCTGACCTGCAGACGCTGGGCGGTGCTAAAATGCACACAGAGATAAGCGGCATTGCCGACTATAAATTTGATACAGAGCAGGAGTGCCTGGACCAAGTGCGCCGCATAATAGACAAGCTGGGCAGCCAGCCCCGTGCGGGTTTCGACCGCGCTACACCTGTAGCGCCTAAGAAAGACCCTAAGGAGATATACGGACTAGTATCGGCAGAGAACAATAAGACGTATGATGTGGTTGATGTGATAGAGCGTATAGTAGACAACTCGGAATTTGACCAATTTAAACAAGACTACGGCAAGACAATAGTGTGCGGCTACGGCCGTGTAGACGGCTGGGCAGTGGGCATAGTGGCCAACCAGCGCAAAATAGTAAAGAGCGGCAAGGGCGAGATGCAGATGGGCGGTGTGATATATAACGACAGCGCCGACAAGGCAGCCCGATTCATTATGAACTGCAACCAGAAAAAGATACCATTGGTGTTCCTGCAAGACGTAACAGGGTTTATGGTGGGTAGCCGCAGTGAGCATTCGGGCATCATAAAAGACGGTGCAAAGCTGGTGAATGCAGTAGCCAACTCAGTTGTGCCGAAGATCACCATCATAATAGGTAACTCATATGGCGCAGGTAACTATGCTATGTGCGGCAAGGCCTACGATCCGCGTTTTATATATGCATGGCCCAATGCTAAAATAGCAGTTATGGGTGGCGACCAGGCAGCGAAGACGCTATTGCAGATACAGGTGGCATCGCTAAAGGCCAAGGGTGAAGAGATAGCACCGGAGAAGGAAGCAGCTATGCTAAAAGAAATAACTGATAAGTACACAGAGCAAACATCATCGTACTACGCGGCAGCAAGGCTTTGGGTAGATGAAATAATAGATCCGGGCGAAACACGTCGCGTGATATCAGAAGGGTTAACAGCTGCTAACCATGCGCCAATAACCAAGGAATACAAGTCGGGCGTGTTCCAGGTATAGATTTTCTGATGCATGATGGTGCAAAATTTTATATATTGTATGGAAGATCGAAGCGACCTTTGACCCAATAATACCAGCAGATGATAGAGATAAAGAATGTAAGTAAAAGTTTTGAGGAGAAGGTGGTGATAGATAATGTATCGGCAGTAATGCAGCCGGGCAAAACTAACCTTATAATAGGCACCAGCGGTAGCGGCAAAACGGTATTGATGAAGATAATGATAGGCCTGCTTCCGGTAGATAGTGGAGAGATACTGTATGAAGGTGAGGACATCACCAAGATGAATGAGAAGGAGCTGAAGGAAGTGCGCAAGAAATTCGGTATGCTGTTCCAGGGTTCTGCGTTGTTCGACAGTAAGGACGTAGAGACCAATATCATGTTCCCGCTCGATATGTTCACCAACATGAGCAAGGAAGAAAAAAGGAACCGGGTGAATGAAGTGCTGGACCGGGTGAACCTGAAGGACGTGAACAAGAAATTCCCATCGGAGATAAGTGGTGGTATGAAGAAGAGGGTAGCGCTGGCCCGCGCCATTGTGCTGAACCCCAAGTACCTGTTCTGCGATGAGCCCAACTCAGGGCTCGATCCGCAAACATCGCTGGTAATAGATAAGCTGATAAAAGAGATAACAGTAGAATACAATATCACCACGGTCATCAATACCCACGACATGAACACCGTGATGGAAAGTGGTGACCATATAGTATATATGTACCACGGCAAAAAGCAATGGGAAGGATCGAACAAGGACATCATATACAGCAAGGACAAAGCGCTGAACGACTTCATCTTTGCATCAGAGTTCTTGTCGAAAGCCAAGGAAATGAACATGCTGGAAGAGAAAAGCAAGGCGTAAAGTATAGTATGGACATAAAAAAAACCGGTAGAAACCGGTTCTTCTAATCTAGAATTGATTACCCATTACAGACTTTCCAAATCAATAACTTTATCAATATCGTTTCATGGTGCTCTTCGGTAATAAAGACGTGAACCATGCAAAATAGGTTGGGCACATTTTGCAACATCAGGCCATTTTGAGTATTAATACCCATTCCATAGACACTACTACAATGGTATTTTAAATTATGATTTGCTTTTGCCACCAATTACTTTAAATTTGCGGCGTTGTAGATAAATAAATAATTAGCGAGATCATGGCTGTTTTAGTAAATAAAAATTCAAAGGTCATTGTACAGGGTTTTACCGGTACAGAAGGTACATTCCATGCTGGCCAAATGATAGACTACGGTACCAACGTGGTTGGCGGTGTTACACCTGGTAAAGGTGGCAGCACCCATCTGGATAGGCCGGTATTCAATACCGTAAAAGAAGCAGTGAACGCTACGGGCGCAGATGTTTCTATCATATTTGTACCGCCTGCATTCGCTGCTGATGGTATCATGGAAGCTGCCGATTCTGGTATCAAGGTCATTATCTGCATTACAGAAGGTATACCGGTACAGGACATGGTAAAGGCTCGTGAATTCATCAATGGTACAGGTGCACGCCTTATAGGCCCTAACTGTCCGGGTGTTATCACCGCTGGTGAGGCTAAGGTGGGCATCATGCCTGGCTTTGTGTTTAAACCTGGCCGCATAGGTATCGTTTCTAAATCAGGTACCCTTACTTACGAAGCTGCTGACCAGACTGTAAAAGCAGGTTTAGGCATATCTACAGCAATAGGCATTGGTGGTGATCCAATAATAGGTACCACTACCCGCGAAGCAGTAGAGTTGCTGATGAACGATCCAGAAACTGACGGTATCATCATGATAGGTGAGATAGGTGGCAACATGGAAGCCGAAGCCGCAAAATGGCTGAAGGACAATATGCGCAAACCAGTGGTTGGATTCATTGCTGGACAAACAGCGCCTCCGGGCCGCCGTATGGGCCACGCAGGTGCTATAGTAGGCGGTGCAGATGATACTGCCGCCGCCAAGATGGCCATCAT
>CBDIBP010000003.1:0-36904 GCA_965276955.1 Flavipsychrobacter sp.
GCAGAAATGCGCCGGCAGCTTGCTTTATTGATGGCTACACATAAATTCGATGCGGTGCATGTGCAGCATTTACGTATGTCACCTTATCTCGCCCAGCACAAAAGTGTACCCCGCATACTCGATCTGCCCGATGCTTTCTCTCTTTATTGGGAACGGCGCAAGCTCATAAAGCGCGGCCTGGCTACTCGTATTTTCGAACAAATAGAACAACAGCGGGTACTAAAATACGAGCAGGTACTCGATGAGTACGACCTATCGCTTGTCTGCTCTCAGGAAGACCTGGAATATCTGCAGCAACTGCACGGCAATGCTCACTTAAAGTTGCTGCCAAACGGTGTTGACCTCACCACCTTTGCAGCTCGCAACCATGACTACAGCCACAATGACACGCTCCTGTTCACCGGTAATATGGACTACGCACCTAACGTAGATGCCGTGGTATATTTTACGGAGCAGATACTACCACTTATCCAACAAAAATTTCTGCTATAAAATTTATCATAGCAGGCCAGCGGCCTGTAAAAAAGGTGACAGACTTAGCCAGTGAAAATATATTGGTAACAGGTTTTATTGAAGACCTTGCCGCCACCTACAACAGTGCCAGTGTGGTTGTAGCGCCCTTGCGTTTTGGGGCAGGCACACAAAATAAAGTACTCGAAGCTATGGCAATGGGTGTGCCGGTAGTATGTTCTCACATTGGCTTCAAAGGTTTGGGTATTGCAAGTGGCGATGGCGCTATAATGCAGACCAACCCGGAAGCATTTGCCCAAAGCGTTATACAACTACTCTCATCAGCACAACTGCGGCAAGACACCGGAACAAAAGGCCTCGCGGTCATCCGCTCCAAATTCGATTGGGATGCTATTGCAGGATTATTAGATAGCTATTTCAGGGAAGTTGCGGGCAAACGCCCAATTTGATACCTATAGTTTTTTAGCGTTCGTTGTATCACTCACAAATGGAATGGTCTTCTTTGTTTTTTCCGCAACTTTATCGCTATGAAAAAGGTCATAGAGACCATCAAAGTTCTTACGGTACGATAGTCCAAGACCTGCTCTGTTAATATTGCGGTCCAGGGTCACATCATAATCACTGGTACGGAATACGTTTGCACGCAGCCCGCCACCAGGGGTCAGCAAGTATTGTATTCTAAAGTCGCCCGCTACATTAAAGTTGTTGTTCGCACTGGTACTTGCCGGGTGTCCCCAGTCCGATGTGCTACCTACTTCCACTACCAGTCGGTCATTCAGGTAGTTTTTCCTCAGGTTCACACTTACCTGGTTGCGGTTCAGCAACGCACCACTACCAGCTATAGCTGGGTCTGCAAGGTTGTAGGTCTGGTACCTCAGGTCTATAGATACATCTGAATTGCCGGTTATCTTGCTTACCAGGTTGGTGAGCTGTGTAGATGCTGTTGATGATAATATTTGGCTCAGGTTGTTCAGCGCCCCGGTCACTGCTATCGACCCTCCCACTCCTTCCGGTGGTATAAAATCGTATACCAGCAATAGTGATGCTACCTGATCAAATAGCTGACGGTCATCCTGGTTTATACGCTGTAGTTTAGTGTAGGCATAAGTACCTACAGAGCGCTTCTCCGGCAGCTCTATGCCAAATGTCAGCTTGGGGTCTTTCAGCGATCCATTCATGTGCAGCAAAACATCCACTTCCTGTGGGGTTTGCGCATCAGCTACCTCACTGGGCGGCAAAAAGCCCGTCTGTTTTTCTGCATCGCTCAGCAGGTCATATAGTCTGGTCTTAGTAGCAAAAGTGGCGTCTACACTCAGGCTGGTTTGCGTCACTGGCCCGTTAAATTGTATGGTACTCCCATCATTCAGCGTAAACCTGCGGTGTATGGCTACCTGCCTGAAGGTGAAAGAATAATCGCCTTCATCAATATTGTACGTACCAAACATACGTATATCGTTGTTCGATGGTATTTGCAGCTGTATATGGCCAGAGCCTTTGGCATTGATAGCATCGCCGGTGGCTGGGTCCATAACAAGTGTCAGCTCGGCAAGGTTATTCAGGTTACCATCAATATTGATGTTTATTTTGTCCCGGCTTTTGTACTTTATTTTGTCTTGGTTTATACCATAGGTCTTAAAGGACACATAACTGTAGGTGCCTACATTGGCAGAGCTGGACATAGGAATGTATATGTGCGACTTGCCCGTAGGGAAACCATTGGCCACCCTTATATTAATATTGTTGAACGGGCCGGTAATGCTCACTGAATCCACACCACATATCAGGTTACCATAAAAATATGGGTTTTCGTAATCGTGCAGGTTAAAGGCTTCAAATTTGCGGGTTTTTATGTGCATCCGCATCCGTATGTTCTTAAAGTTTTGGTGGGCAAAGTAGCCCGTAACTGTGGCTGTGTTCTTATAGCTGTCATACAGTGTCACTTCGCCCAGGTCTATTCTCGTATTGCTAAAGGTTACTTTGCCGGTTGGTATAGTGTATGTACTTCCCAAAAAGTCTATTTTCGTCGCTGCGTTAGTTATAGTTACACTACCATTTATGTCAGGGTTGTCCGATGTTCCTCCTATGTTCACAGTTCCATTCATTGTGCCCTGCAGATGGCTCATAAACCCTATTACGAACGGTGATGTCCAAGACACCGGGGCATTTGTCAATTGCAATTTCCCACTTAATACTTGTTGGTTCGTGCTGTCAAAAGATATGTTGCCCGATGCCACCAGTGTAGAATTACCTTTGTAAATGCCGGTCTGTGGATCGAACGTTATTAGTTTTTTATCGCGGTCATAGCTGCCTATCACTACTACATTACCTACCGTATCGGCACCAAATTGCAAGCCCGTGGCTTTCATATCATAGTCCACTTTCAGGTTTGTAAAGAGGTTATTTATCTTTATGCTGCCATTTAGCCTTCCATCTGGCTGGTACACACCAAGGCCTGCCAGCGTCCCTATCTGTGCCATGTCCAGGTTCTCGGTATTTATGGCTATGCCTTGTTGACCTTTAAGATCTGCTGATGAATTAACTGTTATCTTCTGTATGCCCGACTGTAATGTGAGTCCCTGTATCGATAAGTATTTGTCTGAATACGCTATGTGCGTACTCCCCGAAACGTTCCATTTTGCCTGGCTGATGAAAAACTGAGAGGGGAGTATATTCATGTACAAAGAATCGTGGCGGGCAAGTATCTGCCCGTTCAGCGTTACAGAGCTATTCGCGTCTGGTGTCACTGTTGCTATATTAAAATTCAGAGAATCATTACCAAGGGTTGTTGTTATACTCAGCGATCCGTTTATTGCGCTATCCCCTATCGATACATTATCTATACTGGTACTCAGCTCTATCCCGCTCAGGTTACCATCACCGTTCATACTCACATTGTTCAGGTGAAAATTACCAATGCTGCCATAAGGCACTTTGGCATGCAGCGTCAACTTCTTATCTATAGTGTTCAGCGACCCACTGATCACTGAGTTGTCAAATCCCCTGAATACCGGTGTCAATACCCCCAGCAAGCTATCTATGGCAGTGGTAGTTATGTTGAATACCAGGTTCTGTTCCGGAGCATCTTTAACGGGCACTTTAATGTAATTGGGAATGTACTTAGACAAGTAATACTGTGCGGAGTAAGGCAGCTTGGTCAGTTGGTATTGTCCTTTTATACTGGCTGTCAGGTCATTGCTCTGTATGGTCAGGCTCTTCTGGTCGCCCGTCTGCGTACTGTTTATTGATATGGAATCCACATTAAGTCTATGTTGGTTCCTTCTAATATCCAGGTTATATAGTTTTGCAAAACCGGTAAAATTATCCAGGTTGCTGCCGGTACAGTTAAGGTTAAGGTCTGCCACGGCTATCACGGTATCCTTAGTAAGATGCAAGGCATTAAAGTTGCTCTTTAGCAGGTTCGCTGTAGCATTTATTTGGGCCATATCCTCGCTAAAGTCTATGTTACCATAAAATGCGGCCGCAAGGTTTGGGTCATTTACCAGCAGGTTGCCGGTAAACTTTCTACGGGCAAGTATACCATGTGCATAAATGTTTTGGTAGGGATATCCTTTTATATCCAGCCTGCTTATAGTAGCATCTATATCGGCCCGGGCATGCAACGGGTCAAAAGCTGCACCATTCACAGTAGCTTTAAAGGTGATAAAGCCAAGGTCGGGCTGCATGAAAAGGGTACCCAGATTTATGTTATCACCAGCTATGCTGCCGGTATAGCTTATATCGTTGCTTACAAAATGCGGCGTTTGTATTTTTATGTTAGGGTATAGCGTTCCCAGGTTTGTTTTCAAAACACCATTCACGGCAAAGTTGTCTATATAGCCGGTATAGCTGCCGGTATAGTAGGCATATAGTATTTTATTCACCGCCACATCCTTGTTGTTTTTCAATTCAGGTGCGTATCTGAATATACCGGCGCTGGTGGTCATCATTTCGCCGTTGGTGTAGGTTATGTATGTTTTGTTTATATCGGGCAGGCCTTTCATCCGCAGGTTACCTTTCACTGTAGTATAGCCATCCGTTACGTGTAGGTTTTGTCCGGAAAGGTCTGCTACGGTCCCCTTTGCCGTGCCCGATACGTCAAGCATATACAAGGGCATCCGTCTTATCTGTGGTGCAAAGTAGGCTATGTCCTTAGGGTCTACTGACGAGTTTTTCACCTTCATCACCATCACCACCTTGTCTATGTAATCTAAGAAATCGGGAAAACGTTCGTACAGCATGGCGTAGTAGTCTCGCACCTTACTGTTATTTGTCTCCAGGTACAGGTTATCACATATCGATGCATTAGGCGATACCGTGACCTTGGCCTTCATTTTTTTCACTACTATCCCACACCGCTCTGTAGCGGTCAGGTTATCAATATTGCCATGTATGGTATCTCCGGCAATATTTATATGACTGGCATCAAGCCCTATTTTATTTATGTATAGGTGGTCAGCGTCAAATTCGTCTTTTACAGGTATAGTAGTACTACCCGTCAATCCAAATATGCTGTTGGTTAGCTTTAGTTTCCGTACGCTCAGTTGCCACTTATCCGGATTAAAAGGTGTATTATCAATTACAGGAACGCCCAGTATCTTTGGTAGACGAGGTTTTGCAGCTACATACTCATTCAGTATTATGTTTGCCTCATTGATAGTAACATTGTCTATGGCAATTATTTTCTTTTTCAGGTCAAAGGTCTTCATGTTCAGGTCCAGGTTGCCAATGTCGAAATCCATGTCATCCCCACCCCACGCATCATCCATATGGAAGCGTACATATTGCAAGCTCACCTTCTCTATATCAAATTCTATATTGGCCTGCTTACCGGTAGATTTTTTGCCAGCAAATGCGTCAAGAATAAAGCCGTAGTTCCACTCTTTGCCAGCCGTAGTGCGGTACATGTGTATGTAAGCATTCTTCAGCGCCAGCGAGTGTATCACTGGTTTTTCTTTTCGTAGCAGGAACCAGTCACTCACCTTCACTGTAGCTTCACCAGCATATAGTATCGTATCGTGCGCATGCCCTTCTACATACAGTCCTTGTAGTACAAGGCTGTTTAAAAAGTCTATCCGTATATGTTGCAGTACTACTTTTGTCTTTAATTTTTCAGACAGGGCCTTGGTCACTTTACCCGCTATAAAGTTTTGTACCGAGGTCATGTTTACCAATATAGATAACATCACCACCAGTCCAAGGATGATAAACGCGGAAGTCCGTAGTATTTTAAAAAAGCGTTTCAGTAAATGCTTTATTTTGTATTTGTTACAAACATACCTTCCTTTAGTTGCATTGTAAGGAAGATTTTGTTAAACATAAATAATATATAAGGTACTTCCAGCTTTTCGAAAGTATTTAACATAATAGCGACATAGTGCCATACAACAAAAGGTTTGCCAACTTACAGCACATCTTACAAATACCACTACATCAGCGCTCTATTGGTCAGGTTTTTGACATAAAAATGCATATTTTAGTAGCCTTATCTTTATTTATCGTTGTCAAATTTTCCGAAATGAGAACTTTATCCCTTTCCTTCACCTTTTTGTTGTTCAGCATAATGGCATCCGCACAATCCCCATGGTTATTTACAGGCAAATACCCCGAAACGAAAACTGTAGATCACGTAGATACCTATTTCGTTCATAAAGTTGCCGACCCCTACCGCTGGCTTGAAAATGACCGTGCAGAGGACACAAAAAGATGGGTAGACTCAGAGAACAAGGTCACTAAACAATATCTTGATTCCATTACTTACCGCGATGCCATAAAGAAACGTCTTACCAACTTATGGAACTTTGAAAAATACGGTTCGGCCTTCAAAGAAGGCAAGTACACCTATTACTATAAGAACAATGGCCTGCAAAATCAATATGTACTTTACCGACAGGAGTTAGGTGGACTTGCCGAGATCTTTTTAGACCCCAATAAATTTTCTACTGACGGTACCTCATCCTTGGGCGGCATCGATTTTTGCAATGATGGTTCTATGGCTGCTTTCCAGGTATCAGAAGGCGGGTCGGACTGGAGGAAAGTTGTTGTTATTGCTACCGATACAAAAAAGGGAATAGGCGACACGCTCTACAACGTAAAATTTAGTAGCATATCGTGGTATAAGAAAGAGGGATTCTACTACAGCAGCTACGATAAACCTAAAGAAGGTAGCGAGCTTTCAGGTATCACGCAGTTCCATAAATTATACTATCATAAGCTGGGTAATGCCCAAAAAGACGACAAGCTTGTGTTTGGTGGTGAGCAAATTCAGCGTCGCTACATTTCAGGCAGCGTAACAGAAGATCAGCGCTACCTTATTATCAGTGCATCAAATACCACATCGGGCAATGAACTTTACATCCAAGACCTCAACGAGAAAAAAGGACAGATAAAACCTATAGTTACAGGCTTTGAGCATGAACATGAAGTGGTGTATGAGGACTACGGACAATTATTCATCGTTACCAGTCTCAATGCCCCAAATCGCAAATTGGTTACCGTTAGTGCTGCAAACCCTGCCCCATCCAACTGGCAGGAAAAGATAAAAGAATCAAAGTTGCCCCTTTCTGTCAGCAGTTGTTCTGGTAAGTTATTTATAAAATACTTTGCAGGTGGCAATTCCATGGTCAGCATATATAATACAGATGGTACTATGGCAGGCATGGTAGACGGGCCAGGAGTAGGGTTAATGTCCGGCTTCAGTGGCAAGAAGACCGATGATGCGGCATATTTTACATTTTCTTCTTACCTCGACCCCCCGTCTATATACAGTTACAACTTTGCCGAGAACGCTGTACAGCCTTATAAAAGATCAAATCTTACCGTAGACTACAGTCAATATTACACTACTATCACTTCTTGTCTTGCAAAAGATGGTACAGAAGTGCAGTTCACTATAGTAAGAAGACGAGATATGGTGCAAGATGGCAATAACCCACTACTTCTTTATGGTTATGGTGGTTTCAATGTCACCCTTACTCCATCCTTTAGCGTCAGCAATCTTGTTCTGTTAGAGAATGGTGGCATTTTTGTAGCAGCCAATATACGCGGCGGTGGCGAGTTTGGAGAAAAATGGCACAAGGCGGGCACCAAAATGAACAAACAAAATGTCTTCGATGATTTTATTTCTGTGGCAGAGTACCTTATCAAGGAAAAATACACGTCGTCAAACTATCTGGCCATAGCCGGTGGCTCTAACGGTGGCCTTTTAGTTGGTGCATGTATGACCCAGCGACCAGAACTTTTCAGGGTAGCGCTGCCTTCGGTTGGCGTGCTCGATATGCTGCGTTACAACAGGTTCACAGCAGGTGCAGGCTGGGCGTCCGACTATGGTACCGCACAGGATAGTCGCGAAATGTTCGAATATCTGTACAATTACTCACCGCTACACAATATAAGGAACACCGGCAGGTGTTTCCCAAGTACCCTTATCACCACTGGCGATCATGACGACCGTGTAGTACCCGCGCATTCATTCAAGTTCGCGGCAACGCTTCAAGCCTACCAGGGTTGCCAAAACCCGGTTTTAATAAACATCGAGAAAAAGGCAGGCCACGGTGCAGGCAAGTCTACAGCCCAGCAGATACAGGAACAGGCTGATAAGCTGTCGTTCATGTTTTGGAATATGGGCCTCATACACATGATACCTAAATCTTAAGCCTAAGCGCAGGGTAAAATATTCAGCTTATCTTGCACCGTTTTTAATTCTATTTTATGTATCGTACACATACGTGTGGAGAGCTGCGCATGCAGCATGCAGGCACCACAGTTACATTAGCTGGCTGGGTGCAGACCATTAGGAAATTCGGAAGTATCACTTTTGCCGATCTTCGCGATCGCTATGGCATTACGCAGCTTTATTTTAATGAGACATTGAATGCCCAACTGGACAAAACACCTTTGGGTCGCGAGTATGTATTGCAAGTGAAAGGCAACGTAGTAGAAAGAAGCAATAAGAACTCCAAAATACCAACCGGCGATATTGAGATTGAAATAGTTGCGTTCACTATTATGAACGCAGCTGCTACACCTCCTTTTACGGTAGAGGATGATACCGATGGCGGCGATGAACTGCGGATGAAGTATCGCTACCTCGACCTCCGTCGTCCCGTATTGCGCCGCAACCTTGAGCTGAGGTACAAGATAAACCGCTCCGTTCGCAACTACCTGGACACGCTGGGCTTTTGGGATATAGAAACACCGTTCCTTATAAAAAGCACTCCTGAAGGTGCGCGCGATTTTGTAGTGCCTTCCCGCATGAACCAGGGCCAGTTCTACGCCCTCCCGCAAAGTCCGCAAACCTTTAAGCAATTGCTAATGGTCAGCGGCTACGACCGCTACTACCAGGTGGTAAAATGCTTTAGGGACGAAGACCTGAGGGCCGATCGCCAGCCGGAATTTACCCAGGTAGACTGCG
Organism: Flavipsychrobacter sp.; assembly: GCA_965276955.1. Taxonomy (GTDB): domain Bacteria; phylum Bacteroidota; class Bacteroidia; order Chitinophagales; family Chitinophagaceae; genus JABDEZ01. The sequence continues at coordinate 8,882 of CBDIBP010000003.1, forward strand.
AGATGAGCTTTGTAGAGCAGGAAGATATTTTGAACACTTTCGAAGGGTTGTTCAAGCACGTCTTTAAAGATGTAAAAGGTGTGGAAATAACAGAGGCATTCCCACGCATGACCTTCGATGATGCAATGTGGAACTATGGTAACGATAAGCCAGACATCCGTTTCGAAATGAAGATCAGCAACGTGAAGGCAAACAATACAGTGTATTGCGATGTGCTGAATGTTGTCGATTTTAAAGTATTCAACGAGGCTGAGACCATAGTGGCCATCTGTGTACCGGGTGCCAGTGAATATACCCGCAAGCAAATAGATGAGCTTACTGATTGGGTAAAGCGTCCTCAGATAGGTATGACCGGTGTAGTAAACGTAAAATGCATTGCAGACGGCACCTACAAAAGCAGCGTAGATAAGTTTTTCAATGAGGAACAACTAAAAGCGTTCGCAGCATTTTGCCATGCAAATGCCGGCGACCTTATATTGATACTCGCCGGTGCCGAGACACGTACCCGTAAAGCTATGAGTGAGCTACGACTGGAAATGGGTAATAGATTAGGGCTCAGGGATCCTGATAACTACAAACCTCTATGGGTCATCGATTTCCCGTTGTTTGAATATGATGAGGAAGACAACCGCTGGGTAGCACGCCACCATCCTTTCACATCGCCAAAGCCAGACCATATAGCACTGATGGACGACCTTTCGAGGTATGGTGAGATAAAGGCTAATGCTTATGATATAGTGCTTAACGGCACTGAGATAGGCGGTGGTTCTATCCGCATATACCAGCGCGACCTCCAGGAAAAAATGTTCGCAGCATTGGGCATGAGTAAAGAAGAAGCACAGGAGAAGTTTGGCTTCCTCATGGGCGCATTCGAGTATGGTGCACCGCCGCATGGGGGTATTGCTTTCGGCTTCGACAGATTGTGTGCACTACTTGGTGGACAGGAGACCATCCGCGATTTTATTGCATTCCCTAAAAACAATTCAGGCCGCGATGTGATGCTTGATGCACCGTCAGCTATCGATACCAAACAGATGGACGAACTGGGCCTAAAAGCAAAACAATAACAAATATTAAAGTACTAAAGAGATACACCAAACCTAAAAGTAAAGGGTGCAAGTTCATGAACTTGCACCCTTTACTTTTCCTATAGTTCATCAATTATATATCTACCAGCAATCGCTCACACTCAGCTTGTAGCAGCTTTTTATCAATAGGCACTACACCTACTTCTTCACAAACCAGTCCTCCTGCAATGTTCGATATTTCAGCCATAAGGGCTGCATCTTTAGTTATGGTATATACCAGGCTGGCAGTCGCAATAACAGTGTCGCCTGCCCCGGATACATCCGATATGTTGCGGATATGCGATGGAATGATAGCGGCTCCCGCTTCATTACTATAAAATACACCTCTCTCCGATAAAGTAATGAAGGTAACTTCATGTTGCAATGCACTATGCAAGCGCTGGTGCACCGCTTTAAGATCCTTATCATTCGCATCCACCTGTATCAGCAATCCTTCGCGGACCTCCTTCAGGTTAGGCTTAAAAATGGTCACATCGCGGTAGGCTAAAAAATTCCGGTTCTTAGGGTCCACAGCTACAGTAATTCCTATTTCGCGGCAGTGGGCAGTTATGCGCTGTATCACATTTTCTTTCAGTACACCTTTGTTATAGTCCTCAAATATCAGCACATCAGGTTTCACTCTTTGCAGGTATTTCAGCACTATATCTATAAAGGGGTGCTCCTCTTCAGTATACAGGTCTTCGCTTATCTCGTCATCCAGCCGCATCATCTGTTGGTTGCGGCTTATTACTCTTGTTTTGGTAGTGGTAGGTCGTTGCTTACTATATTGCAGTAGCTCAGTGCTTATACCGGCATCTTTTACCAGTTGTGTCAATATCTTACCATCAGCATCATCCCCTACCACACTGGCCAGTGTCACTGTGGCGCCAAGTGCTTTACAGTTCAGTGCCACATTCGCAGCGCCACCCAGCCTGCTCTCTCTTTTTTTTATGGCCACTACGGGCACCGGCGCTTCTGGCGACACACGTTCCACATCGCCCCACCAGTAGTTGTCCAGCATCACATCGCCCACCACTACTACGTTTAGGCGGTCCATATCATGGAACAGGCTTGTTAAAGCATTATTGGTCATTGGTTTGTTTACTTCTCTTTTCTATAAAATAATATACCGGCAGGCCTGCTATCACTATCACCAGCCCAGCAAAGCAATTGTACTGCGTCTTGGCATTACCCAGCAGAACGATGCAGATAAATGTAGCTATAGCTATATACAGCAAAGGTATTACCGGGTACCCAAAAGCCTTGTATGGCCGTGGATGATCAGGTTTTGTTCTGCGCAAAATAAATATACCGCCTATAGTAAGTATATAAAATATCAACACCACAAATACAATGTAGTCCAGCAGGTCGCCATACTTACCACTCAGGCACAGTAACGATGCCCATACACATTGCATCCACAATGCAGTAACAGGTACACCCTTCTTATTCAGTTTCTTGGCAGCGGGCAGGAACAGGCCATCGTTTGCCATAGTATAGTACACACGTGCGCCAGAAAGTATCAGTCCATTATTGCAACCGAATGTACTTATCATGATCATCACGGCAATAATAAAAGTACCCATCCCCCCAAATATCTTCAACGCCTGCCGCTATGGCTACACGGTCGCTTGGGGCATTTCCAATTTCACTTATGGTAAGTACATTCAGGTACATCAGGTTGATGGAAATATACAGTATTGTCACCACCAGCGTACCTATGAAAAGGCTCAGGCCTATATTGCGCTCTGGTCTCTTTATCTCGCCGGCTATAAAGGTCACATTGTTCCAGGCATCACTGCTGAATATTGCCCCCACCATGGCCACACAAACGGCTACTACCAGTGCTGCCGGGTCCAGTGTCTGGTGATAGATCACACCACCTTCTGTCTTCATCATTCTTGCCAGCCATCCCGCGGTCCAGTTATCGCTCCATATAGCACGATGGTCTTTAAAGAACAGGAACCCGCAAACTACAAGCGCCAGCAGTGCAGCTATTTTTGCAAAAGTGAAAAAGAATTGTATCCATTTCCCCCCCTCTACTCCACGGCTATTTATATAAGTAAGGAGTACTATAATTCCTATCGAAAGTAATTGTGCTGCATTGATATGAAAACTGCCTACGCCAAGCAATATATTTGCCTCCCCAAGTCCCGGCAGCCGGTACGATGCAAATTTAGCAAAAGCCACTCCTACAGCGGCTATAGTGCCGGTCTGTATCACAGCAAAAAAAGACCATCCATACAAGAAACCCCATCGCTTACCATAAGCCTCGCGCAGGTACACATACTGCCCGCCTGCTTGCGGATACATACCACTCAGTTCCCCATAGCTAAGGGCTGCTGCAAGTGTCAGCCCTCCGGATAATAACCACACCACTATCAGCCATCCTGCACTACCTACAGTGCGCGATATATCGGCGCTTACTATAAATATACCAGAGCCTATCATAGAGCCTATTACCAATAGCGCACCATCCAGCAATGTAAGTGATCGGTGAAAAAAAGTTTTTGGCTCCAAGCTTTCTGGTTTATATAAGGTTACTTACTTTTTTTCTCCTCTTCTACATTCATTGGCGTGCTGTTCATTCCTTTTATCACATCGTCAGTTATATCCCACTGTTTGTTTGCCATCAGCAATGCACGCTCTGTACCTATATCTGTATAAGAGAAGATATAGTCATAGTGTTTATCCTTATTGTAGTTGTTAAGCACCTCTTTAAGGTGTTTTTTATAGCGTTGCTAAAACTTTCCTGTTCTTCCATCAGCTGGTCGTTCATAGCCTCCTTGCGCGTTTCAAAACTTTGCTGCATCTGTGCCAGCCTTTTTTGTGCAGCATCGCCTTCTGCTTGCGTTAGCGTGTTCGACTGTGCTTTCTTTTGCAGCTGCATAGCATCGTTCTGCATTTGCTCGTAAGAGCGTTGCAGTTCTGTTATCATGTTCTCTTTCTTCTTTTTAAATTCTATGTTCTTGTTCTTCAGTACCTCAAAATGTGCTTCCAGGCTGTCTATGTTCACATAGGCTACCTTAAGCGTTCCTCCGGGTACAGATACAGTTGCACTATCGGTCTTTGTAGTTTTTTTATTTTGGCCAAAATAAAGGCCAAACAATATGAGAACGCCTATGAATGATAGCGTACTTAACACTACTGGTAGATTCTTCATTACAGAATTTTGTTTTAAGTTAATTTTTTCTGGTGTATAACAGGGGCAAAAGTAATAGGTTATACAGTACCTTGTATGCGCTTGTTTCTTAAAGTTATGTTTATAAAAAAGCTACCCGTTCAGGGGTAGCTTTTTTATAAGATCAGTATAAAATTACTCAAGTTTGAAGGTGATGGGCTGCACGAAGTAAACTTTTACGGCACGTCCGTTCTGTTTACCTGGTTTCCATTTAGGCATTGCTGCCAGCACGCGTTTTGCTTCTTCATCGCATCCGTTGCCTATACCGCGTAGTACTGTGATACCAGATATGCTGCCATCCTCATTTACCACGAATTTCAATATTACCTTGCCCTCTACGTTGTTCGATCGGGCCTGTTCAGGATACTTCAGGTTCTTGTTCAGATAAGAGGACATATCTACTGATGGCTCGGGCTGCTGCTCCACGAACTGGAATATCTCAGGTGCCTTAGGTGCTTCTACCACACCTGTACCGGTACCCGGTTTGTCTACTATTCCCGGGTCTATACCATGCACATCACCAACCTCTGTTTTCAGACCCGCCGCTGCATCCTTCATTTCAGTTTGCTCTGGTGGCTTTTCATCTTCCTTCACCTGCTCATCCTTCTTTATCACCGGTGGGGTAAATTTCACCGTTGGCTTTACTGGCGGTGGTGGTTCAGATGGTGGTGGTGGTGGTGGTGGCTTCTTAGGGTCCACCGGCGGTGGCTCCGCAAGCGTCACCTGCGTCATCACTACAGGTGGTTTTGCCGTTTCCTTAGGTTTGATGGCGCTCACTATCAGCGGCACCGCAATGATCAGGGCAACGATACCAATAGTGGTAAGCGCGGCATTGCGCATGCGGTTCGGATATTTTTTGCGCAGATCGTACCCACCGTATTGTTTATTACGGCCCTCAAACAAAATGTCGAGGTAGTCGCTGTTTAAAATTTTATTAATATCCATTTTAAATTTTTTCTTTTAAGTTCTTAATACTTAAGGTAGTGCTACTTGCCGCCGTTAGCCTGTTCGGTCAGGTGTATGAATTCCTGGTCCTGGCCAGATATGTCTACAATAGCGTATGTTTTTACGGCATTGATGCTCATTTCATCCAGTATGTTCACCAGGTCATCATATGTGCTGGTAGTATCTGGTTTTATAAAGTATCGTGGTCTGGTCCTTAGGTCCAAGCTGTCCGGCACGCTTCATAGCGTCCACCTTCGCTTCTTTTGCTATGATCTCATCGCGGATACCGCCTTTTTCCTTAAAGGTAGTGGCTTCCAGCTTTGGCGGGTTAGCCGCATCGCTGCCTATACCTTCGTAGTAGTATATGCGGTGGTTCTTGCTCAGCAGTATGGTCAGCGCAGTGCTTTCTTTCACCTTACTCTGTTCATCCTCTTTCATGTTAGGATCTTTGTAAGGCATGTTGATCTCCATGGTCTTCGGTTTAGCCATTGTTGTGGTAAACATGAAGAAGGTGATCAGCAGGAACCCAAGATCCACCATTGGAGTGAGGTCAATTCTTGTAGATAATTTTTTCCCTTTCTTGACGCCGGGGCCTTTCTTATGCCCCCCGCCACTCGAGGTATCCATTTCTGCCATGGTAAAAGCTTTTTTAGTTACTAATATTTTACAACTGCTTTGCCCGTCTTACAAATGCCCGGCAAAGTCTTGTTTTGAATTATTATTTTTTATTTGCTGCCGCCTGTGCTTCCACATAAGCCGCACTGCCTACCGGCACCGCTTTCAAGCTGGTTATCAGGTTGAACTTGAATATCTTCCAGCCTTCCAGTGTTTTTATCACTTTCTGTACCGATGGATAAGAAGCATCACCGTCAGCCTTTATACAGATACGCAATTGAGGATTGGTATTCCTTGCACTCCGTATCCAGCTTGCCAGCTCATTATTAGGATTGTCCACTGAAGTATCTACAGGCACACCAGGCGCACTTGCACCCAATTTTGCAGCATCATCAGGCGGTGCATCAGGTAAGACTTAAGCATAGTGAAAGGCACACCTATAGATGAACCTATCGCGAAAGAGTTCTTTTCAGCCTCTGTAAGACCAAGTTTCTTATACTCATCGATATTTTCAATAAGCGATTTACGCATATTCTTATTATCGATAGAAAAGAACACCCTGCCTTTAGTATCTATGGTAAGCAACATTACGTCCTTATCAGGTAACGGTATTTCCTGTATGGACGAAGGTGTCCTCACCTCTACCGGTTCGTCCGGTTTAAATTTTGTAGCCAACATAAAGAATGTCAGCAGCAGGAACGCAACATCGCACATGGCGGTCATGTCAACGTTAGTGCTTTTGCGCGGTAAACTTGCGTGAGCCATTTAATGATATTTTCTACTGTTACTAATAAGATTCAAAACCGTCATTTTTCCACAACTCTTTCTGCACAATTTCTCAGGTCCGGTAATTAATTACTTATAGTTAGCAGCAAAGCTCTGTGTAAGGGTGAAACCGCTTTCATCTATACCAAAGGTGATACCATCAATGATAGTAGTGAAGAAGTTATAAAATACAATGGCCAGGAACGATGTACTGATACCCAACGCTGTATTGATAAGGGCTTCAGAGATACCACCTGCCAGTGAAGCTGCATCTGGGTGCACCTGCCTGGTTCATCGCCGAGAACGCACGTATCATACCCATTACCGTACCGAACAGACCCAACAACGTAGCGCAAGATGCGATAGTAGAAAGGAACACCAGGTTCTTTTCCAGCATAGGCAGCTCAAGCGCTGTTGCTTCTTCTACTTCTTTCTGTATGTTTATCAGTTTCTGGTCTGTGGTCAGTTCGTTGTTAGCGGTCATCTCACGATATTTCATCAGCCCCTGGCGCATTACATTACCTACGCTGCCAGCTTGTTTATCGCACTCAGCAATAGCTGCATCTACATTTTTGTTAGCCAGGTGGTACTGTACTTTACGTACGAACTCGCCACCGTCTACTTTACCTTTAGCTTTGAATACTGTAATGAAACGTTCAGCTATAAAAGAGACCAGGGTCAGCAATGTTGCTAAAAGTATAGGTACTACAAATCCGCCCTGGAACATGGTACCCATGGCATTCTTAGCTTTTAACCTCATTTCACCGTCAGAGAAGTTACTCGTGCTTCCCAAAACAAATTTCCAAACAATGAACCCTACGACCACACAAGCAACAACAACAAGCAAGTTGGTCATGAAGTTGTTCGAATTTTTTGGTTTACCTGCATGAGCCTGTGGAGCGGATGGTCTTGCTGCGGCTGTTTTTACATCTGCCATAATTCTGTTTTTTTTTGTTTTAGTTTTTAATTGTTAGGTACTGATAATAGTGAATGTAAAGATAAATGTGTGCTTGCAAAGATATGGGTACAGGCCAAAAAAACAATTTCGGTCAAAAAAAATATCCCAAAGGCTTTTTTCTATACCAGTAACGCATTTATAGACGGTTTATTGCCGCTGGCTATACTGGTACAAAAACGAAAATTAATTCCTTTTTTGATGTTATTAGTTACACCTAAGCAGTTTTAACATTTACCTTTGCGCCAAAATAGAAATAATGAATTTCAACCCCTGGCACTCCGTTAGTTATGGAGAAAACGTTCCCGATGTCGTTACAGCTGTTATAGAGATACCTAAAAATAGTCGTGCCAAGTACGAATTGGATAAGGAAACTGGTATGCTGCGCTCGATCGCGTATTATACTCATCCGTTTATTACCCCGCAAATTATGGTTTTGTACCACGCACTTATTGCGATGACAATGATCCGCTCGATATTCTTGTACTGTCACAAATAGAAATGGAACCACTTTGCCTGGTAGATGCCAAAATAATAGGCGTTATGCGCATGCTCGATCAGGGCGAGGCAGATGACAAACTTATAGCTGTTTGTAATAATGACATGAGCGTAGCTCACGTAAATGACATAAGTGAACTATCTTCATACTTCCTCGATGAGATGCGCCACTTTTTTGAAGAGTATAAAAGACTGGAGAACAAGGTGGTAAAGATCGAGGATTTTCAGGGTGCCCGCTTAGCTAAAAAAATACTCATGCATGCGGTCAACGATTACCAGGCATTAATGGCAAAAACAGCCAAGCAATAATTACGATATACTATAAATGAAACGTACACGCATAAAAGAGATACTGCAAAACCCTGAGGTGGGGTATGCGGTTAATGTAAAGGGTTGGGTACGCTCCTTCCGCAACAATCAGTTCATTGCCCTCAACGATGGCTCTACTATCAACAATCTGCAGATCGTTATCAGCCTCGAAGGCATGGACGAGGCAGTGTTGAAGACCATTACCGCGGGTGCTTCTATGAATATAGATGGTACCGTGGTAGCATCACTGGGAAAAGGACAAACTGTAGAAATAAAGGCTGATAAAATAGAAGTTACCGGCGACTTGCGACCCTGAAAAATTCCCGCTGCAGCTTAAAGAACAAGCCGAGCCTGGAATACCTGAGAGAGATTGCTCACCTCCGCTTCCGCACCAATACCTTTGGCGCCAGTCTTCCGTGTGCGGCACTGCGCTGGCATTCGCGGTCCATAAGTTCTTCAACGACCGCGGCTTTGTATACCTGCATACGCCCGGTAATCACTGCATCGGATGCAGAAGGGGCGGGCGAAATGTTCAAGCGTGACTACCCTGCCGCTTCGACGGACCCGCCGCGCAACGATGAAGGGCGATATTAATTTTAAGGAAGACTTTTTTGGCCGTAGCTACCAACCTGACTGTCAGCGGGCAGCTGGAGGCAGAACTGGGTGCTATGGCGTTCAGCGAGGTATACACCTTTGGCCCTACCTTCCGTGCCGAGAATTCAAATACAGCACGCCACCTTGCGGAGTTCTGGATGATAGAACCGGAAGTAGCCTTCAATGACATCTACAGATAACATGGACTTGGCTGAGGACTTCATTCAGGTATATAATAGGCTTATGCCCTGGAGCATAACCGTGAAGACCTTGACTTCCTGGCCACAGCGCCTGGCCGATGAAGAAAAGCAGAAGCCAATGGCAACGAGCGCGGCGAGCTGGGCCTGATGGAGAAACTGCAGTTCGTACTGGACAACAAGTTCGAACGCATCACTTATACGGAGGCCATACAAATACTACTTGATTCCCCTGCATACAAAAAGAAGAAGTTCCAGTACGATGTTTCGTGGGGCATAGATATGCAGAGCGAGCACGAGCGCTACCTGGTAGAAAAGCACTTTAAAAAACCGGTAATAGTTACTAACTATCCTAAGGACATTAAGGCCTTCTACATGCGGCAGAACGAGGACGGCAAGACCGTTGCTGCTATGGATATATTAGCCCCTGGTATTGGCGAGATAGTGGGTGGCAGCCAAAGGGAAGAGCGCATGGATAAGCTGGTAGAGCGCATGGAACAGATGCACATACCTATAGATGAAATGTACTGGTACCTCGATACCCGTCGCTATGGTGCAGTACCACACGCTGGCTTTGGCCTCGGCTTCGAGCGCATAGTACAGTTCGTTACCGGCATGACCAACATCCGAGACGTGATACCGTTCCCACGCACACCGAAGAACGCAGAGTTTTAACATTAAAAACATACACCTTGTAGGGCGGGGTTATCCCCGCCCTTTTTTGTCTCGCCTATCATCTCGCCGTCGCGTCTTCACCTATGGAGAGACTTACTAAGAGCTGGAGTCTATTCTCTGATTGAAAGCTTTTGATATATTTATTACTAAATTTGAACATGCCTTCACCCTTCAAACCCTTCATCACCTTCAGCCGCAATGAAAAATACGGCCTCCTGGCGCTTACCGGCTTACTTTTGGTTTTGGTATTGATCCGTGCCACCATGCATTTTTTTATAAAGCCCGGTATAGATGACGTGCAGCAAATCCGCCTGCAGCAAGCCTGGCACAAATTTCAGCAAACACAAACTGATACGGCCGTAGCTGTTACCCAAAGTACCAGCATGACCAACCAAGAAACCTCATCTGCATTGGTAAATATCAATACCGCCGATTCTTCTACATTGATCGACCTGGACGGTATAGGCCCTGCGTCTGCCCACAAAATATTGCTATACCGCAGCCATCAGCACTTCACCAGTTTCGAACAAGTGAGAAAGTTATGCCGCATGTCCGCCACAAATGCCAATTTGCTAAAGCCTCACATACTCATAAAATAGCAATTCATTACAATACGAAAATTTGTTGTAAAATTGCGTCCTCAAACAGTATATATAGTATATGGATTTTGCTTACACCGACACCCAGCTGCATATAGCAGAAATGGTGCGCGATTTCGCCAATAAACACATTCGCCCCGATATGATGGAATGGGATGAGTCCCAGAAATTCCCCATCGATCTTTTTCACAAATTAGGCGAGCTTGGCCTTATGGGCGTACTCGTTCCCACGGAGTATGGTGGCTCGGGCCTGGGCTATTTTGAATATATAACCGTCATTACCGAGATCGCAAAGGTTTGTGGTTCTATAGGTTTGTCTGTCGCAGCACACAATTCATTGTGCACGGGTCATATCCTCTATTTTGGCAACGAGGAGCAAAAGAAAAAGTACCTGCCTAAACTCGCTACTGGCGAGTGGATAGGCGCCTGGGGCCTTACCGAAGCAAACACAGGCAGCGATTCTGGCAATATGCAATGCACCGCTACAAAAGATGGCGATCAATGGGTACTCAACGGCACCAAGAACTGGATCACACACGGCATCAGTGGCAATGTGGCTGTTGTATTGGCCCGTACTGGCGAGCCTCGTGCCAAGCACAACATATCTGCCTTTATAGTAGAGCGCGGCACTCCGGGCTTTGCAGCTGGTAAAAAAGAAAATAAATTGGGTATGCGTGCCTCCGAAACATCAGAAATGGTGTTCGACAATTGCCGCATAGCTGATACACAGCGTATGGGCGAGGTAGGTTCTGGCTTTGCACAGGCCATGAAGGTACTCGACGGTGGCCGTATCTCTATTGCATCCCTGGCTTTAGGTATTGCAAAGGGCGCTTACGAAGCATCTCTGAAATATTCAAAAGAACGTCACCAGTTCGATCAGCCTATTTCCAATTTCCAGGCCATAGCCTTCAAACTGGCCGATATGGCTACACAAATAGAAGCAGCCGAACTGCTGATCTATCAGGCCGCCGACCTCAAGAATCGCGGCGAAAAAATGACAAAAGAATCTGCGATGGCTAAATACTATGCTTCAGAAGTAAGTGTACGCGTGGCTACCGATGCGGTACAAATATTTGGAGGCTACGGCTATACCAAAGATTTTCCTGTTGAAAAATATTATCGCGATAGCAAACTTTGCACCATAGGCGAGGGCACGTCCGAAATTCAGAAACTGGTGATCTCCCGCGATATATTGAAGTAATTATTGCTTGAAATATAGATTAAAATTCATAAAAACCGTATCGTATAACCGATACGGTTTTCCTTTTTTTGCTACTTTTCTTTTTGGCCAGGCAAAAAAGAAAAGTAGGTTCTCGCAATTACAATAAAAGCATTGCGCATATCACAACATAATGTGAAAATACCCGCACGCACAAACTAACACACAAAACACATCGTAACTTAAACATCAAACTCACATGCTTTACAACTATTTGCAATAATATTGTATAGCACAATGCTACCAAGTTTATGAAAAAGTTATTGTCCACGCTGGTCATTTTTCTATCTCTGCTATCTGCGGCAAATGCCCAAAAGAAAATGGATACAGCCACATTTGCCGCAGGTTGCTTCTGGTGTGTTGAAGCCCAGTTCAACCAACTGGATGGTGTGGTAAAAGTAGTATCGGGTTTTGCCGGGGGCCATGTGGCCAACCCCAGCTACAAGCAGGTATGTACAGGCACTACCGGCCATGCTGAGGCTTGTAATATTATTTATGACCCATCCAGGATCACCTATAAAGAATTGCTGGAAGCATTTTTCAAAGCTCACGACCCCACTGAGCTCAACAGGCAGGGGAATGACGAGGGCACCCAGTATAGGTCCGATATATTTTATCATACCGAGGAGCAGAAAAAACTGGCAGAATATTATATAAAGAGGCTGGATGAAGAGCATGCATTTAAAAGCAAAATAGTGACGCGTGTAGATTCATACACAAAATTCTACTCTGCCGAAGCTTATCATCAGGACTATTACGATCAGAATAAAAGTCAACGGTATTGCCAGTTCGTTATAGCGCCAAAGGTTGAAGCATTTAGAGAGGCGTTCAAGGATAAATTAAAGAAATAAAAAAGCTCTGTACATCAAAATATACCGCAACATGAGAATGATATTGATATTGGCCGCGCTACTTTTCGTACACACAGGCTGCGCCCAACACGCTGCCTTTGCCAAGGCTGCCACCACTACCCCCAGCAACCCGTACTATTCTCATACCGATACCACCACACTGCATGTAAGCGATGCAGAATGGAAAAAGATATTACCGTCCGATCTTTATGCTACTGCCAGGGAGAGCAATACGGAAGCCGCCTTTACCGGTAAATATTGGAAGACAGATGTAAAGGGCACTTATTACTGTGCAGTTTGTGGCAATACCCTCTTCCGCTCTACCGCCAAGTTTGCCAGTACCTGTGGATGGCCCAGCTTTTTTGAGTCTATACGTCCAAATGCTGTTATATACCGGGAAGACACATCATATGGTATGGCGCGTCAGGAAGTTTTGTGCGGTCGTTGCGGGTCGCACCTCGGCCATATATTCGATGATGGCCCTGCCCCTACCCATAAGCGCTTCTGCATGAATTCCATCTCGCTCGATTTTGTAGCAGATAGCTCCGCAAAGTAGCACACGATTTAAAATTGTGGATATCTATATCCAGCCTGTAAGGTAGCATACCTTATTTTTGTATGGTGGAAAAGCGAGTTCTATTGCTTGCTTTTGTTCTGCTTTCTCTTTTTCATTGCGAATATCAAGGAAAATAAAAATTTCCGGTATCGGTAAAAACCGGTAATTTCAGAAATTAATTATTTACGCAATAAGTATTGCCCCTGCTGCATTTCAGCTACAAGCCATAGGTAAAAACAGCCAAAATAATTTTTTACTGCCCAACCGGAAAATTCTATGCTTGTGGCCCTCTCCAAATAAAAAATGAAAAATATAAGTGTGGTTATGGTCCCAACTTTTCCTGTTTATGATACAGTTTTTCCCATTCCTGTAAATGACTCAGTTCATTGTATCATTTCTTTGCAGCTCAAATTAAATGGCACTGATGCGTTTTACATTACACATATCTATTTTTCTTTTTTTTCTAACCACTACAGCTTCAGCACAAAATGCAGGTTGGGATAAACAAGGGCAAAACAGTAAAACACCTGCCCAGCAATTAGTTGCCAGCACAGGCGAGGACTCAATGAGCGCTTATGGCGCCACACATGCCCACACAGTTATTTCCGGCTATGGAGAACTTTATTACCAGAATAACACTAACCTGAGAACTGCAGTAGTAGACCTGAAACGTGCCGTACTTTTTGTAGGCCATCAGTTCAATAGCCGTATAGCCTTCTTCTCTGAACTCGAGGTGGAAGATGCAAAGGTGGAAGCAGGCGGTGCCAGTGGTGAGGTAGGTATGGAGCAGGCATATCTTAAATTCAGCCTCAATCCTCGTCAATACATAGTTGCAGGTCTGTTTTTACCACGTATAGGTATCGTCAACGAGAATCATTTACCTATCAATTTCAATGGTGTAGAACGCCCATTGGTAGAACAGCTCATCATACCAAGCACATGGCGCGAGATAGGTGTTGGCTTCTATGGTCAAACTACTGCATTGCCACTTACTTATAGCGTAGCTGTGGTCAATGGTGTCAATAATGCTGGTTTTGAGCATGGCACTGGTTTCCAGGGCGGCAGACAAGAGGGGCAATTTGCAGGGGCCACTAACCTCGCAGTAACTGCTGCAGTGCAGTATTTTGCAGGCAACTGGAAGTTTCAGATATCTGGTTACATGGGTGGTACTACCACGCTTGGGCCACGTGCAGCAGATAGCCTGCAATTGGGATCAGGCATTTTTGGTACACCTATGTATCTGGAAGAAGGAGACATTCAATATTACGCAAATGGGCTTTCGTTCAAGGCATTAGGGTGCAACGTTTCCTTACCCGATGCATCAAGCGTTAACCGGGCATACGCTAATAACGTAGCTAACCAAATGTATGGCGCATACGCCGAGCTGGGATATAACCTGCTGCAAACCTCCAAGAAACAAAAATGGCAACATAAGCAACTTAATATATTTGCGCGGTACGAGATGCTTGATCTCAATGCCAAAATACCAGACAATGGTGTGTATGATGGTACTGAGAAACAAACGCACCTCGTAGCTGGTTTAGATTACTTCCCTATACCCAATGTGGTAATAAAAGCCGATATACGTTTATTACATACTGGCCCACAGAATGCCGACCTGTTGCTGAACCCCAACCCTAATGCTTTGCCTTACAACCAAAACAATACTTTCATCAACATAGGTATTGGCTACTCCTTCTGAACATGAACAGGAAAGATTTTATAAAAGGCTCTTGTGGCGTATGTATAGCGGTCAGCTCGGGCTTTTTAATGAGTGCGCTGCTGGAGTCTTGCAAAACACCACTCGGTGTTATAAAAACTGCGGAACAAGATGGTCAGATAACTATTCCCGTCTCAGAGTTTGCGACCAGCGATTATAAACTGGTGCGCCTGCGCAACTACGATTACGACCTTGCAGTACAGAAAAATAAAGATGGCTCTTTTGAAGCGCTGGTGCTTGTATGCACACATGCCGGGCAGCCGCTTACCAAAACCGGTAATAGCTATTACTGCACACTGCATGGCAGCACTTTCGATCATGAAGGTCATGTCACCAAGGGCCCTGCAAACAAGGACATGATAAAGTTAAATACCCACGTAAAGAACGATCAAATACTGATACAATTAAAACAGATCTAATGAAAAAGACCATCTTCATCACCATCATAAGTGCAACCGCTATTTTTTCTGGCTGCACAAAAAGTAATAGTAATTCCGCTACCACCGTTACAGAAAGCCAGGTACTAAGCGATTTTATAAATAAGATAGCTTTGCCAGAATACCAAACCCTGCAGGAGCATGCTATAAGGCTGAATAACGCGGTCGTATCACTGAATGCTCAACCTAATGCTGCAAATCTTGCGGCTGCACAGCAGGCATGGAGAGACACCCGTACATCTTGGGAAACATGCGAAGGATTTCTATTTGGGCCGGTCGAAGATAACAGCTATGATGGCAACACAGATGCATGGCCTGTCGACTTCCGGCAGATCGATTCTCTTATAGCCAATAGCCCATCGCTTAATGTGAATACTGTGCAGAACCTTACCCAGTCTTTGCGTGGCTACCACCCTCTTGAGTTCATATTATGGGGACAACACGGCAATGCTACAGCTGACTCTATCACTGCAGACCAAAAACAGTATATGGTAGCTTTATCGCAGGATATACTGAACAATATCGATAGTCTTAACTCCAGCTGGGCCGCAAGTGGTGGTAATTTCCAGCAGCAGGTTTTGCTGGCAGGCAAGGGCTCTACGCGCTTCAAGACCAACCAGGAGGCTTTCCTTACCATTATTGGCTCTATCAGCGATATTTGCAACGAGGTGGGTGAGCAATCCAGCGGTGGCAAAATATACGACCCCTACTTTTCCCGCGATTCTTTCCAGACAGAGTCACCATTCTCTCACAATTCAATGGTCGATTTTCGCAATAATATAATTGGCGCACAAAACGCTTACCTATGCACCTTCAATGGCCAGCAAGGTGCAAGTATCAGCAATTTTGTAGCTATGCACAATATTGCACTGGACAACAAGATAAAACAAGAGTTCTCCGCCGCTATCCAGGCACTCAACAATGTGAATGTTACGTTTGAAACAGCTATTTTTCTGCAGCGCACACAATTGCAATCAGCAATGAACGCTTTAAATGCTTTACAGGCCACACTCGATAGCGACCTCACAATATATATACAGAGTTACGTAAGAGATTAAGACCGAAAAATACAACGTTAAGGAACAAGGGAAGTATGAAGAAAATATATGTAATAGTGTGTATGATGGCTATAGTGCTCTGCGCGGTAAAATGCCGGAAAGCGAACACATTGGTGCCCGAAGATGATGCTAATTTTGACCCTCGGTTATCAGGTGGTGCGGCAACTGTGTTTGATCTTGGTGCCAGCTCGTTTAGTACGCCGGTACCAGGGCTTAGTGGTTGGAATGCCCATATCCACGACCTGGGCGATAAGCTATTCTCACAAACATTTGTGGCAGCTCCTGCACGCTACTTTGGCGGTTTGGGTCCGGTGTTCAACAATACATCTTGCACCAATTGTCATCATAACGATGGTATCGGCATCCCTACTGTTGGTACATCCAGTTCTTCATTACTCATACGTATCAGTGTGCCTGGGGCCGACCCTCATGGTGGCCCTAACCCCGCACCAGGCTTTGGTGGCCAGTTGCAAAACTTAGCCTTATTTGGTATAGCGCCCGAAGCTCTGGTAAATATCAATTACATCGAAAATTCGTACACTTATACAGATGGTTCTAAGGCCTCATTGCGCATACCAACCTATACATTAACGAACCCATATATGCCGCTACCTGGCGGCTACATGATATCACCTCGTATGGCGCCCGCGGTCATTGGCATGGGCCTTCTTGAGAATATTCCCGAGGCTACCATCCGTTCATTTCAGTATGCCAACGCTGCTACAGGCGGGCCTATAAAAGGCCATGTCAATTATGTATATAACCCATATTCCCAGCAAACAGAGATAGGCCGCTTTGGTGTCAAGGCTAATACATCCAGCCTGCTGGTGCAGGTAGCAACCGCATTTCAGCAAGATATGGGCATCACCAGCTATGTGCAGCCTGTAAAAAGTGTACATGGCCAGACTCAGTGGTACAATATACCAGATACTACAGGTACCGATATTGCAGATAGCATAGTTAATGCTGTTACATTTTACGTGCGTACACTGGCCGTACCTGCACGCCGCGACGTAACAGATGCCCAGGTGCTGCGCGGACAAGCCCTGTTCACACAACTCCAATGTGCTAACTGCCACATACCTACTATGTACACTGGTGTGAACGAACTGCTGCCGGTACTTAGCCACCAGCGCATACACCCTTATACCGACCTGCTGGTACACGACATGGGCACTGCCCTTGCAGACAACCGTCCCGACTATCAGGCGACCGGTACTGAGTGGCGCACGACACCCTTATGGGGCATAGGGCTGCTGGAAAAAACAAATGGTACGCCATTTTACCTGCACGATGGCCGTGCACGTACACTGGAAGAGGCTATATTGTGGCACGATGGCGAGGCGCACAATGCAAAAACTGCCTTCACCCAGCTATCAAAAAGCGATAGGAACGCGGTTATAGCATTTCTTGAGTCTCTGTAGATTTTCGATATTACATGAAGACTGTGTTCGTTATTCTTTATCAAGGTATTGCGTATATCCTCGACTGGATATTTTTCTATAAGCTTTGCTATTCTGCATTGCAATTCTCACATTACATATAACGCAAACAAAAAAGCATTGCAAATTTAATTGCAATGCTTTTAAAAGGGGAGGTCGAAAGCGGATTCGAACCGCTGTAGCAGCTTTTGCAGAGCTGTGCCTAGCCACTCGGCCATCCGACCATTGTTGAATGGGAAGCAAATGTAGTAAAAAATCGTTTCTTTACAACCACAACTCTGAAAATAATGATCAACGCAAATAATGCTCCAATTGCCCCGTCGGAGCTTATTATAACCAGCAAAGGAACAATATATCATTTAGACCTTGCACCCCACCAATTAGCATCAACTATCATTACCGTTGGCGACCCAGACCGTGTACAGGAAGTATCAAAACATTTCGACCGTATAGAGCACAGGGCACAGCACCGCGAGTTTGTGACACATACAGGCTATATAGGCAGCAAGCGCATTTCAGTGGTATCCACAGGCATAGGCCCCGACAACATAGATATTGTCCTCAACGAGATGGATGCACTGGTAAATATCAACTTTGAAACACGTACCATAAAAGAAGAAATAACTTCCTTAAATATCATACGGCTGGGCACATGCGGCGGCTTGCAGGCCGGTGTGGATACAGATGGTCTTGTGGTCTCCACCTATGCGATCGGTATGGATAATCTTCTGCATTACTATGTGCACGAGAGCAACGATGATGAAGCGCAATTGTTACAGTCGTTCTTGCAGCATACAGACCTTTTAGATAAGCCTGTAAGACCTTATATAGCAAAAGGTTCAACTACACTTGCTGGCCATTTTACTGATGGATACATACATGGCATTACTGCTACCTGTCCGGGCTTTTATGGTCCGCAGGGCAGGATCCTGCGTGCCGAAAGAACATATCCTGACCTGCTCGACAGGCTGGCATCCTTTAGGAAAGATGATCTGTCCATCCTCAATTTTGAGATGGAAACATCTGCCATTTATGGACTCGGCAAGCTGTTGGGTCATCAGTGTCTTTCTATAAGTACCGTTGTAGCCAACAGAGCCCGAAAAACATTCTCGTCCGATGGGGCCAAGGCAGTGAATCATATGATAGAACTATCGCTGGGTGTCATTGAGTATATTTAATAGAACTTAGCAATAATTGAATTTTATATATGGGCCGCAATAGCTGTCTGTAGCCATTGTGCATAAATTTTCTTTGGGATGACCCACCCCAATACTACATTCGCATCTTCAAGAAAAAGAGTATCATTTTATGTTAGCATTTGCCGCGGGCGTATCCGCACAGTTAAATATCAGCCAGACACAGGTAGCCACCGTATTGCAATTATTAGAGGAAGGCGCAACTATACCATTTATAGCCCGGTATCGTAAAGACAAGACCGGCGCGCTCGATGAGGTACAGATACAGAACATACAGGAAGAAGCACGCAGACAGCAGGAGTATAGCGAACGGAAGACCTTCATAGAAAAGACCATCACGGAACAGGGCAAAATGACGCCCGAGCTACAGGCACGAATAGATAGGGCGCTCACCATAGCTGCGCTGGAGGATATATACCTGCCGTACAAGCCCAAAAGAAAGACCAAGGCACAAACAGCTCGCGAGAATGGACTGGAACCACTGGCCCTATTCCTATTGGCACAGGAGCACAGCGATATTGTTGTAGAAGCACAAAAATATATAAACGATACCGTAGCCACTACCGATGATGCACTGCAAGGCGCGCGCGATATTATATCTGAGACAGTGAACGAAGATGCACTGGTGCGTGCCAAAATGCGTAAACTGTTCGAAGACACAGCCGCCGTGCACAGCAAGATACTGGCAGGCAAAGAAGAAGAAGGTGTGAAGTACAAGGATTATTACGAGTTCTCAGAACCAGTGAGCAAGATTCCATCGCACCGCATACTGGCGGTGATGCGTGGGTTTATGGAGGGGGTGCTGCGTATGTCTATATCGCCAGATGAGGAAACGGCCCTGGGCTTGCTGGAGCAACAATATGTAACATCATCCAACGCCGCTGGCGAGCAGGTAAAGAAGGCGGTCAAAGATGCCTACCGCAGACTGCTGCAACCCGCACTGGAAAGCGAGTTCAGGACTGCCCTCAAACAAAAAGGAGATGAGGAAGCTATTAACGTATTTTCAGAGAATCTGCGACAGCTGTTGCTGAGTTCTCCGCTGGGCAGTAAGCGCATAATAGCTATAGACCCGGGCTACCGTACCGGGTGCAAGGTGGTGTGCATAGACGAAAAAGGAACCCTGCTGAAGACCGACCTGATATATGTGCATGAAAAGAACAGGATGGATGATGCAGAGCATAAAATAAAAACACTCGTTGCTAAATACAATACCGAAGCCTTTGCCATAGGCGATGGCACTGCAGGCCGGGAAACAGAGCAGTTCATAAAGAAACTCAATACAGGCCTGCCGGTGTTCCTGGTGAATGAGGATGGGGCTTCTATTTATTCCGCGTCAGAGATAGCAAGGGAAGAATTTCCCACAGAAGATATAACCATTCGGGGTGCGGTGAGCATCGGCCGCAGGCTGATGGACCCGTTGGCCGAGCTGGTGAAGATAGACCCCAAGAGTATAGGTGTAGGCCAGTACCAGCACGATGTGAACCAGGTGCGCCTGAAAGAAAAACTGGACCAGACCGTAGTAAGTTGCGTAAACATGGTAGGCGTGAATCTAAACACCGCCAGCAAGCACCTGCTGAGCTATGTGAGCGGCATCGGCCCATCTATAGCTGAGAATATTGTAGCTTATCGCAACGAGGCTGGTATGTTCACCAGTCGCAAGCAATTGCTCAAAGTACCCCGCCTGGGCAACAAAGCATTTGAACAGTGTGCCGGATTTCTGCGGATAAAGAATGGCGATCAGCCGCTCGATGCCAGTGCGGTACACCCTGAGGCATATGATGTAGTAACGCAAATGGCAAAGGACCTGGGTGCAGATGTAAAAAGCCTGGTGGGCAATGAAACGCTGTTAAAAAACCTGGATACTAAAAAATACATTACAGATACTATAGGCCTGCACACCATACAAGACATCATTAATGAATTGAAGAAGCCTGGCCTTGATCCACGCAGCGAAGTGCGCCAGTTCGAGTTCGCAGCCATATATGCCATTGAAGACGTGAGCGTGGGTATGATAGTGCCCGGAATTGTTACCAACATCACCCGCTTCGGTGCATTTGTAGATATTGGGGTGAAACAGGATGGCCTCGTGCACGTGTCCGAGATATCACACACCTACATTACAGACCCCAGCCAGATACTGAAACTGAACCAGCAGGTAACTGTGAAAGTAACAGAGGTAGATGTGCCCCGAAAGCGCATAGCCCTTTCTATAAAACAAACAGAAGAGGCTCCCCAAAGACAGCAACGTCAGCAGCATAAAGCAACCAACGATAAAAAGCCACAACCACAGCCTGCGACCACAGAAACGAACATAAATGATGCTTTGAACTTGTTGAAGAAACGGTTTGGAAAGTAATGTACTGCTGCCTTTAAATAAAGCAACAGATAGCAGGGAAAGTATCTAAATGCTTTCCCTACTTATCAACTACCTTTCTTTAATGTACCAACAACCGCACCAAGCCTATCGATGGCAGAACCCCAGCCATTGTAGAAGCCCATTTTTTCCTGCTGCTGGCAATACTCTTCTATAGGGTGCACCACACTGAATGTAAAGTCGGTCTGGTCGCCGTTCTCTTCAAACGTTACGTGTATCACTACCCCGGCAGTCATGGGCTTGAAATCGGCAGAAGTAACTATTTTTTTCAGCGGCACAATTTCAGAGTATACCCCTTCAGAGATGAACTCGCTACCATCGGGCATGGGCATCACGTACTTCCAGGTGCCACCTGCGCTAAAGTTGTGTTCCACTACTTCTATTTTCATTCCTTTTGGCCCCCACCAAGCTGCTACATGCACGGGTTGTGTCCAGGCCTCCCAAACCACGTCTATGGGTGCATCAAAGGTTCTTTTCAGCGTCAGGGTGCGCTTGTCCATGTCATTTTGGTTCGCCATTTCTTTTATTTTTTAGTTGTGTTACGTATTGCCCAAAAGAGTTCAGTTTATCTTCCCATAGCTGCTGGTATTGCTCCAGCCACATAAAAGCAGGGACAAGGTTAGCAGGTTGAATTTTGCAAAACCGTTCCCGGCCAATCGTTTCCACCTGCACCAGTCCACACTCGCTCAGTATTTTTATGTGCTGCGATATTGCCGGCCTGCTAATATCAAAATTGTCGGCAATGGCATTCAGGTTCATGGGCTTACCGGCTATCAGTTCTATTATCTGCCGCCGTGTAGGGTCTGCTATTGCCTGAAAAACATCCCGCCTTGCTACTTCCGCCATTACATGTAAGCATTTACTTACACAAATATAAACGTAAGTATTTGCTTACGCAAATTTATTTTATGATGCGGCAGATACGAAATGCCCGATGGTACCAGGAAAATAAAACGGGTATCGTTATGTTGCCCTAACGGCTGAAAGGATTTGCAGTAGCGGATATTGGCTTTGTTCGCATTTAATGAAATGTCCGAAAATGCCCGATGTAGGGCATTTTATAAAGCGCGCCGCCTCGTTGTTAATCCTGGCAAGCGTTCTATTGGTTTTGAAGCAAAATTTCCGGAAATTTCTGGTGTCGGAAATTTCAATTTTAGGCTGAAACGCTCTGGGGGTATGGATCTGGTCAAAGAATTTCCGGTCGGTCAGTAAAAAGTGAATCGGAAATTTTCTGTTCTCTTTGTGGTCTTTTCGTTTGGTGGAAGTAGCATTGTGTGATGGTGGTTTACAGGTTACATTTGAGGAACAAAATTACGGAAGGATGAGCAATGTACTTAAACAACATATCCACATTTTTGTGGCAGGGTTGCTTCCATGAATAAGGAGATAGGTTGTGAAGGCTATTGAGGGAATATTATGGACTAATTATAGTGGCATTTTATGAAGATATTCTTCCAGCTCGTGCATGGTAAAAACGGTTCCTTTCACCTGTTCAATATCCGTTACTGACCTATTTAACCTATTCCTGTAATTCCTCCTTTGACTCCCCACGAAAAGGTCTCTTCATTTGTATTGCTTATAGCAATAATTACTTCAGCATTGCCAAAGCTTTTTATTAAAGCCTTTATTTTTTAAATACCTCTTCATTAAACTCAGAAGAAGGTATTTTTATCAATGCATCTATTTCGAGAATATTACTAACAAAATTTTGAAAAAAGACCATAAGTCTATAATCTCAACCCGAACTGCTATTTCGTGACCTTTAGACTTGGGAATCCTTTTTATCTAAGACATCTACACACAAATATAAATATTCAGCGCGCCTTATCCTTACCTTTGCAGCCGGAAATAAGACGAAATATGGGCAAAGTAGCCATTAATATAGCAACAGGAAGTTTACAACAAGAAGAGACCATAGTAGGCATAGACCTGGGTACTACCAATAGTCTTATAGCTATAGTGCGCCCGGACACCAAGCGCCCCCTTGCACTGCGTGAAACAGATGGATTGGCCCTGGTACCATCTATAGTGCACTTTGATGAGTATGGGAACGTGACAGTGGGCAACCCCGCCCGCGACCTGCTGGTGGCACAACCAGAGCGTACCATATACTCCGCAAAACGACTGATGGGCAAAGCATACAACGATGTGCGCAACGACGCCGGTTTCTTTGCCTATAAAATAATTGACGACAATACCGATGCACTGGTGAAGGTGCAGGTGGGCGATAAGTTCTATTCACCTATAGAATTATCCTCGTACATACTGAAGGAGCTGAAACACCGCGCCGAGCACATACTAAAGACCCCTGTAAACAAGGCTGTGATAACGGTACCTGCCTACTTTAACGATGCCCAGCGGCAAGCCACGCGTGATGCCGGCAGGCTGGCAGGGCTGGATGTGCTACGCATAGTGAACGAACCAACTGCCGCCAGCCTTGCTTACGGACTTGGCGCCCAACCCGATGAAGAGAAGACCATAGCGGTATACGACCTGGGCGGAGGCACGTTCGACGTATCCATACTGAAGATAACCAACGGCATCTTCGAAGTACTTGCTACCAATGGCGATACTTACCTGGGCGGCGATGATATGGACCGCATGCTGGCACAGCACTGGATCGCCGCTCTTGGCATCGTCCAGGAGCAGCTTGATAGCAACCGCTCACTGACCCAGCAACTGCGTGTACTGGCCGAAGAGGCCAAGAAACACTTGTCTGCAAATGATACTTTTGAAGGTGACGTGAACGGACAAAAAGTGACGATCACGAAAACAGAATTCAATAAACTGATACAACCACTGGTAGACCGTACCATAGCCAGTTGCAAAAATGCGATGCGCGATGCGGGGCTGGAGGTAAAGGATATAGAGGCTGTGGTTATGGTAGGTGGATCGACCCGTGTGCCATTGGTGAAGGAGCAGGTAAGCGCTTTCTTTGGCCGTGAACTATATGATGAACTGAACCCTGATGAAGTAGTGGCCCTGGGTGCCGCAGTGCAGGCCGATATACTTGCTGGCAACAATACTGAAATGCTGTTGCTGGATGTAACACCGCTATCGCTGGGCATTGAGACCATGGGTGGCCTGATGGACGTACTGATACCCCGCAACTCAAAGATACCCAACAAGGCCAGTCGCCAGTATACCACCCAGAAAGACGGGCAAAGTGGTATGCGCATATCAGTATTCCAGGGCGAGCGTGATCTGGTACAAGACAACCGCAAGCTGGCCGAATTCAACCTGACCGGTATACCCGGTATGCCTGCAGGCTTGCCCAAGATAGAAGTAACCTTCTTGATAGATGCGGATGGCATACTGAAGGTGAGTGCCATAGAGATGCGCAGTGGTGTAGCACAAAGCATAGATGTGAAACCACAATACGGCCTCACTGATGAAGAGGTAGAAAAAATGCTGCTGGATAGCCTGACCAATGCCAAAGAAGATATACAGGTACGTGCACTGGTAGAAGCCACCACAGAGGCTCAGCAAATGCTGGAGACAACACACAAATTCCTGGTGAAACATGCTACCCTGCTGGATGAGGATGAGATCATAGTGACCGAAGACCATATGAAAGCCCTGCAGGAAGCTATTGACGCAAAAGACAAAGACCGTATACAGCGCGAAACAGAAAAGCTCAACGACATAAGCCGCCCCTATGCAGAACGTGTGATGGACGCAGCTCTGAAAGATGCGATGCGTGGAAAGAAGATAGTGTAAATAACAAAGCCGCTCCAATAATGAGCGGCTTTGTTATTTCTGAAAGGTACTTTATTTGATAACTACCTGTACTGTATGCCTGGTCTTTTGCTCCAGCAGTATGTATCGGCTCTTGGTGAGGTCAAACAATATCTCAGGGGTATAATGGCGTATGGTAAGCAGACTCACATTCTCGTTGGTAAATACTTTGTAGTCCTTGCCCAGCAATTCTATAAGTTCATGCACCTTGTCCTCTTTATTATCGATACACGCCACAAAGCTGATAGCGGCATTCTGTATCAGGTTTATTTTGATCTTCATTTCGTGGAAGATGCGATACAGGTTGCTGAGGTTATCTTCTGTAATGAATGAGAAATCGCGGGTTGTTACCTGCACCAGTATCTGGTCTTTCTTCAGTATAATAAGTGGCGGGTAGAATATACTGTTCACCTCATTCTGTATCACGGTCCCTTTCTGGTTACGATCCAGAAAGCATTTCACATACAGGGGTATGCCATTGTTCTGCAATGGCTTGATGGTCTTAGGGTGTATCACCTGTGCACCGTAGTAAGCCATTTCTATCACCTCATGGTAAGTGATGGCCTCTATCTTTACCGTGTCCTTAAAGAGCTTGGGGTCTGCATTTTGAAGGCCTTCTACATCCTTCCATATGGTCACCCCATCGGCACCCAGCATAGATGCGAGTAAGGCAGCTGAGTAGTCAGACCCTTCACGACCCAGGGTTACTGTAGCATTGTCTACCGTAGCGCCGATAAAGCCCTGGGTAATAACGCTTACGCCTGCCTGCAAATAGGTACCTATTATCTTTTGAGCTTGTGCTTTAGAGTAATCCAGATCTACTTTTGCATCCCTGTAGGTATCATCGGTGCGTATCACATCGCGTACATCCACCCATTCGTTCTTAAAGCCATTCTGCTGTAGGAAGAAGGAGAATATACGCGTACTGAATATCTCGCCCATACTCACTATCTGGTCGTAAGAATAATCGTAGCGGGATGTATCAGCATCGTCTACAGCCCATAGCAGTTCTGTAAAGAATACATCCAGTGCAGTTGTTGCCTGTTGATATGTTGTGTCATCAAGTACTGCCCGCGCATATTCCAGGTGTTTATCTTCTATATCTTTTGCCAGTATACGGGCTGTGTCCTTATCCCCTTTACATGCTGTAGCCACTACTGCTTCAAGTGCATTAGTTGTTTTACCAATAGCCGATACCACTACTACTATGGGCTGAGCAGCTTGTGTTATTATAGGCAATAACGCCTCCATGTTAGCGGGTGTAGCAATAGATGCTCCACCAAATTTGTAAACCTGCATAAATAAGATATGTTCAGAAAATAGTGTGCAAAATTAACACGCAGAACTTATTATTTGCGTGTATCTATAAAATAAGGCTGGGAACGATTGCAGATGGCACTTTCTATTTGAATAACTCTTCTCTTGTTTTAGGCCTCTGATCTTCGAGCCATATAAAGCGACTGAGCCTTGTTGTAGAGATATTTATCTGTGTCAGCGGTGTCATGGTAGAGTGCGGGTCTTGCTCCAGCAGTATGCGTACTACCTGCTGGTCTTTAAATATCACACGCATGCGTTCACTTTGTGCCTGCGCAACACCCAGGTAAGCATTCTTCTCATCTTTAGAGAAAAAGATACTTTCCGCGTTGGGGAAGACCACCATATCAGTGATCTTGTTGTCGGCGAAATGGGCTGTGAGTGTTTTTCCCTGCACCTGGTCGAACATCTGTGCTTTGGGTGGTCCAGAGCGGGTCACCATCAATGCGTTGTTGGGTACAAATATGCGTTTCAGCTTACCGCTATCCATCTTTAGTATTATGGTATCACCGGTTATCTGGCTGTTATGTGCCCATGCTACCGGGCTCTTCATCATTCTAAGTATAGAATCGGCCTGGCTGTAGCTGATACTGTCGCACTTGCCTTGCAATGAATCTGAGAATATAAGTACGTGATGATATCCTATAAAAAATCTGGGACCGGTAGAGTCTGCACCATTAGTAGAGTCAGCAGTTGGTGCCTGAATGTCTATTTTAGGCTGATGCTTTTTATCTTTCTTAGAGGCCTTTTCTGCACGCTTTTCCGTTCTCTTCGATACAGTTCTTGTTGCTGTATCTTTTTTAGGTACCGGCGCTGAGTAAAAAGTATCGGCCCGCATGAACAGGCTATCCTTACCATTCATCTGCTTCAATACCGGTTTTATTATAGCCAGCAGCTTGCGGGTCTTCTCATTGTAGTCGGCATGGCCGCAATATAGCGTACTATGTTGTGCAGTATCTATAGATATCACATTGCCGGTAGCATCTCCTATGCCGGTGTGTTTGTTGTAGTTTATGGTATCTGCTTCCAGATATTGGTCTGCGTCAGTTATGGATGAGCGGCTTACAAAATGTGCTATTTCATTCTTGCTGTCGTAGGTGCCATTGCTGGTCACCAGTTTGGTCTTATCGCCCAGTACGACCGATGGAGAAAAGAACTGCACAAACTTTGTTTCTGTATTGTAAGCCAGGTCTTGCGAACGAATAGTATACTTAGGGTCTGTAATGAATACATCTTCACTGAACCGTGAACTCTTTTCTTTTACGTTATACACCCCTGTGTTGCTCGATACCGTGGTAGCATCGTTCTGCAAAGTGCCCCCTTTGTTATATACACCTATCTTAGTGTTCAGGTCGTATGTCAGTTCCTCACACCACAGCTTGCTCTTGCCATCGGTAAGGCTCACATTGCCTTTCATAAAGGCCAGTTTATTGTTGCCGGTATATCGCAGGTAATCGCTCATGGCCTCAGTACCACCGGGCTGCACAATTTTTACATCGCCAAAGGCTTCCAGGTTATTGGTCTTCTGGTTCAGGTAAGCGCTGTCGCAATACATAATGCTTTCTGCCTGCTGCAATTGCACTTCGCCAATAAACTTATTGATGGTCCCCGAATCGGTTTGTATGGCCTCGAACTTTATCGTTTTGCGTATAGTGATATTTACCTTCCTCGCAGTATCTGCCTTTTGGGCAAATACATGAGTACCTATAAGTGTATGA
>CBDIBP010000004.1:0-10288 GCA_965276955.1 Flavipsychrobacter sp.
TTGCTATTATGTAGAGGTCAGCGACATTTCTTTCAGGCAAACCAAGTGGTACAGATATCGGGGTACCTATACTTATCGCAGCATTACTGTCATTTTGTATCCGCGATCTGGACAGGATATTCCATTACGGTAGCACATACGAGTATCTTTCAAACTTCTTCCAGATCAACCTTTGCCACCTATACAGCATTTGGGTCATTCGTTATTTTAGCTGCTATTTTACACAGCCATCGCCTGCAGCGTTTGCTCAACATTCGCATACTCCGTTTCTATGGCAAAATATCATACGGAGTTTACCTGGTGCACTGGGAAATTGTTACCGCCATTTTTGAGCACTGGGACACACTACTATCCAAATATTTTAATGACAACATACCGATAGCCTTCGGTTCTTTATTGCTGATATGCCTTACGCTCACTACATTACTGGCCGTAGGTATGCACTATCTGGTAGAGCTGCCGTCTATAAGGCTGGGAAAAAGGATCACCGACAAACTAAAGCCTTCAGTTATCATACCATGACCTTATACCATTTTATAACTAATTTGATCAGGCAATAATGGTCTGCCCCATAGGGGCAAAGGGTTTGTAGAAGCAACAAACCACATGTTTATGTGCTTCGTTAGATGCACAGTGTACCCACAGAATAAGTTACAAATGCAATAAATTATGTCACGACTTGATGACTGACCTGTATTATATCAATATTCTATTCTATATACAGGGTACCTCTTATATTCTGGCTCATGATACGGCGAGTGCTCATATATAAAGTTCAGTTGGGCAGCAGTGCTATTTGCCAGTTGCGGATATTTCTTTTTGGCAGCCTCTAACAAGGCCTTCAAGTGCTTATCCTTCCGCAGCATTTCGGCCGCTCTGTCTTCGAACACATAGTCGCTGAAGTATTCTTTTTGCTGAAGTATCCCATCAAAGTATCCCCACGCCAGAAAGGCATCTGTGCCCGTAGGCTCCAGCACTTCGGTTATATATCGTTTAGCTGGTTGTGCGGTCGGTACCAGGTAGTCCCCTTTCACCAGTTGCACATATTGCCTGCCCCAGTGCACCTTTATTTTCTTATGATAGTAGTGCTTCTCGTACGGGTATGGCCCTGTTTCATAGCTATCTATAAAGTATACACTCACTTCAATGGTAGTATCTCTATCCACTTGGTGCATCTCTACACCATTCCATTTTAGCCTGTCTGCTACATCTTGCCACTGCCGGGCACAACATAGGCCTTAGCATATTTCACTGTATCAGTAGGGATAAAATGATCGTAGAATTCAACCTTCTTAGTATACGGCTTACTATGGTCGTAATATAACCTCGGCAACCCCGATACATCGCTTGGCTTATATGCAGCAGTATATCCTTTGAACGTTATTAGGGCATACTTCGTAGTGTCAGCAGCCCAGTGCGGGTGATATTCCCTATCAGCAAGCAGTTGCTTGCGGTCCTCTGCACGTGCCTGTTTTATAGCGGTGGCATTAGCGCCGCATACATCTATAAATGTACACATCAGCGCATAGGTACCGGCTACCCGCCTCTTAAAAGACTTCAACATATGGGTCTCCGGTACAAAAGCGAACGTCTGGAACAGTGCCGCGAATCCGCTCGAATACCGGGCACTCTCATAAAATTCCACCCAACCACTATCCGGTGTCTTATCAAAGTCGTTCACATAGGGCACCAGGCTATAGCCCTTCTGCTTCATTTCATTATACACCTTTGGTTCCAGTTCATCATGCATATACCTACCCACTTCACCGCCCAGCTTATCGTGCTGGGTGGTCAGCAGGGTCACCACATGTTGGTAGTCGGCCCCATCACTTACATGATTATCTATGAATACGTCCGGATCTATCCTATGGAATAGTCCTATTAGCGAGCGCGTTTCTTTTGCATCCAGCTTTATGAAGTCGCGGTTCAGGTCCAGGTTTTGGCTATTACCTCTGAAACCATATTCTTCAGGCCCGTTCTGGTTCACCCGGCTGCAGCAGCCCCTGTTCAGCATACCTCCTATGTTGAACACCGGTATCACTGCCAGCGCTACATTATCAGGCACTTTTACCTTGCCTGTCGCCACATCCCGCAGCAGCATCATGCAGGCATCGATGCCGTCGGGCTCACCGGGGTGTATACCATTGTTAATGAGCAGTGTCACCTGGCCTGTATGTGGTTTGTAGTTATAGTAAACCACGTTTAGTGGATACCCCGCATCGGTCTCCCCTACCGAGTCTATAATAACAGATGGAAACCTTGCTGCCAAAGCCTTATAGTAAGCCACCACCTGCGCATAAGTAGCCGACCGCAGCCCACCCGATGTCTCATAAGGGGTTACCAACTGCTGACCATACCCCGATAACGACTGAAAAATGAAAAGCGATACAAAGAAGAAAACGTACTTCATACCTTAAAGATAATAGCTATTCCCTACTCAGCCACATCGAACCATACAGGCTTTTCATCATCCCAGTCGCCGTTATAGTTGATGGTTATCTCTTCACCGGCAGGTATCTCCCGCACAGTTTTTATGGTGATGGTGCTGTCCACATAGTCCATATAGTATTCGCAGTTGCTGGAGTAGGAATGGTTGTACATGGGCACCCAACCCAGCGCCATACAGCACATCAGCTCCCCATCCGGCTGCCATTCAAATATATAGTCATGTAGCAGGGTCTGGTCCAGCAGGGGGCGGTCCCTGGCGGGCATCACTATTACCGGCGATACTTCCAGTACCGCACCTGGGCGCAGGTTCTTTTTGCAGAATACGCCTTTGCCTTTGTCCGGTACATCGGCTATGTATAGTGCGTTAAGCATAGATACTTACAAGATCGGTTCACATAAAAAAGACTGCCTCTGTTGAGGCAGTCTTTCAAAATATTAAATTGATTACAACGTTGTTTTTTCTTCTTTAGCAGCGGCAGCTTGTGCCAGTATGCCTATTCGTCCTTCTTCTTTAGGAACGGTCTCTACTTTTACTTTGGCGGTACCATCATCTATAAAACCCAGTTTCTCTGCCGCTATTTCGGCAAGGTCTATCACGCGCTTGTTAGCAGCGGCCATACGGTCGTTGATGCGCACATATACTGCCAGTCCATTGGCCAGGTTGGTCACCTTTACAAAAGTACCCAGTGCCAACCTGTTGCAGGCGGCAGTGAAGTTGATATTGCTAAAGGTCTCACCCGTTGCCGTTTTGCGGCCTACGAACTTATGATGGTAAAAGCTTGCTACGCCTTTTTTATCGGTACCAGTTGCAGTAGCATCCTGCGCTTTTACAGCCAGGCTACCACATAAAAATAGTGTCGTTATTAGAAAAAGCCTCATACTCAAACTCATTTGGTTATTGCAAATATAATGCTTTATCCTTTAAAACCTAAAGTGTATTACAATATCTACTAATACCTCTTGTTAAACTTTTGTGATCCCCCTTTGCCATATGGGCGGTCGCCGCCACCAGAGCGCTCCCTGCCATAAGCCGGGCGTCCGCCATCGCTGCCACCACGGCGTGGTGCACCACCACCACCTGCACTACGTTCACGGTCACGGGCTTCTGCCTCTTCTATACGCACCTTGCGGCCTTTATATTTCTTGGCAGATAGCGTCAGTGCTACAAATTCTGCATGAGGTGCCGCTACATTAAAGAAGCTGCTCAGCTCACGCACAGTAACACGGTCTATGGTACCGGCATCAATGTCAGACGATTCAGTGATGAATTCCAATAAGCTTGCCTCATCAGTAAGTCCGTCCTTCTGGCCTATGTTGATGAACATACGCACACTGCCATTGCGGCTTGCACTTTGGGCAGCGCCACGTTCGCGTGGTGCGCCTTTGTTCTCAAAACCGGCATTCAGGTCGCCAGCGCCCTGGTAGGCATCTATGGTTTCCTTCAGTTGCAGGTATATCAGTTTGCTTATCAGTTCATCTTTATCCAGTTCAGCAAAGCGCTCGTGCATGCTTTCCTTGTATATCTGTGCAAAGTTGTTGCCGGGATCAGCGTTGGCTATCTGCTCCATGTAGTAGAACAAACGCTTGCGTATCACCTCAGCACCATCAGGAATATCGCTCTTGTTGAAGCGGGACTTCACGATGCGCTCTATCTGGCGGATGTTAGATATTTCTTTTGGCGAAACGATGGAGATACAGATACCAGATTTACCGGCGCGTGCAGTACGGCCGCTACGGTGTGTGTATACTTCAGGATCGTCTGGCAGTTCGTAGTTGATAACGTGGGTAATGTCATTCACATCCAGTCCGCGGGCAGCAACATCAGTAGCTACTATGGCCTGCAGGCTTTTGTTCTTAAAGCGCTCCATTACCTTGCTGCGCATCTTCTGGTCCATATCGCCGTGCAGTGCACTTACGTGGTAGCCCTGGCGCATCAGCTTTTCACTGATGTCCTGGCAATCCTGGCGGGTGCGTACGAATATGATACCATATATACCTGGCGTAAAGTCAAGCAGGCGTTGCAGCGTTGCAAAACGGTTGTGATGGCTGGTCACGTAGTATTGGTGATCAATGTTCTCGTTGGTTACGTTAGCGCCAGCTACAGAGAACTCCTGCCACTGCTTCATGAAGCGCTTGGCTATGTTACGCACGTCGTTAGACATGGTAGCAGAGAACAACCACGTATGCTCACGGGCAGGTGTTGTCTTCAGTATCAGGTCTATATCCTCGCGGAAACCCATGTTCAGCATTTCATCAGCCTCATCCAGTATCACGGTTTGCACCAGGTCCAGGTTCAGCGCTTTGCGCTCCAGCAGATCTATAAGACGGCCGGGAGTTGCTACTATCACCTGTGGGTTGGCTTTCACCTCACGTATCTGCCCACTAATAGGCACACCACCATATACGGCAGTGATACGCAGGCCACGCATATGCTGGCCATATTTACCCAGCTCCTCAACGATCTGCATACACAGTTCGCGGGTGGGACTAAGCACGAGTGTCTGAACGTGTTTAGCGTTAAGATCAGTGTGGTGTAGCGCAGGCAGGCCAAAGGCAGCGGTCTTACCGGTACCTGTTTGTGCCAGGCCTATAATATCGATTGGTTGAGATAAGAGTTGCGGAATTACTTTCGACTGTATTGGGGTCGGCGTCTCAAAGCCCATGTCCGATATGGCACGAGTCAGTTCTTCTCGCATGGAGAAGGAAGAAAAAGAAGTCATTATTTGTAAGAACTTTTATTAAATAAGCCGCAAAGGTACACTTTTAAATCTATAAACAGTGTTTTGTTTCTAATGTGATATCTATTGATGAAATGGACAGCACATGAAGCGGTCACCCTCCACCCGTCATTTCGAACTCGCTCCTTCAGCGAGAGAGAAATCCGTTTGATCATGCACAACCGCCTATCTATTGCACCATCGATTTCACTCCGTATAGCAACAATAAACTTTGTAGGTCACCTTCCTCTATCCTATTTAACATCAGTGGCGTTGGCACCATTCATCAAAGGATTTCTATCGAACACCTGCAGCTGGTAATTAAATAATAGACTCTTCAACCGGTTTTATAAAACGGTGAATTGCTTTGTCAGCGTTATCTTGAAAAGTAGTATTCTTCAAGTCAGTATAAAAAGTGCTCTGATCAACCATATCCCCTGTTAACTTTCCTTCCTTACTTGCATAAAAAACGCCACTTTTATATCGCTCATCCGAAATACCATCCACAAATCGCTTCGCACCTACTTCCAGCTTATGCACCATTCCCATCAATGGCATTACAATAGGCATCATAAAGTACTTCAACATAAATTTCATTGCCGGGGGCAAACTATCAGGTGCGTTTGTTCCACCTGTATTCCCGGGACTCATAACAACAAATTTGAGGTTAGGATATTTTCTTGCCATAGATAACGTCCACATCGTTCCTGCATATTTCACATATCCGTATGCTTGTACTGGATCGAAGTTTTTACCAAAATATGATCCATCAAGTACAGCAGCGAACTCATCTACAGAAGAGGTCTTCATGGCGACCGGTTTCATTCCGAGGATCTTTACGCCCGGTACAGCTTCCGCACTCACAGATAATACTGCTTTTTTTAGCTTATCATGTTTGATCAATTCATCTACTAAAACTACATGACCTAAAATATTTGTAGCAGATAATGCATTCATACCAGAAGGCGTAAGTTTCCTTGCCGTATTCCCAACCATACCACCTGCATTTAAGATCACTGCATCAATAGGCTCGTTTATTTTTTCTACAGCTTTTCTTACAGAATTTACATCTGCAACATCCCCTATTACAATTTCAAATATTTTTCTTCCGGTGCTTTCCTCAAGGTCTTTTTTTGCAGCCTCGGCTTTCTCTTCATTTCTGCAAAAAAGAATTACCTTTTTTGTTTCTTTTTTCAATGCTAACTGTCGGGCTGTCTCTTTGCCAAGCCCAATATTTGCTCCGGTTATTAATACACTTTCGTTCATTTTTTCTGTCTTTTGATTGATGTAGTTATACAAGCCATTTATATTAGTTAAGCTATTGTTCAATGTAGGAAGGTGTTATTTAATTCGATTGTCCAATATTACGAGTTTCGTAGTTAATAAATAAAAAAAATTTATTTTTATGTTAAGATACTATTGCAGCAGCAAGCTTATTGATGTGGTTGATCAATGTATTTTGCTCTTCCTCGTCAAAGTGTGAAAAAACTTTCTTTGTCATTGCTTTCTTTCGAGTTAAAAACGCGTTGTACGATTCCAGGCCTTTCTCACTAAGGGTCACTTTCACCACGCGCCTGTCTTCATCAGAGTTATGGCGCACCAGGAATTTATTTGCGACCAGTTTATCGGTAATACTTGTAAGCGTGCTTAACGGCGCCTTTAAATGTTCGGCTATCTCGCTCATTTTTACACTTTTGTTGTCACCTACAAAAGCTATGATCATTAGTTCCTTTTCATTTATTTCACCACATATCTTACAGCAGCGCTCCGATTCGCATTTTATTGCACTGGTCAGGCTGAACATTGCAGAAATGAACTGGTTCATCTTATCATCCTTTGCTGACATAGTAAATTACTTATTGTGTTAATAAATGCTGTAAAGCTACGACGTTCGAAATAAATCTTTATTGTAGTTATGACTACTAATTCAAAATTTTTACTCCAAACATATCAAACCCTTACCCAGCCTACAAACAAAAAAGCATCCCACTGTGTAACTTAGGTAAGCTACCGCACTTACTGCGGTACCATGCTTTTTCCCGAAAATATATTCCAATATCCCTCCCAACTTTAACCCTAAAAACCCTTGCCAGGATAACGATCTATAGAATCTAAGAGCAAAGCCGAGCATTTTCAGCCACCTTTTTTGCTGCGATTCTTTATCGCCTGCAAAAACCAGTGGCCCGCAATCGAGTGCACAATAATACGCAGTAGAGCTAACCCCTCTGAGCGGAGCCATTTAAGAGGGGCGGCCTTTTTTGTTTCTTTTTTGGCCGTCCAAAAAAGAAATGACAACAGGGGCAGACTCCGAGGGTCCACTGCTATAACCAACAAATCAAACATATAAACCACAAACCATGAAGACCACCCAAAACCAACTCGCTAAAGACCTTTATTTCGGCACCCACAAGTCTCAGAAAGAAATAGCCGATGAGGTCGGTATAACCACAAAGACCCTCTACCTATGGATAAAAAAAGGCGCGTGGGACGAGCTTCGTACCGCATCCCTCGCAGCCCCTGCCATCATGGTCGATAACTTCTCCCACATGGTAGTCGAGCTGCAGACCCAGATCGGTCAGCGTCCGGTCAGCGATCGTTTCCCTACCCAACAAGAGATGGAGTGCCTGCGCAAGCTCATCAACTGTATAGTAAAACTCAAAGATTATGCTTCAACCGGCATGAACATGCAGGTCATGGCCGACTTTGCCAGCTACATCGGTCCCGACGAAGAGTTTAAACTGAAACTCCAACTGTACGCCGAAGGTTACTTCAAAGCGCGAAAAGATAACGAGCGCTACCCTAACGAGTTTGCCTACGGTGTACCCCCACCTATGACCAACGAAGAAGAAATTGAAGCAATAAAACAAGAACTCGAAGACCGCTTCGGCAAAAAAGAACCACAAGAAAATGCCCCGGAAAGTATAAAACCAAATTTCCCGTTCCAACAGGAAATTACACCACACATACATGCCAAAACCCTTACTGGCAGTGCATTACACCAACCAAACAATACACCATCAAAATTACCACTACAGGAAAAAACAGGAAATATTGTAAGCTCTCCTCCTCATTTTCGAGCCAGGGCCAGGGGTGGGCGGCTCACAGGTTCTTCCGAACAGAACAACACGAACAAGAAATTATATTGACGGTAAGACCCACTTCCTTATTTTCGTTCCATGAGTTTTCTCTCGGTAGAACATATATCACAAAAGCTCGGCGATGTTCAGTCGTTAAGCGATGTCAGCTTTACACTGGACCAAGGTAAGCGGCTGGCAATAGCCGGTGAAACAGGATCGGGCAAAACGATGCTGATGCAAATAGTGGGCGGGCAAGACCAGGCCGACAGTGGACAGGTACTATTTGAAGGGAAACAGGTAAAAGGTGTGTTTGAAAAGATGATGCCGGGGCACAAGGGCATAGCCTACCTATCCCAGCACTACGAGCTGCGCAGGAACTACCGGGTGCAGGAACTGCTTGCATATGCCAACAAACTTACTGAGGAAGAGTCGGCAGAGCTATACAATGTGTGCCGGGTAGCGCACCTGCAAAACAGGTGGGCACATACCCTCTCTGGCGGCGAAAAGCAGCGGGTGGCACTGGCCAAATTGCTTACAGAAACACCCAGGCTATTGCTGTTGGATGAACCGTACAGCAACCTGGACCTGATACACAAACTGCAACTGAAAGATGTGATATGGGACGTGGGCGAGCGGCTGGGCATCACCTGCATACTGGTATCGCACGACCATAACGATATGCTGCCGTGGGCCGATGAGATCATAGTACTGAAAGAAGGTAAAATAGTTCAGCAGGGTACCCCATATCAGATATACCGGGAACCGAACAGCGCGTATGTGGCGGGGCTGTTCGGCAAGTACAATACCATTTCCCCCGCTCTTGCCGGGTTGCTTTCTGATAACAGACATAAGGGCGACTTTACTCGACTGGAAGACCTGGTTATTTCTTTAGCGCCAGAAGATGGCGTACCCGCTGTGGTGACCCGGGTACAATATATGGGTAGCCACTACCAGGTGGATGTAACCGTAGCATCAGAAAGTGTGAGCCTGAACACTACGGATAGTAGTATAGCTGTGGGTATGCAGGTGTATGTGCGCATGCGGTAAGGGGGGTCGTGCGTTGCAAACGCACTGCCTGTGCATCCTCGAAATATTCGAGGACGAGGAAAAGTAAAGGAAGGAGACATCAAAAATTGACCGAGATCAATGAGACGCTGCTACTGATGTCGTATTGTGGCCCAACACCCGGTGTGATACTATAGCCGGTTATCTGCACCTCCTTTATCAAACCTTTGGTGGAATAATAGTCGTAAGTGCTTATGGGATAGGCGCCGGTCCGTAGCGACCTGCAACAATTGAATGTGCCGGCTGGTGTGCTTAGCTTAACGTAAGTGGTCCATCGCCAGTAATAAGTATCCGGCAACGCCCGTGCATCTCCGGTCAACAGACTGTCCGCTATCGACCATCCCTGACCAATTGTGATAGGGAACGACAGGGTAAGCACCGCAGGGTTTAGAATGGCCAGTGAATCGGGATTGCTGTACTGGCGGGCCACTAAGTAGTAACCGCCACTCCGGTTAGCATAATAGTTGGTGGAGACCGAGCCCTTATCAAAAGTGCTAACAGCTGCCGCGAACTGCCCGTTGATGATGGTATCGGCAACAACTTTTACCGTATAGGTATCGGTCTTTGAAGCGTATACCCAGATATTACCAACTGCAAGCGGCATACTATCAATTGATATTGCAGGACCTTGAACGTCGTTCAGTAGGGCGTCAGGCGTATTGTTATTATTACTGGAGCTTTTGGAGCAAGACGCCAGGAGAACGACCGTTGATATAAGAAGTATAAAGGGTTTCATAACCCTAAATATACGATAGTATACGCATATTTATAGTTTATCTGAATCACCAATCAGACGGATCGCACAGAAGACACGGATCACGGAAATTACAGCAATACAAAAAGTAAATACTTATTTTGTATTGTATGGTCTTAGAAAACTAACAAAAAATATTCACCTGACTTAGAGTACTAAAGGATCGAATTTGGAGACATTAATTAAAAGAGAGGGCAATGCATATCATTTTATAGAAAATGGACAAA
>CBDIBP010000005.1:0-101657 GCA_965276955.1 Flavipsychrobacter sp.
ATGGCTATAGAACCAACTATTACAGCCGAAGCATTTGCAAAAGACAAACCAGAGATTACCATAGATAATCTGTATGCACAGGCGCGTGAGCATTACACGCACAAGTCTGCAGCCATAATGGAGCAGATGATGGAGCCGCTGACCAATATACTAAGGGAGAATGGTGATAAGGTAGATAACATAGTGATACCGTTCACTGACGGTATACATGGCATGCAGATATATGCTAACCTGAAAGAAGCAGTGGAACAAAATGCACTACCTGTAATACAAACACTGGAAAAGAGCATTACCCTTACTACTATAGACGATATATGGAAGGACCACCTGCGCGCTATGGACGACCTGCGTACAGCGGTGAGAATGGCATCGTACGAGCAGAAAGATCCTTTGCTGATATACAAATTTGAAGCATTTGGGTTGTTCAAGCAAATGTTGGTGGAAGTGAATAAGAGCATTGTTTCCTTCTTACTTCGTGCGTTCATACCCGTACAGGAAGCGCCGCAGGAAGCACGGAGAATGCCTGAGCAACATACCGACATGAGTGGCTATAGTGTGAATAAAGCACAAATAGATGCAGCAGGCCAAGCCTATGGCGCAACTGAGGAAGATTACTATACCGAGCCTGAGGAGACAGTGGTAAAACGCACACCTGTAACAGCTGCCCCCAAAATAGGCCGTAACGACCTATGCCCATGTGGTAGTGGTAAGAAGTATAAGAACTGCCACGGTAAGGACCTGCAATAATAATATGCTATAGCACTGGTAAAAATGCTGGTGTTGTAGTACAATTCTTTTGCAAATATTCAGTATAAAAGCATTTCATTTTATCGTCTCTGACGTTTATCTTTGCCCAAAATAAAGTTTTACATGCCAGCTAAAATAAAACCAACCAGTCGCCAAAAGTCATTTCTTGTGTTGCATATTATCATTTTCGCAATAGGTACTATCCTAATGTGGTCTTTATATGCAAAAGGCAAAACAGGTTGGGTTTATCCTTGGCCGGCATGGATCACTGCTGCATGGGCTTTATGGTTGTTCGGGCACTTTTGTCTGTTGTTCACAAGCTATGAAGATCCGGGTGGTGATGAATATAAACGCCAGCAAACTAACTAATAAGCACTTAATTTATTATATTTAAACCTCTTGCTTGTCGCAAGAGGTTTTTTTTTAATTATAAGGGAATAACACATCCGTTATGGATACACCACGACTGAAAGAACTGCACCTGGAATATGATAAGCTGACCGATGAGCGGGCACGCATCAATATGCTTGTGGAAATAGGCGTAGAGTTGCGCAGTTTTGATATAGAGCGCACTTTCGAGATGGTGGAAGAGATCATTAACCGATCCGAAGCCATCAACTACACCGGCGGCAAGGGTAGGGCCATGAACCTTAAAGGCTCCTGCTACATAATACAAGGCGCATATGACAACGCATTGGAGACCCTGCAGCAGGCATTGGCAATATCGCTGAAGGTGAAGGACCGCAAGCTGGAAGCACGTGTGCTCAACAACTTTGGTAACGTATACCGCGACCAGGGCGACCTTGCCAACGCCATCAATTATTTTGAAGGCGCACTGGCTATAAATGAAGAACTGGGAGATGAGATAACACAGTCTGTGAACCTCATCAGCATATCCAACCTGCACTACGACCTTAACGATTACGACAGTGCACTCGACTATGCGCTGAAGTGCCTGCCTATCTTCCAGCGATCGAAGAACCTGAGCAGGCTCATTACCATATACCATGCGCTGGGCAACATCTACTTCAAGCAGGAAAAGTTTGTCGAAGCGCTGAAGTATTTTGAAGAGAACATAGAACTGTCCGATGCGCAAAGCGCCACTTATGTGATGGCCATGAGCGGTGTGGGCAAGGTATATTACAAAATGGGCAATTTTGATAAGGCCCGCAAGTACCTCATGCAAGCCCTATACCAGTCGCGGGAGGCGAATAATGTAGAGGTGCAGATCATCTGTTATTTCTACCTCGGTATGCAGTACATGGAAGAAAGCAGCTTCCCCCAGGCGCACGACTACTTCGATGCCGCGTACATGCTGGCCGATGAGTTCATGCGCCGGCACGACCTGATGAGCGTGCACGAAATGCTTTCTGTCCTCTATGATAAGATGGGAGAGATACCCAAGGCATTCTACCACCTGAAGACCTTTGAAAAGCTAAAAGAAGAGATATTTAACCAGACCACCCTCAACAAGCTGCGCAACCTGCAGATACGGCAGCAGACCGAGCTGGCACATAAGGAGAAAGAAGTGGCCGAGCGCACTGCTTTCCTAAAGCAGCAGTTCATGGCCAATATGAGCCACGAGATACGCACCCCTATGAATGCCATAGTGGGTATGACCCGTCTGCTGCTGGGCAAGGAGACCCGTCCAGAGCAGGTAAGGTACCTCGATGCCATCCGTATATCGGCGGACAATCTGCTGGTCATCATCAACGATATACTGGACCTGTCTAAAATAGAGGCCGGGAAAATAGTTATAGAGAAGACCGACCTGGCCATACGGGAGGTAATGCAGAGCATAGGCGATATGCTGATGCTGAAGGCTGAAGAAAAAGGTATAGAGCTGCGCGTATCGGTAGACGATGCTGTGCCGCAAAGGCTCATAGGCGACCCTACGCGTATCAACCAAATACTCATCAACCTGGCCGGCAATGCAGTGAAGTTCACAGAGCAGGGGTATGTATCGGTCACCGCATCGCTGCAAGAAGAAAAAGATGGCAAGAAATGGATCCGTTTCGATGTTACCGACTCCGGTATAGGCATAGCTACAGACCACGTGGATAAGATATTCGACAGCTTTACCCAGGCGGGGTCCGATGTGACCCGTAAGTTTGGCGGTACAGGGCTGGGGCTCACCATATCCAAGCAGCTCACCAACCTTATGGATGGCGACATATCTGTAAAGAGCGAACCCGGCAAGGGCACCACATTTACCCTGCTACTACCATTCGAGGAGTCTACCGTGCAGCCATCGGCACATGTATCTACCGTTGTGAGCACTGAAATGATGCAGCACCTCGACCGCGCCAAACTGCTGCTGGTAGAAGATAATGAGTTCAACCGGATGGTGGCGGAAGATACCCTTAAAGACGTTTTCCCCAACATAACTATAGACATTGCGGTGAATGGCCAGGAGGCCATCAACCGGGTGCAAAAGGAGAAGTATGATATAGTGCTCATGGATATACAAATGCCCGTGATGGATGGTGTGACGGCTACCCGGCACATACGCAGCCTGCCCGCGCCCACCGGCTCTGT
This sequence comes from Flavipsychrobacter sp., assembly GCA_965276955.1. Taxonomy (GTDB): domain Bacteria; phylum Bacteroidota; class Bacteroidia; order Chitinophagales; family Chitinophagaceae; genus JABDEZ01. The sequence continues at coordinate 3,286 of CBDIBP010000005.1, forward strand.
GAAGATCATAGCCATGACGGCCAACGTGCTCAAAGAAGATGTGGACCAATACCTGGTGGCAGGCATGGATGCCTACGTATCCAAACCGTTCATAACAGACGAGCTGATACTCAAAATGGCCTCCGTGCTGGCGTGCGATACACTGGTAGATGAGCAAAAAAGTACACCTGCGGCAGGTAGCACCCAAAAGAACAAGCTGGTACTGCCCGATAAGATAACCGATATGCAGTTCCTCACCCAGTTCACCGGGGGCAAGCAGGAAAAGATAAGTAAGTACGTTACCATGTTCCTCGAGAATGCCCCGGTGCTTTTGGCAAAGCTGCAGAACGCGCTGGAGCTAAAGGACTACAACGGCATGAAGATAGCGGCCCACTCGCTCAAGCCCCAGATGTCTTACATGGGTATAAAGGAAGATGTGAGCCACGTATCTCTTATAGAGCAAACAGCAGGCGAGGCGCATTTCGAGCGGCTGCCCGAGTTGGTAAGCATACTGGAGCGGGTGTGCGACAAGGCCTTTTGCGAACTGAAAGAGGTGAATGGTACGGTGAAATAACACATATCCTTCTTTTTGATCCCTGATCATTTGACAATTGAATTTTTTTATCTATTTTTCTGAAATATTATAATTTTTACATCATGGCATCATCTAATGACATTATTTTTCTTGTTGACGACGAACCGATACAGAACGAAATGCTGAAAGACTATCTTTCAGAACGCTTCCTGTACGATGTCAAGTTGTTCGACAGTGGCGAAGAAGCTTTAAAGCACATGGACCTCAACCCCGCTATAGTAGTGCTGGATTTCCATTTGAGCGCCGACAAGCCAAGCGCCAAAAATGGTGTGGAGATACTGAAAGCTATAAAAGAAAAGAACCCCGATACCGATGTCATCATGCTATCGGGCCAGGATAAGATAGAAGTGGCTGTAGACAGTATGAAGTATGGCGCGCACGACTACGTGGTAAAAGGTGAGACCGGCTTTGCCCGCATAGAGAATGCACTCAACAACGTAAGCAAGTACCACAACCTGCGCCTGGTGAACAAGGGCTACAAAAGGACCATTGCTATGATGGCAACCGTTCTCACCATCGTTATACTTATTACGCTTTACCTCTACGTTTTCAGGAGGATGTAGTAGATACTATTATAGTTATGTACGCACTGTCCGGTTTGGGATGGTGCGTTTTTTTTTGTGCCTGTTTTTAGCGCTGGTTCATTTCGACGAGCTTCTTCAGCGAGAAGAGATCCGCCAGATCAAGGAACTAAAGCTTATCGATTGCAACGGGAGAAATACCGCTCCCCGCTCTCTTACCCCGCTCTCCCTTTTGCCGTGCCCCTGCCGGGTCGCGCTATCCGCTACTACTCCTCGCGTTCACTATTCAGCACCCCTCCTGAACTACATGTCACCTCACCCTTTTTTTCAAGGGGAGGCAGGGAGGGGTAAGAGGGGCCAGGGGTGGTCTGCGCTGCGGGGTATCCGCTACTATCGCTCACGGAAGGACATCATCTCACAATTGCCCCCCTACACCCTTAAATTTCTCTATAAAAGCGCTGATCTTCTGGAACACACTCTGCTTCTTGGTCAGGTATTGTGGGTTTAGCGGACTCATTTTAGGTAAAAGGGTATTAAGCTCTGTACCATTTTCACTGGCATATTCACGTTTCAGTGAGGTTGCTATATATCGCTTTGCTTCCGCCTCATTTAGGTTTTCATCTGCAATTAGTTCTTCAGCCTCTATTTTCTGTATTCTTTGTGCATATGCATAGAACGAATCTATGATACTTGCTTTGTCTTTAAAGCTATCAACGTCTGATTCATTGATAAAATCGACCACTAAACTCTCTTTGGCTCTATTGCCAATGCTGGCACGGATGACACGGCGGATCTCCTCTACTAATGCCACCTTATCTTTTGTCTTTTTATTATGCTCAAATATAAGTTCAAGGATATAGTCAAGATTTATTTCCTGCGATTTCAGCAGGTCTACTTCAAATACCACATCATCCCAGTCAATTTTAGATTCCTCTGCCTCTTTGCCACTTTTCTCACGCCTTATCCACTCCCGAATGTCATTGTAGGTCGATCGGTAATCTTGCGCGGTCCGGTCGGGTAGTACTTCCAGAGCTTGCATCGCAGCTATATCACCGTCCGTTACAAAATGTGTTTCCTTAAATGCTTCAACTGCATCGGCATCAGTTAGGTCTATTGCTTGCAGGGCTTTCAGGTTGGTAAATTCATCAAAGTTCTGTAGTATGTTCTCTATGCGCAGGTACTCGCCAAATAGTTTGGCGAACTCTTTTTTGTCTTTTTCTTTTACGATCTCGTCCGGGTTAGGATATTTTTCATTCAGCTCTTTTACCACCTCATTATAACCTCTGCGGGCTTCTCCTGTGGTCGCGTCCGTAAAGCCTTCCAGGTATTCTTTGTAACTTTTTTCCAGCACCACGTTCCTGGTCTTGCTATCTCCAAATAGGGTAATGGCAGCAACAGTGGCCTGCTCCAGATTTCTGAATGTAACAATATTGCCAAATGTTTTTGTGGCGTCATATATCCTGTTGGTTCTGGAAAAAGCTTGTATCAATCCATGAAAACGCAGGTTCTTGTCTACGAACAAGGTATTCAGTGTAGGCGCATCAAATCCCGTAAGGAACATGCCAACAACAATTATCAAGTCTACATCTTTGTCCTTTACCCGCTTGGCAAGGTCACGATAATAATTCTGAAACTCCTTACTATCAATACTGTAGCTGGTTTTGAACGTAGCGTTATAGTCATTGATAGCCTTGGTCAAAAATTCTTTGGCGCTCAGGTCCATTGCGGTAGGGTCAAAACCTTCGTCGGCTACATCACCTATGGCATCTTGTTCTTCATTGGCTGCAAAGGAAAAGATGGTGGCAATTCTTAGAGGCTTTTCACTACCTCGTTGCAAACGGTTCAGTTCTTCATAGTAGCACTTGGCGGCATCAATATTACTTACCGCGAACATGGCGTTGAAACCTTTGTTGCCCCCTTGATTTCTATGGGTCTTTAGCCTGAAATTCTGTAAAATGTATTGAGAGATCTCCTTGATGCGCGCTGGATGAAGCAAGGCGGTCCTATTCTCTGCTGCACTCAGCTTTTTTTCATCTTGCTCTGTTTCTATTCCTTTGAACTGGGGCCTTACATCATTATAATCTACCTTGAATTTTAATACTTTTTCATCCCTTATTGCATCTGTAATGACGTACGAGTGTAATTGGCGGCCAAATACACTTTGCGTAGTTTCTGCACCTGACGCGTTTTCAGGGAAAATGGGTGTTCCTGTAAAACCGAATTGATAGAACTTTTTAAACTTTTTCTTCAGGTTCTTTTGCGCTTCGCCGAACTGCGAGCGGTGCGCCTCATCAAATATGAATACTACTTGTTTTTGATAGATAGGCAGGTCATGCTCACTTTTCATCAGATTGTTCAGCTTCTGAATGGTGGTGACTATTATCTTGTTATCGTCCTTCGCTATATTTCTCTTCAGGCCTTCTGTACTATCCGATCCGTTCACACTATCCGGTGAGAATTTTTGATACTCTTTCATAGTTTGAAAGTCAAGATCTTTGCGGTCCACTACAAAGAATACCTTGTCAATAAAGTCAAGTTGTGTGGCCAATCGCGCTGCTTTAAAGCTGGTAAGCGTTTTCCCCGACCCTGTAGTATGCCAGATAAAACCACCGCTTTCAGTGTCAGACCAGTTCTTAGCTTGAAATGAACTGGCTATTTTCCATAGCATCCTTTCTGTTGCTGCTATCTGGTACGGCCTCATGATCAGCAGCGTATCACTCGTATCAAATACCGAATAAGTGAGCAGTACTTTTAAAAGGGTGCATTTCTGAAAAAAAGTTGCCGTAAAATCTTTCAGGTCTTTAATTAAAGTATTATCAGCCCTGGCCCAGTTCATGGTGAAGTCAAAGCTATTCTTATCGCGCTCCAACGTGTTTGCAAAATAACGGCTGTCGGTACCGTTCGATATCACAAAGATCTGTATGTACTTAAAGAGTGAGTTGTTACTATTAAAACTCTCCTTGGTATACCGGTGCACCTGGTTGAATGCCTCCCGTATAGCCACCCCACGCTTCTTTAGTTCCACCTGCACAAGCGGCAATCCATTCACCAGTATGGTAACATCATAACGGTTGGAATGGGTTCCCTTTTGTTCAAATTGTGCTACTACCTGCACCTTATTGCGGGCAATGTTCTTTTTGTCTACCAGGTATATGTTCTGGATATGGCCGTCATCAAATACAAAGTCGTAAATATAGTTGTCATGTATCTTCCTTGTTTTTTCCACAAGGTTATCACTGGGTTTATCCAAATACTCTTCTACATAGCGGGCCCACTCACCATCAGTGAACACCATGTCGTTAAGCGCCTGTATTTGTTTTCTCGCATTCGCCAGCATGGCTTCAGGGGTAGTAAGATTCAGCGGATGTTCATAACCTTGACTGGTGAGATCTTTTATAAATTCCCGCTCAAGGGCCGATTCCGTTTGATAAACAACAGCAGCCTCATTCACCATGGAATGCTTGGTGTATTGATCAAGAATTATGAAATTGTTCGATTCTGCTATAGTGTTATACTGCGTCATTTGGTGCTTCTTGCCAATAGTTATAATTCGTAGTGAGATGGTCAAACAAAAACTTTACAGTTTGCTTCTCAGGTTCAGTTGGGTTTGCTACCACTTCATTTGATAACGTAGAATGGCTTGTAAATTGAATGACACGGTTGTAGTAGGTCTGCTTGTCATCGGGTAACAACTCCTTCCACCGTGGATATCCTAAAAAGCTAGCTGTTTTTTCATAAAGATTTCGGAGAAGTGTAAAGTGGTATTTCTGAATATTGTTAGTATTGATGGCTTCATAGATTGTATTTTTAAGAAAAAGGTGATAAGAAAAACTTTGGTTTGAGTCCCCTTTTTTCTTTACAAGGTCAAATGTGCTGTCCTCATACTTACTCAATATATTACCAGCACTAAGTTCTAGCTCACTGTAGAGCACATTATAGAAAAGCGGGCTATGGGTTGAAATTACAAATTTCAACCCATCTTTAGGTGATCTCTTAATAATCGCTGCCAAGTTAACTGCCAGCTCTATTAAATGATTATCATCCAATGAACTTACCGGATCATCAATAAAGACATATTTTAGATCGTCAAACTGATGTGTTGCACGATCTGTCGGTTCTGGAACATTCAAAACCTCAATGATTTGTTCCAGCAGACTGTAAAATACACACCAAATAAAATTACTTTCTTCGCCTTTCGAGATCTTTATTTTTTCAAAACTTTCGTCATTACCGGCTGTTATAGAAAAAGTTATCTCCGAGTAAGCTTTTACAATAATATCTCTATTATCCTCGTCTTTAGTTATATACTCTTCATTGAAACGTGGAGTTAATTTGTCGCTGGTATAACGTTGAAAATGAGAAATAATATTACTATCAAGGTCTTGCTCTCTAAGAAAATTCAGCGTCAGGTTTGTAAAACCATTGGGACGAATAATAAGTTTTCTGTCCAGGTCACCATCCAGATCATTATCCCAATAAAAAAGATCTTCTGTAAATGCATTATAATAAAGCACTTTAATTCCCATGTCCTCTTCATCTTCAACGGCTTTAGGCGCAACCAAAAGTCTGAATTCCCTCGATAGCCGCGTTTTTCCTGTGCCATTAAAGGCATAGATTAGTTGCACTTTTTTATCACTGTCCTTTAGCTGCTGGGCTATTTCTTTCAATGACTGTCCCATACTATGCCGTTAAATTGTCTTTGGGAAATGTTAGTAATGCGTCCCTGTAGTATTCATACTGTTTTTTTCGTAGAGCTATCTCCTTGGGCAGGCCTTCACTTATGGAAGTAGTGAGGATGTCAAATTTATCTAAGATTGTAACTATGCGTTCCTGTTCTTTTAAAGGCGGGATTGGGATTTTGATTTTTGCCAGATCTAATGCAGAAACATCAATAACCTTAGTGCCCTTAGCAAATTTCCTCTTTTGATTAGAAAAATGCGACGACTGCGTAAAATAAGCAAAAAATTTACCTGATATGTTTGTTGAAGGCTTAAATATTGTCGCATGACCACCAGTAACGGCTTGTTCTTCCCCCAAGATATACAACGGCCTTACCAACATCTTCTAAATTTTCGCTGGTATTTGTTATCACGACATCGCCATAATTTACTTTACGTAACTTTTTCGCCGTTTCAGCGGAAACAAAAGAAATTGTTCTTGATGTATGAGTGCCGTAGTATGTGTAGATTTGACCGTAGTGGATTGCTGGAACACCAGTTTCAGTAAAATCTACTTTGGGTAAGCCACTACCCCTAACTAATTCACCAACCTCACCTAAGGTCTTCCATTCCACATCACTTCCATCAAAATTTAACAGCTGCTCCCTATAGTAGTTGTACTGCTTTTTACGAGCTGTAAGCTCAGCTGTAAGCTCAGTAAAACTATCCAAGATACGAACAATTTCTTTTTGAATTTCGAGGGACTTTTTGGGGTTGTCTGGGCATGGAATGGGAATGTATTTATTGGCATAATTACTAATCCACTGTCTTTTGTGATCACCATCAACTAACCCACTTGGCAAAATGTTCAACCAATAATAAATATATTTTAACAAAGCCTTAGATTCATCTTTAGATGTAATCATCTTCATCGCTGATGATTTAGCTTTAAAATCAAAATCTACCCATTTATTAGCAGTAGTAAAATCATCAAAAATTATCACAGGTTTTTCTGATGCTTTATAAATACCATCTGTTTCATCGGAGTATCCAAGAATAAAAGTTTTACCAGCAGTCAACACGGGGGTTGGAAAACTATTACTGTAACTATTCGACCTTACTAAATATTTGGTTGGTTGTTCGTAATCAGCAAACTCCCCCAAATCTTTCCATCCCACCTCAACTCCGTCTAACAATTTATTTAAATAACTCATGCCTCAATCTCTTTTATAATAGCGTCAATATCTTTACGAAGTGCATTGATTTTCACCACGGTTTTTGAAATTTCATCGTTCAATTCCGCTATATCAAATTGCTCACGATTATCTTTAGCTTCCACATAAGAACTAACAGATAGATTATAATCGTTCTCTGCAATTTTATTGTTGTCTAAAGATTTGGTTACGTATTTAATGTCATCCTTGCCATCGAATAGCTCCATGACCTTTTTTATATGTTCATCTGTCAGCACATTGTTATTGGTGGCTTTTTTGAAGAATCCTTCACTACTCGCATCAATGAATTGGGTCTTACTATCGGTCTTGTGTTTTGAAAGCACCAGGATATTTACAGCTATTGAAGTGCCAAAGAATAGATTAGGAGCTAAAGAGATAATTGTCTCTACAAAATTGTTATCTACCAAGTACTTTCTTATCTTCTGTTCTGCACCACCGCGATAAAAGATGCCAGGAAAACAGACAATAGCAGCCCTTCCTCTGCCGGACAGGTAACTGAGCGCATGCAACACAAAGGCAAGATCTGCTTTTGACTTGGGCGCAAGCACACCGGCAGGGGCAAACCGGTCATCATTGATCAGCGTAGGGTCATCGGCGCCTATCCAGTTCACAGAGTAGGGCGGATTAGAAACAATGGCATCAAATGGTTTCTCATCGCCAAAGTGCGGGGCTGTAAGCGTATTGCCCAGTGCAATATGGAACTTGTCGTAGTTAATGTTGTGCAAGAACATGTTCATACGGGCCAGGTTATAGGTAGTATGGTTTATTTCCTGGCCAAAGAACCCTTCTTCTATTATGTGGTTATCAAAGTGCTTCTTGGCTTGCAACAGCAGGGAGCCGCTACCTGCTGCGGGATCGTAGATCTTATTTACGCTCGTTTGCTGGTGCATGGCCAGTTGGGCAATGAGCTTCGATACATTTTGAGGCGTAAAAAATTCGCCGCCCGACTTTCCTGCGTTGGCCGCATAGTTAGAAATTAGGAATTCATAAGCATCTCCAAAAAGATCGATCTGGCTGTCATCAAAACCTCCAAAATTCAATTTTGCTACTCCTTTTAATACGGCCGCTAACCGGCTATTCTTGTTCTCTACAGTATTGCCAAGTCTCGTACTGGTGGTGTCAAAGTCTGCGAACAACCCTTTTATATCATCTTCCGATGGATAGCCATTCGCGGAACTTTCAATAGCGCTAAAAATGGCTTTTAGGTCTGTATTTAGATTGGCGTTGGTATTGGCAGCCTTAGCAACATTTACGAAAAGCTGACTGGGGTATATAAAATATCCCTTGGTCTTGATAGCATCATCTTTTATTGCTGGTGTTATCACATCATCCTTCAAGTTTGCGTAGGCTACACTGTCATCACCACCTTCTATATAATTAATGAAATTTTCACTAATGAATCTATAGAACAGTGTTCCTAATACGAACTGCTTAAAGTCCCACCCATCTACAGAGCCACGCACATCGTTGGCTATCTTCCATATTTTATTCTGTATTTCTGCTCTTTGAATTATACTGGTCATTTAATTCTTATGTTGTTAATTTCAATGGCTGCTATTCAATTTTTCTCGAACAAGAATTTTCTAACCACTTGCAGAGATAAATACAGCCCATTTATACATGCTACTATTAATTGCAAATCTACCTTAATGATACTTTATTATTGTGAGATCTACGAAAGAAGGGCTGGTGTTTATGAGCTCGTGGAACATTTTCTCTACTATAACGTTCCACAAAAAATGTGTATATCTTCTTTTGGTGCGTATTTCAGGCCATCGTAAATTGCATCATCATTATAAACCTATAAACCATCTTCCAATACATGCACAGTCAACATAAGGCCTCAAACAAAAAATGCCCTCCATCGGGCATTTTCGGGCATTCCACCAATAGCTTGCAAGAGTAATATCAGCCACCACAAAGGGTTTTACGCCAGGCGCCCACACAAAATGCCCTATTTTATTTTTATCGGGCATCGGGCATTTTATAAAAATGCGCGTCATTGCGAGGCACGAAGCAACCTTACGTTATGAGTATAACACACAATGCAGGCACTCAATATTACTTACCCTTATACCTCGAGATTGCTTCGTCCCTCGCAATGACACACAGTATGAAATTACCTACAGCAACTGTCCCAACTTTTCCGCCGGGAGAAAAAACCGGTAATTTTCCAGTAAAACAAGAAATTAACTATAAACACATAACTATTACCCAGCTTATCTTTCACCCCTAACTACCCACAAAAATTACCTCTTTTATTTTTTTACCGCTCAACCAGTAATTCTACTAAAAAGCTCAATTGAAAACTGAAATTACAATCCTTGCACAGGCACCTTATTATGGCGTCCTATAGTTAATTGGTCAAATAGAATTACAAAGATGAAAAAACGTGAAGCCCAATGTATGCAGCAGATAGCCAGAATACCAGTGCCCCACCATCGTAGTACCCCCACGCAACACGCAGCAGAGCTATCCCCTCTGAGCGCGGAGCCATATAAGAGGGGCGGCCTTTTTTGTTTCTTTTTTGGCCGTTCAAAAAAGAAAAGACAACATGGGTCACGTAACACATTACGTAAGGTTGCTTCGTCCCTCGCAATGACACGCAGTATGAAATTACCTGCACAAGAAAAAACCGGTAATTTTCCAGTAAAACAAGAAATTAACTATAAACCTATAACTATTGCCCAGCTTATCTTTCACCCCTAACCACCTCAAAAAATTACCGTTTTTATTTTTTACCGCCTAACCGGAAATTTTATTAGATATCGTCCCCTCCTCAGTTTCGAGGAGGGGTGGCCAAAGGCCGGGGTGGTCACGCGCTAGGCGCGTCAGCCACACAAAATAAAGTAGCATAGAAAGTTTTTCGTTTGGTAGTACATTTGTCCTTCCACGTAAATAAGTAACATGCAATTATCACAACGCCTGGGGCGCATAACGGAATCGCAGGCTATAAAGATGGCTAAGCTGAGCAGGGAGCTGAAGGCCCAGGGGGTGAACATCATAGACCTGAGCATCGGTGAACCCGACTTTCGCACCCCGGAGCATATATGTGCTGCCGCTACCGATGCGATGAACAAGGGCTATACTAAGTATCCGCCAGTGGCTGGCATACCTGAGCTGAAGGAGGCGATATGTGTGAAGCTGCAACGGGACAACAACCTGAGCTATACCCCGGCAGAGATAGTGGTGAGCACGGGCGCCAAGCAGGCGCTTGCCAATGCCATACTGTGCCTGATAGATGCGGGGGATGAGGCCATAATACCGACACCCTTTTGGGTGACCTATGGGGCGCAGGTGAGCCTGGCGGGTGGGGCGGTAAAGTATGTGAAGTGCAGCCTGGAAAATGATTTTAAGATAACGCCGCAGCAACTGGAGGCTGCAATAAGTGAGCGCACAAAACTGTTCATATTCTCCAGCCCCTGCAACCCTACGGGTAGTGTGTATACGCGTGCAGAGCTTGCGGCGCTTGTGCCTATTTTTAAGAAATATCCTAATGTGACCATCATTAGCGATGAGATATATGAGTACATCAACTACGGCAGCGGCCACGAAAGTATAGCACAGTTCCCCGAGCTACGGGAGCAGGTGGTGGTGATCAATGGTATGTCGAAAGGGTTTGCTATGACGGGCTGGCGGCTTGGCTACATGGCTGCGCCCAAGGTGCTGGCACAGGCCTGCGAGAAACTGCAGGGGCAATTCACATCGGGCGCCAACTCTATAAGCCAACGTGCGGGTGTGGTGGCATTGCTCAGCGATCTGTCGCCTACGTGGGCCATGCGCGATGCCTTCCACGAGCGGCGCGACTACATCATCCCCGCCCTGCGCGCGATGCCGGGGGTGAAGGCGAACATGCCGGAGGGTGCGTTCTACGCCTTCCCCGATATCAGCGCGTTCTTTGGTCGTAGTGATGGGGAGACCACCATAACTGATGATGAGAGCCTGGCGATGTACTTGCTGCACAAGGCTAATGTGGCCACGGTGTATGGCAGTGCCTTTGGCGATAGTAACTGCATTCGCCTGAGTTTTGCGGCGGCGATGCCGTTGCTGGAGGAGGCAATGGGGAGGATGGCGAAGGCGCTTGGGGAGTTGAGGTAGGGAGATGCCGATGGCGTGATCGGCTTTACCGTATAGTGATAGGTGTTTCGTATTCGCGGTAACCTTCATTTCTTTTTGCTTGCCCAAAAAGAAACGAAGCAAAGAAAAAGGGCACCAAAAGATCAATTGCTCCGCTGATCTATTGGATAGCTCTACTGCGGGTTATCTGGGGTAGTCGATTGGGCTGCTCGGCGGTGCTCGGGTCGATGGGGCTGTGGCATATCTATTGGGCCTCTCTTTGTCTGGCCTGTATTTTTGCAGGTGTTATCAGAGGTGTCTAACGGTGGGCTGAATATGGGTTGGGCTTTTCTCGTGGTCTCCGACAGGTGGGAGTATTCGCGGGTACGGGGCGCATCTACGAAGCGCATCATCACTATGTTCGTCATACTCTACAAAGCTTTAGCCCCTACAGGGCAGACCAGGAACGGCAGAAAACAGGACCTTAATAAAATAAAAATGGCCCTTGATGTAAGGGCCATTTCTGAATTAGTATCTAGAAGTTAGAAGAAATATTTTTTGTCTTCTAAGAGTTTTGTTGCTATTCGACGGCGGGCTTCTTTGGTGTTGAAGTTGTCGGTTTTGGTAAAGCGTTTGAGGCCCATGAGCATCATTCTTTGTTCGTCGCCATCGGCAAATGCGTTGATGGCATTCTTGCCGTTGTGGTTGATGCGGTCGGCAGCGTCGGCAATAAATGTGCGGGTGGCATCCAGGGCAAGTGCAGCATTGGCATGGCCACTGGTATCCATCTTCATAGCGCGCAGCAGCATGCTTTCGGCCTCAAAGGTGTCTATCGCCATGTCGGCGATGTTCATCAACACTTCCTGCTCGTGCTCCAGTTGCGCCAGCAATTTTTGCGCAGCTGCACCGGCACACATGAGTATGGCTTTCTTAAAGCTGGCTATAGCTTTTTGCTCTGCAGCAAATGGCGCATCGCTCTCGCTGAAGTCGGGGATGCTGGTGAGTTCTTTCTGTATGCCCATAGCAGGCCCCAGCAGGTTGATACGGCCCTTTAAAGCCCGTTTCAGGTACATGTCCATCACCAGCAGGCGATTGATCTCGTTAGTGCCCTCAAATATGCGGTTGATGCGGCTATCGCGGTAAGCGCGGGATATATTGTATTCATCAGAGAAGCCGTTACCGCCATGTATCTGCACGCCTTCATCCACCACATAGTCCAGGCACTCGCTGCCCAGTACTTTCAGCATGGCGCACTCTATGGCATACTCTTCGGCGGCGCCAAGGAGGGTCTCGTTCTCGTGCTTGCCTTCGGTACGCAGTTCGTGTTCTTTCTCATCTATCCACTCCGCAGAGCGGTACAGGCAGCTTTCGGATGCAAATATCCGTATGGCCATTTCGGCCAGTTTGTACTGTATGGCGCCAAAGGATGCTATAGGTACTTTGAACTGCTCGCGGGTAGCAGCGTAGGTGATGCTGGTGTCTAAGGCTCTTTTGGCGCCTCCCAGTGTAGCGGCACACAGCTTCAGGCGGCCTATGTTCAGGATATTAAAGGCTATGATGTGGCCACGACCTATTTCGCCCAGCAGGTTGTCTACAGGCACTGCACAGTTCTCGAAGAACAATTGGCGGGTGCTTGACCCCTTGATGCCCATTTTATGTTCTTCAGCACCCATTGTAAGCCCTGGTGTGCCCTTGTCTACTATGAATGCACTGAATTTATCGCCGTCAACTTTAGCAAATACGGTGAACACATCGGCAAAGCCAGCGTTGGTGATCCAGATCTTTTGTCCGTTGAGGATGTATTGCTTGCCATCGGCACTCAGGGTTGCAGTTGTTTTTGCGCCCAGTGCGTCTGAGCCAGAACCTGGTTCTGTAAGGGCATAGGCGCCCTTCATTTCTCCCGTGGCCAGCTTGGGGATGTATTTTTCTTTTTGAGCTTCGGTGCCAAAGTATAAGATAGGTAATGAGCCTATACCGTTATGAGCAGCCATAGCTACAGCAAATGAGTGTCCACCACCCAGGCATTCATTGACAAGTGTGGATGTTACGAAATCTTTTCCCAGACCATTGTACTTTTCGGGGAAGGCTGCGCCAAGTAGGCCCAGCTCGCCGGCCTTATCGAGCAATGACGTCATCAGGCCTTCCTTCTGGGCATCTATATCTATGATATGGGGTAAAACTTCTTTGTCGAGGAACTCACGGCACATGTCAATGATCATGTGCTGCTCTGCATTCAGGTCTTCGGGTGTGAATGTGTTCTCAGGTGTTGAAGATCGGATCAAAAAACCGCCGCCCTGTATACCTGCTTTTGTTTGTGTTTCCATAGTAATGCACTTTTTATAAAAATAGATAATAATCAAATTTACAGTTGTTAAATTACCACATTATACTGATGATCTTAATCAGTAATTTTGAATGGAAGGATAGATATTTTCTAATTAAGTATGCAACAGGGTGGTGAGTATGTTTTGCCGGGTAATGAGCGGCTGCACTATATAAAGATGGGTACAGGTAAGCGGTTGCTGCTCGCGTTTCACGGGTATAATAATAATGCTTCATTATTCACATCGTTTGGTGCTGAGCTTGGTGGCGAATTCACCATTATTTCTTTTGATCTGCCTTATCATGGCGGCAGTAAGTGGTTGGGCAGGCCTTTTGTTATTGGTGACCTGGGTATATTGCTGCAAGCAGTTATGCGGGACCATGGGGTGGATAAGGTATATCTTATGGGATATAGCCTGGGTGGGCGTGTGTGCCTGACCATTGCAGAACATTGGCCGCAATGGATAGATAGAGTTGTCTTATTATCGTCGGACGGATTGGCCTTTAACCCTGTTTATTACTTTGCGACCAGCACTGGGGTGGGTAGACGAATGTTTCACCAACTTGTAAAAAAACCGGACGTTTATATAAAGGCATTCAACCTGATGCGAAAATATAATGTGATACATGAATCGCTTTTTCAATTTGTAAAAATGCACCTGCAACCCCGGCAGAACCGTGAATTCCTGAAAAAGGTATGGCTGGTAATGAAGGAGATAAAGCCACATCTGAAACATTTGAAGAAAGTGCTGAATGGTTATAAGATACCCGTTTTTGTGTTTGCAGGAGCCTACGATCGTATCATACCATTGAAACAAGCCCGAAGTTTTGTGAAGGGTTTGAGAACAGCCAGGTTGATCATACTTCAATCTGGTCACCGAACAATAAATGTGGATACGATACCGGAAATAGCTAAAATCCTCGCAGACTGATCATGGTGCTTATCTATTGTTGCGTGTTCTTATCGGCGTGTTATGGAGTACTCATGATGCTGTACCTGGCAGGATGGTCAAAGCAGCCCACGTTCATCATTCAAAAAGATCACACACCGGTAACTACCATTAGTGTTGTAATAGCTGCGCGGAATGAAGAGCACAATATAGGAAGTTGTATAGAAGCCATACGGGCACAGGAATATCCAGATAATTTGTTGCAGGTGGTGGTGGTTGACGACCATTCTACTGATAATACGGCTGGTGTGGTAAAAAGGTATGGTTCAGATCGGGTAAAATACATTAACCTACGGGAGCATTTAGATAGTGATGATACTATAATAGCTTATAAGAAAAAGGCACTGGCTACAGGCATTGCACATAGCAGCGGGCACTTGATAGTAACTACAGATGCAGACTGCATACCCCCGAAACAGTGGTTGCTGCACATCGCACAATTATACGAAAAAGAAATGCCGGTAATGATAGTAGCGCCGGTAGACCTTACTAATAATAATAGTATCGTAGAGGTATTCCAGTCGCTTGATTTTATGAGCATGCAGGGCATTACCGCGGCCAGTCATTTTATGAACATGGGCAACATGAGCAATGGCGCCAACCTTGCCTTTAGCAGGGACGCCTACGAGCATGTTGGTGGGTATGCAGGTATAGATCACCTGGCATCGGGTGATGATTATCTGCTGATGATGAAATTGCAAAAGGTATATTCAGGACGTATTGCCTACCTAAAATCGCCATTGGCTATAGTACCCACCCCACCACAGCACGACTGGGCAGGATTTTACCGGCAACGCGTGCGCTGGGCATCTAAATCGGGCAAGTACGATGATAAGAAGATGACCACTGTTTTAAGTTTTGTTTATTTATATGATCTTTCTTTGGTAGTACTTGCCGTTGCTTCTATATTTAGCAAAGGTTGTGTTATGGCACTGGCTGCATGCCTGCTTGTAAAGGTGATCGCAGAATTGATATACCTATATCCTGTAGCACGCTTTTTCAACAAGCGCAGACAGCTATGGATATTCCCATTCTTACAGCCTTTGCATATATTGTATATTGTGCTGGTGGGCCTTGCCGGTTTTATGGGCGACTACGAGTGGAAGGGGAGGACAGTTAAATAATTTCTTTATTTTTATTCAAAACCTATTGTAATGCGCAAGGTGATAGCTATAGTTTCGGTATTGATAGTAGTATTTGTAGCTGGATATGTATACTGGTTCTATTACAATCCATATAGCGATGGGTTTAGAGAAGGTGCGCTCCAGAAGTTTTCAAGGCGGGGAAATGTTTTTAAAACTTACGAGGGCGAGATGGTGCAACTTGGTTTTGGACAGCGTGCCAGTACAGGACTGGTGAACGCTAACTATTTTTATTTCAGCGTAGCTGATAATGCGGTGGCCGATTCACTGGAGGCCAATACGGGTAAGGTCGTAAAACTGCACTATATACAATACAGGCGCAGCCTGCCCTGGCGTGGAGAAAATTACAATGGTAAGAACAGTGATGCCGGTCAGTATGTAGTAGACGGCATAGCTGGGGTGAGTGCCAATCCTTATTGAGCCAATATTGAAAATACTGCTGGTACTTTACCCAATACCGGTACCTCTTTTTTCCAGTTCGCTATGCTGTATGTTTTAATATAGGCATCAGCAGCAGTAAGGTCTTTGGCAATGGATAGCATAGTGGTCGGTAGACAGTTCTTGAGCAGATCGGCAAGGATGCTTTCATTACGGTAAGGGGTCTCGATAAATAGCTGGGTCTGCTTTTCTTTGGCCGATAACTGTTCCAGGTGTTTGATGCGTTTACTGCGTTCCGGGTCTTTTACTGGCAAGTAGCCGTTAAAGCAAAAACTTTGTCCATTGAGGCCCGATGCCATTAACGCCAGTATAATGGAGCTTGGCCCAGTAACAGGTACCACAGTAGCATTTTTTTGGTGCGCTATTGCAGCAAGTTCTGCACCGGGATCTGCAACGCCCGGGCAGCCAGATTCACTTAGCACTCCTATAGTAAAGCCATCGTGCAACCACTTTTTAAAAAGTGTTACATCAACGCCCTCATGTTTACTCATCTCTGAGAACTGTATCTCATCGATATTCAGCGTTGGGTGCAGTAAACGCAGGAAGCGCCGTGCTGTACGCACATTCTCTGCAAAATAATACTTGATATTGCCTGTTACCGTATATACTTCGGCAGGTAGCGTTTGTATGGCGCCATCGGCAATGGGTACAGGTATCAGATAAAGCTTTCCTTGTGGCATAATGGCATAAAAATACACCATTGCCATCATTACGCATAACCTTATCTTCATAGTATGATATTGCCAGGATCGTTTTATACCAGGAAAGACGTTGTAGCCATAGCCCGCGACCTGATAGGTAAGGTGCTTGTGACCAACTTTAATAATGAATATACGGCAGGGATGATAGTGGAGACCGAGGCATATGCCGGTGTAATAGATAAGGCATCGCATGCATATGGCGGCAGGCGCACCGGACGTACCGAAGTGATGTATGGAAGCGGGGGCATAGCGTATGTGTACCTCTGTTATGGCATACATCATCTTTTTAATGTTGTGACCCATCTGCAGGATACACCCCATGCCGTATTGGTAAGGGCATTGGAGCCGCTGGATGGTATACCTTATATGCTGGAACGGAGAAAAAAAGAAAAGCTTGCGCCGGCCCTTACAGCCGGCCCGGGTGCAATGAGCGCTGCTATGGGTATAAATAAACTGCATACCGGGTATACGCTGGCTGGCCCAGACATCTATATAGAAGACAGGGGCTTCACTGTAAAGGATAAGGATATAGTGGCCGGGACCAGAGTAGGAGTAGGGTATGCTGCCGAAGATGCGATGTTGCCCTACCGTTTTTGCCTGAAGGATAACAAATATGTAAGCAAGGCAAAAGGTCTGTAAAATAAAAAACCGGCATTAAGCCGGTTTTTTTATAAAAAGGTATAAAGCGTGTTAGAACTTAGGACAAGCAAAGTTGTAAGTAGGTGCTGCAGCGCGTTTGTTGATGTTGCCATTGAATGTAAGTGATAATTCATAAGCACCTGCACCGCCAGTAGCTGGTGTGAAGCTTGAAATGTTAACATCGTAGCTAACACCTAACTGCATTTTAGCCCATCCTAAACCTATGTAAGGAGAAACTGCATCGCCATAGCGATACCAGCCACCAAGATAGAAGATAGTGTTCTTACGGAACTCAAGGTCATGACCTGGATTCAATATAAAACCAACTGCGCCACCTATCAGAACCTCTGTAGCAGAAGCTTGTGTTTGGTATAGTGCACTTGTGTACAATACAACGTTCTCATTAAGGTCGAATGAACCACCTAAGTAAGCTGTTTGGCGAGAGTGGATCTGGTGGTTGCTGCTTTGAAAAGTTTCAACTGGTTCTGTAAGGTGATAGTAAGAAAAACCTGCATAAGCAGTAGCATGCTCGCTTACGTGGCCTGAATACATTAAACCTGCATTGAAGTCGGCATAACTAAGGTCAGCAGAACCAAATGTTTCGCCTGATGGGTATGGAGTACCACCCGTAGCAGCATCGAACTGTGCTTCGAATTTCAGTTTGGTGAAGTCAAGGCTTTTTTGCACCAGCATACCCTGTACGCCTAAAGATATGGTGTGTTGCTTAGATGCGCCGAATGCTTTGTGATAAGCTGCAGAAAGACCTACTGTGGTATTTTGCAATCCACCTTCACCAGACTTGTCGTACAAGCCCAATATGCCAAGGCCCAAAGCGTCGCCTTCAGGTAATTTACCTTTCAGGGTAGCTATATCAAATGCGATAGTACCTGTGATGTATGGGTTGGAAGATACGCTTGCCCACTGTGTTCTGTAATTTGCTGAAAAACGCAGGTCATTCTGCACCAGACCTGTAAGAGCTGGATTTAGTGTAAGCGGCGAAGTGAAATATTGAGTGTAGTGAATATCCTGGGCCATCGCGGAACACGTCAACATCATAGCAGCACTTACCCCTAGTAATATTTTCTTCATCGTGAGATATATTTTATAATAAGTTTAGCAGAATTTGAATTTCCGCAAGCAAAATAAGTCAATTCCTGATATTATACAAGACGGCGTTAAATTTTATTTTGGTTGGGTCTAGCCCTGAATTTTATTGCCATAGGCCAGATCGCCTGCATCGCCCAGCCCGGGCACTATGTAGCCCCTGGCAGTAAGCTCGTCGTCAATATCACCAGCCCATATATTTATATCCGTATACTTACGTTCTATCATTTCTATACCTACAGTGCACGCAATAGCGGTAACAATGTGTATGGCTCGGGGGCGGCCAAACTCAACTAATGTATCCAGTGCCAAGATGAGAGATGCGCCGGTAGCCAACATAGGGTCAGCAACGATAAGTGTTTTACCGGAAAGTAATGGCGATGTGACATATTGCTGGTCTATCTCGAAATTGCCGTCGCGATCGTGTTTGCGGTAACCGCCAATAAAGGCATTATCTGCTTTATCAAAATAGTTCAGCAACCCATGGTGCAATGGTACCCCAGCCCTCAATATGGTAGCAATTACGGGTTGTTGCTCCAGTTCGTTGCACACTGTTTCGCCCATAGGCGTTTGTATCTTTACCTGCTTGTATGGTAACAGCTTGCTTATTTCATAAGCTGCAACTTCACCTATACGCTCCATATTCCTTCGGAAACGCATGCGGTCGGTTTGAACAGTAGTATCCCGTATCTCTTTCACCCATTCACAAAGTATGGTGTTGCTGCTGCTTAAATTGGTGACCATAGTATATTTTTGACGCAACTATATTAAGCATAAAAGTTAAGAACCAAGCTGTGGTGAAATATATTTTATGGTTTCAGGCTTGTTTGTTGCATACCGGCCACCGTGCCGTTAAAATGGAGTTAAACTATTGTGTTATATTTTGATACAATAAGCTACTATCTATTTTTGTACCTTTGCACACCTTTTTACACAACTGCTGATATCTGTTATGGATCTATTAGGAACTCTTGACCTTACTCTTCTGCCGAAGCATGTAGCCATTATTATGGATGGCAATGGGCGATGGGCCAAAGAAAAAGGCCAGGACAGGGTATATGGCCATCACGAAGGTGTAATAAGCGTTCGCGAAATAGTGAATACAAGTGCAGAGCTGGGTATATCTTACCTTACCCTCTATGCTTTTTCTACCGAAAACTGGAAACGACCACAGGAAGAAGTGAATGCACTTATGGAACTGCTGGTGAATACCATACGCCGGGAGGTAGACGAACTGAAAAAAAATAATGTGCGACTGCACGTGATAGGCGATTTTAAGAGCCTGCCAGAGGTATGCCAGAAAGAACTGAATGAAGCGATAGAAATAACTGCGATCAATACCGGACTGAACCTGGTGCTGGCACTTAGCTACAGCTCAACATGGGAAATAACGGAGGCAGCACGAAATATTGCAAAGGACGCTATGGCTGGTAACCTGAAGCCAGAAGATATAACACATGAGTTATTTCATAAGTATTTGAATACATCAGCGTTCCCAGACCCTGAACTGATGATACGGACCAGCGGAGAACACAGGATAAGCAATTTCCTATTGTACCAGCTGG
Source organism: Flavipsychrobacter sp. (assembly GCA_965276955.1). Lineage (GTDB taxonomy): Bacteria > Bacteroidota > Bacteroidia > Chitinophagales > Chitinophagaceae > JABDEZ01. The sequence goes on from CBDIBP010000005.1 coordinate 23,191, forward strand.
CATATGCAGAGCTATATTTCACAAACGTGCATTGGCCTGAATTCAGAAAACAAAATCTATATGAAGCATTGCTTAATTATCAGCAACGCGAACGCCGTTTCGGCAAAACCAGTGAACAAATTCAAACGAACTCTCCCCAGCATGTATAAAAGTATTTTGCGCATTTGCCTTTTGTGTGTATTCGTGGTGTGCACGGCAGTGTCTTATGGGCAGATAGGCCGCAGTGGTGGTGGCGGGCTGCAAAAATACCAGGGCGCGCAGGGTGCAGACCCCGAAAAGCCTAAGGAATATGAACTGGGTGGGCTAACTGTAAGCGGTACCAAGTACCTGGACCAGGACCTGCTGCTTGCAGTAACCGGCCTTACCGTAGGCCAAAAACTACGTTTGCCTAACGATGATAAGGTAGCAAAAGCAATAAAAAGTCTTTGGAAGCAAGAGCTATTTTCTAACGTAAATATCATTATCTCTAAAATAATTGGCGATAAAGTATTCTTGGAGATACATGTGGAAGAGAGACCAAGACTGGGGAGGTATAATTTTAAGGGTATAAAGGCTTCGGAGGCTAAAGAGCTGAAAGAAAAACTGAACCTGATAAAAGAAAGGGTGGTGACAGAGGCCACCAAGAAAGAGGCAGTTGTAAGAATAAAGAAGTTCTATACTGATAAAGGCTTTGGCAGAGTATCAGTAGTAGTACTGGAAAAAACAGATACTATTGCTGCCAATAAGGTGATGCTCACCTTTGTAATAAACAAAGGCAATAAGACCCACATTAACCAGATAAACATATCGGGCAATAACAATGCTGTTGAGGCCAAGTTGAGGCACTCCTTGAAGTCTACTAAAGAAATGATGCGCTTCACGCTGCATGCTGCTGATGAAAAAAGCGTTTACAGTTCTAACAAGCGCTCATTTAAAAAGTACATTACTAACTTTGGTTTCTTGTCGCTATCGAAGACAATAGATGCACTGGACCCATATGTGAAACTCACCTTTAGTTCATCTAAATTCAACCAAACCAAATTCGAGGATGATAAGCAGTCGATGATAGCATATTATAATACACTGGGTTATCGTGATGCAGCCATTGCTGCAGATACTATATATCCTGTAGATAATGGCAACATCAATATAGATATCAAAATAAAGGAAGGCCATAAATATTATTTCGGCGACATTACCTGGAAAGGGAATACAAAATACTCTAATGAGCAGCTTACCAAAACGCTGAACATAAAGAAGGGTGACGTATTTAACCAACAACTTCTGGAAACGCGTATGGGACGCCAACTAAGCCCCGAAGGTGGTGGTGAAGACGTAAGTAGCCTGTATATGGATGATGGTTACCTGTTCTTTAATATCGACCCGGTAGAGACCTCTATAATTGGTGATACCATTAATTATGAAATGCGCATCACAGAAGGATCGCAGGCTACCATAAGGGATATAACCATATATGGTAACGACCGTACCAATGAGCACGTGATACGTCGCGAGTTACGTACGCTGCCGGGTAATAAGTTCAGCCGTTCTGACCTTATTCGTTCACAGCGCGAAATAGCTAACCTTGGTTTCTTTGACCAGGAGAAGATAGGTATACAGCCTAAGCCACATCCTGAAGATGGAACGGTGGATATAGAATATACAGTAGTAGAGAAATCGAGCGACCAGTTGCAGTTATCAGCAGGTTTTGGTGGCGGCATCAACTTTTATGGTAATGTTGGTATCGTATTCAGCAACTTCTCTATCCGAAATATCTTTAAGCCTAAATTCTGGGATCCGCTACCGGTGGGTGATGGACAGAAGTTCTCTATAAATTACCAATCTAATGGTCAGTATTACAACTCATTCAATACTTCCTTTACAGAGCCTTGGCTTGGTGGGCATAAGCCAAACGCACTTACTACGAACTTTGTATATAGCAAGTACTCTTCCGCCGCAGTAGGTACCGATCCTAACGCTAATTACCTGCGCGTGATAGGTGGTGGTATAGCCATTAGCAAACGCCTGAAAGTACCAGATGACTTTTTTGTATTAACGTATGGCTTGTTCTACAACAATTACAAACTGAAGGATTATGCATTGCTGGCCGACTTTACAGACGGAACGGCGAACGACCTTTATTTTAAATTCGTTATAGCACGAAACTCAATAGACCAGCCATTATATCCACGTAGTGGTTCTAATATCAGTTTCACGTTCCAGTTCACGCCGCCGTATAGTGCATTTACCGGACAAAACTACGCAATGGAAACTTCGTCTCAGAAGTATAAATGGATAGAATACCACAAGTACCGGTTTACTGCAGACTGGTATCAAAAGATAGTGGGTAACCTGGTATTGAGATTCGCGACCAAGTATGGCTTCATCGGTTATTACAACCCGGACATTGGTTTCTCACCGTTGAACAGGTTCCAACTTGGGGGCGACGGTTTGTCAGGGTACTCTTATTTCATAGGCCGCGATATCATATCGCAACGTGGTTATGAGGTGTATGCATCGCAGGCTACAATTTTTAACAAATACACAACTGAGCTACGCTATCCATTCTCTCTATCACCTACTGCAACCATCTATGGGCTTGTGTTTGCTGATGCTGCCAACGCCTGGGACAACTTTAAAGTGTACAATCCGCTGCAGCTAAACAGGGATGTAGGTGTGGGTGTTCGTATCTTCCTGCCTATGTTCGGGTTGTTGGGTCTGGATTATGGCGTGGGTATTGATAGGTATAATCAGGCGGCCGGCATTACTGGATTTAAAGATATATCTAAATTTACATTCATGCTTGGCTTTGAGCCGGATTGATGAACTTTTAAACTTTTAAAATTCTTAGCTATGAAAAAGTTAATGGTAGTATTGCTGCTGGTAGTAACTTCTGTGATCAAAGCTGATGCACAGCACTATTGTACTATAGACTCTAAGTACATACTGGAAAAAATAAGCGACTATAAGGACGCACAGACCAAACTGGACAACCTGTCTAAAACATGGCAGGAAGAGATAGACAACCGTATGGCAGAGGTGGACAGGATGTATAAAGCTTACCAGGCTGAGCGCCCTATGCTGAGCGATGACATGAGAAAGAAAAGAGAGGATGAAATAGTGAGCAAGGAGAAAACAGCTAAAGACCTACAGAAACAACGTTTTGGTTACGAAGGAGATCTATTTAAAAAACGCCAGGAACTGGTAAAGCCTATACAAGACCGTATGTATAATGCGGTGCAGAAAATGGCCTCATCACGTGCATATGACCTGGTACTGGATAAAGCGGGTGGCATTACGCTATTTTACGCCGACCCGAAACTGGACCGCAGTGACGATGTTTTAAAAATTCTTGGAATAAACAAATAATGGCAGTTATTTTGCAAAACTTAAAATAAAAAAATATAATAATTCCTGATGAAAAAAGTATTGATCGTTATCGCCTGCAGTTTATTGATGAGCAATTTTGTAATGGCGCAGGCTGCGCCTAAACTGGGATATGTAAATTCTTCTGAACTGCTTGCTGCTATGCCTGAGATAAGGAAAGCGGATACTGCTATATCTAAATATGCCAAATCTTACCAAGATCAACTGGAAACAATGGGCAAAGAATATCAGTCAAAATTGCAACAGTACCAAGGTGGTGAAAAAACAATGACCGACCCTGTAAAAGAAGTAAAACAAAAGGAACTCCTGGACCTGCAAAACCGTATAGAAGGCCTGCAACAGAGTGCACAGGAAAAGATACAAAGCAAGAAAGAAGAAATGTACAAGCCTATTACTGAAAAAGTAACTAAGGCTATAAACGAAGTGGCTAAAGAAAAGAACTACACTTATGTGTTCGATGCGAGCGGCGGTTCTTTGCTATATGCAGCACCAGATGATAACATCATTGGTTTTGTAAAAGCTAAGCTGGGTATCAAGTAGTTGTTACCCCAATATTAATATTTGATCCGGGCCGCTTATAGCAGTCCGGATTTTTTATTCCTTTACGGGCTTGCCAAATAACTTTTCTCCTGCCCTTATAGCTATTGCCAAGTCATTTTCTTTAGGAGGAATGGGGCACGCATAGCCACCTTTGAATGCGCAATAGGGATTGTAGCATTTATTGAAGTCGATCTCCAGCGTACCATCATGAATATCCTGTATGGTAAGGTCTAAATATCTGCCTCCACCAAAAGTTTCTGCATAATTGGTCTGATCATGAAAAGGAATGAAAAGGTCGTTCTTATACTTGGCATCTTTTGCTATGAGATCCAAACTTTGATACACGTACAGCGTGCAGATCTTCTTGTTCAGTTTGAAGGTTGCGTAGCCGTACTCACTGTAGTGCTTCATTTTACCGCTGTGGGTAAGCATGGTGAACGGTTGGGTATCGAGCGTGCGTATAAACCTGGCCGTTACACGATATTGGGCGTTAGCAGGGTAGAAGCGCAGGTAGGCAGTGTCATTGGCAGTTAACGGGCTACGGGCATCCTCCAGGAAGTCTTGTTTATATTTTTGGCGAAAATGAGTGATAGAATCTGAATAGTGCTGCCCGTACGCGCACAAGGGTAATATAGAGAATGCAAGGTATAGCAACTTCCGCCTCATAGTACATGTTATTATCTCATGGTAATTAAGAAAGCATTTTCTCCAGCCTTAAGAATGCCTCTGACGGGTTCATATTCTCCCATAGCATTTTATATATCATGCTGGCTATTGGTATCTCTATTTTCATAGATGTTGATATGGCCTGCATGCCACGAGCTGCATAGTAGCCCTCAGCAACCATGTTCATCTCCAGCATGGCTGCCTTTACGCTATAGCCCTTGCCCAGCATGGCGCCAAATGTGCGGTTGCGACTGTGCAGAGAGTAGCAGGTAACAAGCAGATCGCCCAAGTAAGCGCTGGTGTGAAAGTCAGGATGCTCATTAGATGGATGTACTTTAACGAAGTGTGCATCGAGATATTTATACATCTCCCGGTAACAGTTGGTAATGTATACACTTAGGAAATTGTCGCCATAATCCAAAGCGCGGGCAGTACCGGCACCTATAGCATATATATTCTTCAGTACCGCAGCAAATTGTGTTCCCCACACATCGTGGTTGAATGTGGTATTGATGTATGTATTGTTGAATATTTTTGATACACTGCGCGCCAGCCCATCGTTGAGGCCTGAAAATGTAAGATAAGACAGGCGCTCATCAGCAACTTCTTCTGCATGGCAGGGGCCAGTGAGTGCTACATAATTTTCAATGTCCAGCTGCATGTATTGCTCCAGGTAGTCATTCAGCAGCAGGTTGCTATCGGGTAGTATACCCTTGATGGCCGATATTATCTTCTTACCCTGCCACAGGCTCTTGTCCACACTTTCTATAACATCCTGGGCATAGGCGCTGGGCACGCATACTATTATGGTCTGGCATTTAGTAAGTACCTCCTGCAGGTCGTGCGTAGGTATTATTGTTTCGGGTAAGAATGTTACAGATGTAAGGTAGTGTGGGTTGTGATGCCTGGTAACAAGATGTTTTATCGATTCCTTGTTGCGAACCCACCAGTATATCTGCTCCCCATTGTCAGTAAGTATTTTGGCAAGTGCTGTTCCCCAGCTTCCATTGCCTATAATGCCTATTTTACCCAATTTCTGATCGTGCAATTCCAAATGTATTAATATTAAATAATGTTAGCTACCGGCTTTTGCTTCAAAGAGCTTGTCCTTAGCAACTATGGTCACCTTTGTTTTATCAGCAAGTGTACGCGCTATGGCGCCATACGGTGCGATCACTACTTGCTCTCCTACATCAAGCCCCTTGGTAACCTGTATATATTGGTTGTCCTGTATGCCCGTCTGTACGTCCCTGATAGTAACCTGTTGGGTCTTACTGTTGTAAACGAATACAACTTGCCGTATATCTGTGTTGTCTGGGGTATTGTTCTTTTTGTTCTTAACACTATCTGGCCAGTCGCGGGTGGTAACGGCATTAACCGGTACGGACAATATATTGTTTTGCCTATTGGTCTGTATCTCTACTGAAGCAGACATCCCGGGTTTGAAGACAAACTTACCTTTAGACAAATTAGCGGCCAATTCTGCATAGCTCGCAGGAAGTATCAATATGTGCACCGTATAATTGGTCACCTGGTCGGTACTGGTAGCTGTGGTAGTACCTGCTTTGCTGCTGGACACTCCTATTTTTGATACAATGCCGGTAAACTTGCGGTTGCGGTAGGCGTCGGCGTCTATAATGGTGGTGTCGCCTAATTTTACTTTGGCAATATCCGTTTCGCTAACATCTACACGTACTTCTATGCGGCTCATATCTGCAATGGTGAGCATTTCTGTACCGGCCATTTGTGCGGTACCTACCACACGTTCGCCTTTTTTAACATTCAGCAACGATATGATACCTGATGTAGGGGCTATGATAGTTGTTTTCTGTAAATTCTCGTGCGCCTGGCTTAGATTGGCCTGTGCGCCTTTTATACCATACTGGCCACCTGTAGTGCTGGCTTTAGCAGCATCGTAACTGGCTTTAGCACTCTTGTAGTTGGCCTCGCCCTGCTCAAATTCCAGTTGTGATATCACTTTGTCCTGGAACAGCTTTTTATTGCGGTTGTAAGTGGCCAGCGCCAATTGCATTTGCGATTCTGCCTGGGCCATCATTTCCCTGCTATTCCCCGCACTGGCCCGCGATTGCTCTACAGATGCGCTTGCCTGGTCTACCATAGAGTTGTATATAGCCGGGTTTATCTTTACCAGTATATCACCTTTGTGTACGCTATCGCCCTCCTGTATGTTCAGCTGGGTTATTTCTCCGCTTACCTCAGGCGCTATCTTTACTTCCGTTTCGGGGTATATTTTACCGCTGGCGGTCACTGTTTCGGTAATGGTGTGTTGTGCTGTTTTTTCTACAGCAACTTTTATTCCATTATCGCCGGTAGACTTGGCCACCGCAATAAGGATGATGAGTAGTACTATACTACCCCCTACTATCCACCAAAGGGTCCGCTTTTTCATATTTTAAAAGCTAAATTTAAAATAAATATCGTAGAGCTGCTATGGTACTGCAACTATTTTACTTCGCTACCTGCATTTGTATGCTCCACAGGCGATACAAATATCAACTTGCCCGCGGCATCTTCAGCCATTAGTATCATTCCCTGGCTTTCTATGCCTCTCATTTTACGAGGGGCAAGGTTGGCAACCACCGTTACCTGCTTGCCTACGATATCCTCAGGCTTAAAGTGAAGTGCAATGCCGCTTACTATAGTGCGCTGTTCAGTACCCATATCCACTTGCAGTTTCAACAGCTTGTCCGCTTTCTCCACTTTTTCAGCACTTAGTATAGTGCCCACGCGCAGGTCTATTTTGGCAAAGTCGTCAAATGTTATGGTTTCCTTTGCTGGAGCCTCATGCTTAGTTTCTACTACTGTTTCTTTTACTTGGTTCTCCGGAGCGGGTTCCATTGGTTTTGTTGTATTTATTGCCCTGCCTTTTAATTTTTCTACCTGTAATGCCATCTCTGTATCCTCAATCTTGCGGAACAATAACTCTGGTGGACGTAAAGGGTAACCTTCATTGAGCAGGTTCATTTTGCCAGCATTCTCCCAGTCCAGCATACGTTCCACAACCTTCATCATGTATATCATCTTCTTAGCCGTGAAAGGTAAGAAAGGAGCGATAAGTATAGACAGGTTAGCGGTTAGCTGCAGGCATATATGCAGGCAGTTATCTATCAATAATTGATTTTCTACTTGTAGCTCCGGCGTTTTTGCCAGGCTCCATGGTGCACAATCCTGCAGGTATTTATTGCCTTTGCGGGCCAGGTCTATAACCTCGAACAGGCCATCGCGGAACTTGTAGTTCTCTATGTTGCTTTCAACCAGCGTTTTGGCATTGCCAATCGCGGCTATCAGTTCATTATCCCTTTCGGTAAGCAGTTCTTTGTGCAGGCGGGGTACTTTGCCCTTGCATAGCTTGTGCATCAGTACAAAAGCCCGGTTCACAAAATTGCCGAATATAGATACCAGTTCACCATTCACCCTGTCCTGGAAATCTTTCCAGGTAAAATCATTGTCTTTGGTCTCTGGTGCGTTAGCGCATAGTACATAGCGGAGCAGGTCCTGCTGTTCGGGAAAATCCTCCAGGTATTCGTGCACCCATACCGCCCAGTTGCGGCTGGTAGATACTTTTTCGCCCTCTATATTCAGAAATTCATTGGCAGGTACATTGTCTGGCAATACAAAACCTCCATGCGCTTTCAGCATGGCGGGGAATATGATGCAATGGAAAACAATATTATCCTTACCTATGAAGTGTACCAGCTTTGTATCTTCCTTACACCAGTAGTCGGCCCACTGGTTCGTGAGTTCCTTTGTGGCGCTTATGTAGCCAATAGGTGCATCGAACCACACATAGAGCACCTTGCCCTTAGCATCGGGCAGGGGTACAGGCACGCCCCAATTGCTATCGCGGGTCATGGCGCGCGGTTGCAGGCCACTATCCAGCCAGCTTTTGCACTGGCCATATACGTTAGCTTTCCACTCATCCTTCTTACCGTCCACTATCCATTCTTTCAGCCAATTCTCGTATTTATCCAGCGGAAAATACCAGTGTTTGGTCAGCTTCTTTACCAGCTTGGCCTGGCTCAATGCACTGTGCGGGTTGATCAGTATCTCGGGAGAAAGTGTACTGCCGCAACGTTCGCATTGGTCACCATAGGCATTAGGGTTGCCACAAACCGGGCATGTACCTATTATATACCTGTCGGCCAGGAACACATCGTGCTCCTCATCATAATATTGTTCACTTTCTTTTTCTTCAAATACCCCATCGTTATACAGCTTTGTAAAGAATGCCTGCGATGTATCGTGATGGGTGGTAGATGAAGTGCGGGAATAAATATCGAAGGAGATGCCCATTTTGGCAAAGCTATCCTTCATCATTTCGTGGTATTTGTCTACTACCTGCTGCGGGGTAATGCCCTCGCGCATAGCGCGAATGGTTATGGGCACACCGTGCTCATCGCTACCACTTATAAATTTCACATCCCTCTTTTGTGCACGCAGGTAGCGCACATAAATATCTGCTGGCAAGTAGCCGCCCGCCAGGTGACCTATGTGTATAGGACCATTGGCATAAGGCAATGCTGACGTGACCAGGTATCGTTTAAAATCCATTCTAACAGTTAATAAGGGTGCAAGATAATCATAAGTCTTTAGTCGCAGGTCATAAGTCGCATGTCATCAGTAAAGGTTAAATAAACATTATCTGTTTGGTACTGCGGTTTATGTTGAGCGAACAATAAGTAAGTTGCTGACCTAAATATATCTTATCATGAAATTTTATTGTTGCACGTTCCTGTTGTGCTTGTTTAGTCTTGCCGATGCGTTTGCGGGTGAGTTCCACTCCAGTGTATTGCAAAAAGGTACAGATGGGCAATGGACCTATGAAAAAGTAATAAATGCTGACGGGAACAACCAGGAAGCTTTATATAAAAAAATGAAAATGTGGATAGTAAGCCACGTTAAGACAGCTGATAACAATATAATGTATGACGACAAAGGCTTCGAGACCATTGTTACCACACCAACGATCAAACTTGAGAACATAAAAAATAAGCACTTACACGACCAAGTAGCCAACTTTAAACTTACCATCTACTTTAAGGATAATAAAATGAAAGTAGTGGCTAATACATTTTATTATTACGGCCTGGATATGACGGGCAATGAGCGAAAGGGCCCTTTTGAAGGCCTACAGATAAAACGCATCATACCTGCACCTTACGATGAACTGGAGGAAAAGTTTGATGCGTCCTTCACCTCATTTGTGGAAGAATTGGAACGTGCTGCAAAGGATACTAAAAAGAGTGACTGGTAGATACCCGTGTTCAATAAAGAAGCCCCTTATACGGTTGCAGTATAAGGGGCTTCTTTATTGAAGATAAGTTCTATTCTACCATCTGCACCACCTTGGTAGGCTCCAGATTGGCATTGCGGATAGCTATATTCTGTGCTACCCGGCTGGCCAGGTCCATAAATGCTTTGCTTGATATTGGTTCATCGCCTAATACAGCAGGTATACCCGTATCTCCGCCTTCGCGTATGCTCTGCACTATGGGTATCTCTCCCAGAAATGGCAGTTCAAATTGCTCGGCCATTTTACGGGCACCATGCTTGCCAAACAGGTAGTATTTATTCTCGGGTAGTTCTGCAGGGGTAAAGTAGGCCATGTTCTCTACCACGCCCAGTATAGGGACATTTATCTGCGGTTGTTTGAACATCATTATGGCCTTGCGGGCATCGGCCGCAGCTACCGCCTGTGGGGTAGATACTATAACAGCCCCGGTGACAGGTATCGTTTGTACCAGTGTGAGGTGTACATCGCCGGTGCCAGGAGGAAGGTCTATTACCAGATAGTCGAGCTCGCCCCAGTGTACATCGCTTATGAACTGCTTGAGTGCAGAGCTGGCCATAGGGCCGCGCCACACCACTGCTTGCTTTTCATCGATCAATAATCCAATTGACATGGCTTTTATACCAAATCTTTCAATGGGTACTATCATGCCTTTACCTTCTATTGTCATCATTTTGGGCCGCTCATCGCGCATGCCCAGCATTATGGGTATGGATGGTCCATATATATCGGCATCGAGCAATCCTACTGATGCACCCTGTGCTGCAAGTCCTATGGCAAGGTTCACCGCTACTGTAGACTTACCAACACCTCCTTTGCCGGAGGCGACCATTATGATGTTCTTTATCTCGGGTAAAACACTTTTATTGTCTTTGCGGTTGCTGTTCACTTTGGCATCCATATGCACTGTCACTTCAGCCTCCTTGTCCACCAGGAGGCGTATAGCGTTTATGCAGGCCCTTTCTATCAATTCTTTCAAGGGGCAGGCGGGGGTGGTCAGCTGCACGGTAAATGATACCTTTTTGCCGTCTATGACCACATCGCGTATCATGTTGAGCGTTACAAGATCGCTTCCCAGATCAGGCTCTTCTACATGACTTAGTGCACTTAATATAGCTTCTTTTGTTATCATTTGTATGTTTGTGCTGCATTTCAGCAGTGCAAAAATACGGTAAAACGTCCTCTTTTCGGCGAAGTCGCAGAGTGGAATAACTTTAACTGTTCTTACACAATAAAAGCCAAGTGAGCATAATGTTATCACCTTTTGAATTACTTAACTTTGCTATGCATGAAATTTAGGTTAATCATTTGTTCCTTTACGTTGGCTATGGCGCTTACATCGCTAAATGTGCATGCCCAAAACTGGTTCGATAACATTGTACAGATCAATGGGGTGACCATGACGGCAGACAGTTTGCGTGGCGTAATGGGGGTTGAGGTATTGGTGAAAAGTAAGAACCGTGGGGTAGAGACCAGTCCATCGGGCGTGTTCTCCCTAGTTTGTTACAAAGGCGATACGTTGCAATTCTCTGAAGTGGGCTTTCGTTCTAAAGAGTATGTGATACCTAAAGATATTAAGGGCCAATACTTTTCGCTGATACAACTTATGGTGCAGGATACATTTTATTTGCCAGAGACCATTATACGACCTTTACCAGATAAAGATCATTTTGGTTATGCGTTCCGCTATTGGCATATACCAGATGACCAGTATGAACTGGCCCGGCGCAATACCAACAAATATACATTAAGGGCGCTGGCGTATACTTTGCCAAAAGATGGGCGCGAGTCGCAGGGTGTTTATCAGCAAGACCAGGCCAACAAGGCTGTTTACTATGGGCAGCAGGCGCCAATGAATATACTGAACCCACTGGCCTGGGCCGATTTTTTTGAAGCCTGGAAACGTGGCGATTTCAGAAACCAGAATACTACTTACTAAGTTCAGTTTTAAAAACATAACCTAAAAAAAGCATTGAGACCCAGAGATGAAGCACAAGGTTTAAGCCTGAATAAGTATATCAGCGCCTCGGGTTTTTGCAGCCGGCGGGAGGCTGATGCTCTTATAGAGCAGGCACGCGTGACCATTAACGACGAACTGGCCCAAAAGACAGATCGCGTACTTGAGGGAGATACCGTAGAGGTGGATGGCGAACCGATACGAAAAAAAGTAAAGCCTATATACATTGCCTTTAATAAACCACAGGGTGTTACTTCTACAACAGATGTAAAGGATCGGTCTAATATAATATATTACATCAATCACCCTAAGCGTATATTTCCTATTGGCAGGCTGGATAAGGATTCTGAAGGGCTAATATTTCTGACCAATGATGGTGACGTGGTAAATAAGATACTGCGCGCCGGCAACAACCATGAAAAGGAATATATAGTAAGTGTAGACCAGCCGATAGATCATAATTTTATACAAGCTATGAGTAATGGCATTCCTTTGATGGGCACAATAACGAAAAAATGTTATGTGCGGCAGGAGGGAAACAAGCGGTTTCGTATAGTGCTGACGCAGGGCCTGAACAGGCAAATAAGAAGAATGTGCGAGCACCTGGGATATAAGGTAATGAAGCTGACCCGTGTGCGCATCATGAACATTGCCCTGGGCGACCTACAGCCAGGTAAGTGGCGCTATTTTACACAAGATGAAGTGAATAAAATAAATATTATGCTGTCCTCATCGCGCAACACAGAAGAAGCATCGATACTGGAGCATAATACACAACCGATAAGGAAGCCACGCAAGAAGTAAGCATTATGGATGTACAGCCAATAGATATAATGTATGATGGTTACCACATTACCAGTAATAAGGCATTGCTGCATGTAGACCAAGTACATGATTGGTTGTCAAAATATTCTTACTGGGCTGTGAACATACCGTACGATATTGTTGAGACCTCTTTTCAGCATTCATTTACTATTGGCATTTTAAAAGACAAGGAGCAGGTGGGCTATGCCCGGCTAATAACCGACTATGCGGTATTTGGCTACCTAGCCGATGTATATGTGAAAGAAGAGCACCGAGGCAAGGGACTGAGCAAGATAATGATGCAAGCAATAATGGAGCAGGGCTGGGTAAAAGGCTGCCGAAGACTTATGCTTGCTACGAAAGATGCCCATGACCTTTACCGCCAGTTCGGATTTACAGACCTACCTAACCCCGATAAGATAATGGTAGTATCAAATACTACACAATACGGAACCTGAAGCTAACTATATGGCAACTATACAATACCTTAAAAGCGCTGAGCGGCAGTTCAGGATGTATAAAATGCTGGCCGATAAAGCCATAGAACGTGTAGATGATAAAGGACTGGACTGGCGCCCAGACGCAGAAAGCAACAGCATACACACTATAATAAAGCACATGTGGGGTAATATGCTAAGCCGCTGGACCGACTTCCTGACCACAGACGGGGAAAAGCCCTGGCGTACGCGTGATGCAGAGTTTGAAGATGACATGTATAGCCGCGAAGAAGTGATACAAAAGTGGGAGGAAGGGTGGACCTGCCTCTTCAATGCTTTGGCCAGCATTACCGATGATGACCTGGGCAAGGTCATTTACATCCGTAATGAGGGGCATACTATACTGGAGGCTATAAATAGACAAGTAGCTCATTATTCTTACCATGTAGGGCAGATAGTGTATATAGCTAAAGTATTGAAAGGAAAAGACTGGGAGAGCCTTTCTATACCCAGGAACAGATCAGAAAGCTATAATGCTGATAAGTTTGCCAAGGCTATGGAAAAGCGCCACTTTACAGATGACTGGCTTAGTGAGGATGAAAAATAATGAACTATATTTTATATCTTATTTTTACAACAACACAATATAACAGATGAAAAAGATACTTGTATCAGTTGCGCTTCTTGCATTATTTAGTACCGAAGCTATAGCACAGCAGGCAACACCACCCGCGAAAGCAGAGACCACAAAAGAAGCTAAGCATCATAAAAAGAAAAAATACAATAGGCAAAATGGTACCGCAGATGCCGAAAAACAGGCTACATCGGTATCTAAAGGTGCTACTGATGTGCAATCGACTACACCTAAAAAAACAGCTCCAACTTATTAATTGAATAGTTTAATTATTCGTGCTATGTCGGCATAGCGGTCGTTGGATTCATACATAGCTAAAAGAGGATTTTCGCCTCCGTGGTAGCTATGTATTGAAAAATATAACACAGGCATACTTTTGCATTGTATAAATTGATAAGGGCGATGTATTTTTAATCAAAAAGTTACATGTCGTCAGTAATCAAAAGGATCAATGAGTATAATGCAACGCTTCCTGCCAACCTAAAAACGTTGAAATGGGCCGCGCTAAAAGAAAGCCCATTCAGGTTCTTCAGGGGCACCTGCCACCTGTTTGCTGCTGACTTTGCACATAGCTATGGTTTTAAGAACAAACTGAGGACATGGATATGCGGTGATGCACATTTCGAGAACTTTGGATCGTATAAAGGAGAGAACAGGCAGGTTTACTTTGATGTAAATGATTTTGATGAGTCGATTTTGCTTACCCCTGAGCCGGAGATAACCCGCTTTCTTTCCAGCATCATCATAGCCGCCCAACAGATGTCGGCATCTGAAAAAGAAATTCACAAAGCATTAAAGGAAATAGTTAGTACCTACTCTAATACCCTGCTGCGTGGTAAAGCGCTGATGATGGAGCGCGGAGTAGCAACAGGTGTGCTTGAGAAATATTTTAAACAAGTATTGCAACGTGACCGCCAGGAATTTATAACAAAAAGGATAGAGGGTAAAGAAGGAGCGTATAAATTGAAAGAAGACCCTACGCACTTCTTACCCATACCAGATAAGCGCAAAGAAGAGATATACGCAGGGCTAAGGCCGTTGCTAAAACAGAACAAGCATTTTTCAGGTCTTACATTTCTCGATGCAGCGTTTCGCATAGCAGGCACCGGTAGTTTAGGTTTGCACCGCTATTGTGTGCTGTGCCACAACAAGAATAACGATAAATATTACCTGTTGGATGTAAAAGAAGCCAGGCAAAGCTGCTACAGGGATGTTAGCGACCGGGAACAACCAAAGTTCAAGAGCGATGCCAACCGCATTATTTACGCAGAGTATGTGATGCAATTCAGCCCTATCAACTTCCTTTCGTCTGTAAAGATAGAGGGTAAGTGGTTTGTGGTGAAAGAGCTGCAACCAATGATAGATAAAATGACCATAGAGAGTTTTAAGGATGACTTTTCCACTTTTAGGGAAGCAGCTCTTGACATGGCACCCCTTCTTGCTTACGACCAACTGCGCAGTAGCGGTTACAATGGTGCATCTACCGCTGACGACCTGATACGCTTTGCACATAAACAGCAGTGGCAGGCAGACATAGTAGAACTTAGTAGCGAGCTGGCAGAAAATAATCTACAGTATTATAATAAATTTCTGAAAAGTGATTTTAGAAGGCAATAAACTAATATATAATATTATTTTATTGCCTTAAATACTAATCACTGCTTCACATATATATTGTTTATATGAAAATATTGTTTTATTGAACGTTAAAATACCTATTGGTTTATTTTGGTAAACAGTTCAGTATCAATATTTTGAACAAATGCTCTTTTTGCCCTAACTTTATTATGTATCAATACGTCATAAATTATCAGGGTAGGAGTATCCTCTTTAATTGAAATCAATTGTAAAGAATTTGTTACAATTAAAAACACTTTTGTTGTTAAATATTAATTATCTTTCGTTTTAGATCAACTAACTTAAAAGATCTACATGCGTTAGTATTTAGGTCATTAATGCAAATTATTTAATCGTCTATGAAAAAAGCATTTACCTTATTTCTGCTTGTTGCAGCGTTGTTAGGCACTTCTTCGCAAAGTAATGCCCAGGTACTTAATGAAGGTTTTGACTCTGCATCAACCATGTTCTCCAAACCGGTGGGCTGGACCGATAGTATCTTCAACTTTATAAATGCAGGTACCTCATATTACCCGTATGGTTACCCCACCTGGCTAACCGATATTAGTTATAGTTGTTCGTGGCCAACTACAATATCTATAGCCGCATGCGGCAGTAGCTATACGCGCTATGGGTATTATCCCTGGGGTACCTGCTCTACCCCTCACCCTGGTCCGTATGGAACGATGGTAGGATATGGATATAATTATTATGGTCCTACAGTACATACTACTCAGCCGGGTGCCTGCTATAATTCTGGTATGTTGACATACGGTATGTATTATAATACACTTTATCAAAGTTATTATCAAAATTTGTATTCAACACCAAATCCGTTAACTAACGTAACTGCGGAGATAGCTACGGCGAAGATGAATTTAAGTTCTTTTTTCCCGTCTACTGGTGTGGGGTCATTCAGGCTTTCTTATTACATATGGAACTACAATAGCACTACCACTACCAACTATAATGAAGGTATGGTAAATGTTTATGTTAATAATAGTCCCTGGAGTGCAGGTGGTGTTCTTATCGACTCTTTCCAGTGGGCCAACAATACATTGAGCTCTGTCTCATCATCATGGGTATTACGCCAATCATTCCTGCCCGCGCAATTCAATACCAGCAGTAGTGTTTATATAATATTCAAGGCTCACGGCGATGACCAGTTCCCAGTTGCCAATACCTCACATTATTATAATTACTACAATCCATTTATGGATGACCTGCGTGTGGACTATATACCACCTTGTGGCAAACCTACAGCGCAGCCTACCAATCTTACCTTTTCAAGCAGCGCATCTATTGTACAAGGTAGTTTTACTGCCGCCAGCCCTGCCCCAACCGGTGGTTATATAGTGCTGCGTTCTGCAGGGCCACTGCAAGGCGTGCCGCAGGACAATTATATTTATACTGTGGGCAATACCATTACTAATGGTACTGTAGTATCCATCAGTAATGGCACTACATTTACGGATGTAAGTCTTACACCAGGTACTAATTACACTTATACTGCGTTTGCAATTTCAACAGGTCCTACTTGCTCTATAACCTACGATACAACTTTGGCCTCATCTGCCGTGCCATATGGCAATACAGGTAATATAACTACTGGTAGTACTAATATATATACATGGAACCAAAGCGTATCGGGCAACTACCAAATACCTACAAACTGGACGCCATCACGCATCGTGCCTGACCCTACCGATATATTGGTATTTGATAATGGGGTATCTGATACAGTAACTAACGTGAAAGGTGAAGGTATAGGGCAGATGAACATTGCCAACAACACACAGGTACACTTTCGTGCCAATGCAAGTGCTATTACCTATACTGCCAATATAAATGCGGTAGCTGGTGCTACAGGTATCAATATCGCAAATGGTTCGGGCTTAATAATAGATGGCGCTACATCGGCATTGAACCTTGTATTTGGTAATGGTTCTGTACCAACAATAGCAGGTAATCTTGAGGTGGCCAACACCGCGGTTGTCAATACTATCAATTTTAGTAACGCAGTGACCACTATATCCTCTACCGGACAGCTTGCAGCAGGTGGTTCTGCTAATACCGATCCATTCTCTACAGCAACAGCTACCAACCTGATCATCAATGGTACCTTCAATCATAAATATACTACAGTTGGCGGTTTTGTGCCTATTGCTACGTGGAGCCCAGGCTCTACACTGCTGATATCAGGATATACTACGGCAACTGCGGGACCTGCAAGTACAGGTCTGGCACAAACATTTGCCAATTTTGTTTATAATGCATCTAATCAAACTTCGGCGGTTAACTGGGCCGGAGCTCCAATGACCGTTACCGGTACTACTAACGTTACTTCTACAGGTAGTGGTAGTTGGGTATTGGCTGGTACACAAGGGTATATTTATAATCTGAATAATTTTGTACAAGCAGGCGGTACAGTAGACCTTGCAA
Source organism: Flavipsychrobacter sp. (assembly GCA_965276955.1). Taxonomy (GTDB): domain Bacteria; phylum Bacteroidota; class Bacteroidia; order Chitinophagales; family Chitinophagaceae; genus JABDEZ01. The sequence continues at coordinate 40,965 of CBDIBP010000005.1, forward strand.
GCGGAGCTAATGCTACTGCTGCCCAAGTAGTAAATATAAAAGGTACATTGAACCAACTTGGGGGTATCATCAAAAGCTCAGGAATAGGTACAACCCAGCCTATACTTTACTTTAGTGGTACTACGGGTCAGCAAAGTGTTACGCTTAGTAATTCTCCTGCTGGACCAATTGTTTACCGTGTGGGTAATGCTGCCGGTATTAACCTGATAGGTATCAATACCATGGGATCAACACCTATCTTGTACATCAATAGTGGTGGTGGTGTGCGTATCTCTACTACCAATGCTAATCCTATCAATACTTCATTGTTATTGCAATATGCTACAACTAATTCAACCCTTACATATGATACGTCTGGCAACATTACTGCTACAACAGCAGTGTGGCCTACATCTACACCCCCTTTCAATGTAGTGATCAATGTGAATACAGGTAATGCTGTTAAGGTTCCGTTCAATGCTACCATTCCAGGAACGCTTACATTCCTCTCTGGTGATATAGACATGAGCACTTATAATCTTACTGTTGGTAACAACACTTTAGCCACGAACCTGGGATCTATAGTAGAACCAATAGCTGGTAGTGCATTTATTAATGTACTGGGCAATGGTAATGTCCGGCTTACTACAGGGTCTCTTACCCGTTGGTTTGGTACTGCAGGTCTGCCAATAGCCGCAACTTTCCCTAACTCTTCTACCGGTCTTACCAGTCAGGGTTATTTCCCTATATCATATGGAGCTTCTAACAGGAACGTATATATATACTTTAGTTCCAACAACGCTTTAGGTGCAGGTGGTACTATTACGGTTACCCATAATCCAGCAACAGGTACATCACTGCTCACCCCTGCAGTAGTAGATAATACGCCACCAGCATATACTATGCAGGTGCGTACCAACGCTTCATGGTCATTTACGGCTTCAAGCCAACTAACGCTTATAGCCGGAGCTTCTCTTGCAGTGAAAACTACAGCAGGTAACCTGATCAATCCTATAAACGTTTCTCAATTGCGCATGACGCACCTTACAACAGACCCTGGCGCGAATGGCGGTGGTGGCGGCGGCGCACCTAATTTTACTGCGACCAGAAACACGCTGCAGATAACAGACCTCACCGGCACTCCATGGTATGTGAGTGCAGCAAGTGCAGATATTGCTACAGGTACAAATGGTGTATATACGGCGATAACAAACGGTAACTGGACCACGGCGAGTGCCTGGGATATAGGTGTAGTGCCTACAGCTGCTAACCTGTGCGTTATTAACCCCGGTGTGACCACTACGGTAAATACTGCGACAAGTGCTGCTAAAGCGCTAACAGTACTTGGTACATTGAATGTGAATACTGCGGCCACTACACTGAACGTAGACAGCCAGTTGATAAACAATGGTGTGGTAAACGTTAACGGTGGTACTTTACTTACCAATACTAATGGTACAGCTAATGCAACAACGTTAGCAAGTTTTGTAGGTATCTATAACTATGGCAATTTCACCATGAATGGTGGTACTGTTACAATGGGTCCTCTAAACGGTGGTAACAAGCCATTTCAAAACTTTGGCGGTCTTACGGTAGGTACGGGAACCATGACAATAAATGGTAGCTTCGGATCTTTACCAGGTTCTTATTTTACGCAGACAGGTGGTAATATAGTAGTTGATGGTAATGCCGGTGGCAACCCTTTACTTAGTGTTCCACATGGCCGTGCAGTGTTTAGCCTTTCAACTCCGTTACTTAACCTTTGGGGTGGTAATGTGACCATTGTTGACCCGCATGCAGATACAACTTATAATAATGCCCTTGCCTTGCCGTATACATTTGAATACGTAACTGGTGTTAGTGCCTTATATAATGACTCTTCAGCACACACATTTACTTTTGGTAATGGTTTGTCTACCGACCCGGCAGGTAGTGCAAGAGGCTTCTTTGTGAGCACTGCCAGTAATGCAGGTGTATTTAACTTCAGCAATATGGTAGTGAATGGCCCTGGCGGAACCAACAGGGAAATAACACCTGCCGCCTCGCTGGGTATACAGAATTCACTTATTATTAATAATGGTGGTGAATATAGAATGTCTGGTCATGACCTGGTATTTAATGGTAATCTTACTGTAAATACAGGTGGTAAATTATCTACCGATGATGCGAGTGCACTTACATTTGGTCAGCTTAAATTTGTAGGCACCAATACATCTGCTACAGTTAACCCTGCCACACCGGTGGTTCTACCACAAACAGTAAGCGGGACAGGTATATTTACAAATCTGACCACAAATACTGCCAACCTCGGCAATATAAAAGTATTAAGTTCGCCGTATGTAGTATTTAATACCGGTTCAAATGTTATCTTTCCAAGTACTGATATGCTGACGTTCACTCCGGTGAATAATGTGCCAAGCCGTATCATCATGGCTACCGGTAACCTAGCAGAGACTGGCGCTTCCGCTTCATCAAACAATGCGAGTGCTACTAATGGATGGGTAATGGGTGGCTATCAGAAGTATGCTGCTGTAGGCGCTTTGGCTGCAGCCAATTTTACCTACCCTATAGGTGATAGTAATAACTTTACTCCCGTTACATTAACGACCACAGGCTCTGTTCCTAACAACATACTAACAGCTGGTAACATAGCTGTAAGTACAAAAGGAGGATATTCGATCAATTTGCCTTTCTCAACATTCAATCCTGCGAAAGTGCTTAATCGTACCTATACTATAACCACTTCTCCAAGTCTTGTCTACTCGCCTTCTTCTATCTCTATCAAGTTCAACTGGATGCCTACGGATATCGCACCAGGTGCTAATTATCAGAACTTTAAAGTGGGGGTAAATCCTTCAGGTACTACGTGGTACTATCCACATGCAGGAACTGGCGCTGCAACAAGCATTACTGAGGACTCTTTAGCAGTAACCGGCCTTGCAGGTACTTACCAGATAGGTGAGGCTTGCCCTCCAACGGTTATTACACAACAGCCAGCAGCTCCTGGTGGTTGTATAAATGCAGGATCTATACTTATGACGGTTATAGCTACGGGCGCAAATCTGCAGTATCAATGGTATCACATAGGTACACCTGGCCCACTTGTTAATAACGGTGCGATAGCCGGTGCCAATAGCTCTTCTTACAGTAAGCTACTGCCATCGTATTCTGATTCAGGCACTTACTATGTAGTAATAACCGGCGCTTGTGCTGCACCAGATACTTCGGTTAAAGTAAAATTCATACCGGGTTCAGCGCCACCGATAGTTGCGCAGCCGCTTTCTTCAGCAGTATGTTTTGGATATCCAACATCTATAAGTGTAACTGCTATTAACGCACTTACATACAGGTGGCAGAAAAATAATGTGGATATACCTTCAGCACCCAATTCCAATGTCTATAATATCAATAGCATCAGCGTTCTTGATACAGGTAGGTATCGTGTAATAGTGGGTAATGGTTGTGCTACAGCAGATACCAGCTTTGTTGCCTACATAAGTTTACTGCCGTTGCCACAGGCTACTATCACAACTAATACACCATTAGCATTTTGCCAGGGTGGCAATGTGTCTCTTGCAGGTACTATAGGTACTGGTTATACTTACCAATGGCAAAACGACGGTACTAATATTACTGGTTTTACAAATAGTGTTTACACTGCGATAACCCCAGGTAGATATACAGTTGCAGTGACCGATGTAAACCATTGTACAGCTATTTCTGCTCCAGATTCTGTGACTGTGTTCCCTTCACCAACAGCTAATGCTTCTCCTCTAAGCCCTACTACATTCTGCTCAGGAGGCAGTGTGGGACTTGTGGGCTCTACCAGTGGTACCACATACCAATGGCAGATAGGTGGTGTTAACATACCAGGTCCTGCTGCTACACAGCCTCAGTATAATGCTACAACAAGTGGTAACTATAGTCTATTCGCTACAGACCTGAACGGTTGTACCGGTACGTCTTCTGCTATACAAGTTACAGCACTGACCGTACCATCCGGATCACTTATAGCTTCGGGTCCTACATCAATATGTGACAGCAGCAATGGGGTAACATTTACCGCACCATCTGGCAGCAACTATACTTACCAATGGTACAACGGCACCGCACTGATACAAGGTGCAACCAACAGTTCTTATAATGCTAATGCCAGTGGTAATTATTCTGCAGTGATCTCTAATGGTTCATGCAGCTATACAACCCCTGCTGTGAGTGTTACTTCATATCCATTGCCTGCCAACGTTATATCTACTACTTCACCACTTACGTTCTGCCAGGGTGGAAGTGCTGTATTGTCTGCAGGTACAGGTATCGGTCTTACTTACCAATGGCAGATGAGTACTGATCTTGGTGTTACCTGGAGTAATGTATCGACTGCATCTTCCTACACAGCTACTGCAAATGGCCAATACCGTGTTATTTTCACGAACGCAGGCAACTGTTCAGAGATCACAAATCCGTTGACCATCCAGGTCAATCCTTTGCCATCACCTACTATCACTGCTTATGATGGTGTACTCAGCACAGCATCCGCTGCCTCTACCACTTACCAGTGGTATAAAAATAACCAGCCAGTAACCGGTGTTACTACTTCAAACACATACACTACAAGCTCTAACGGCGTATATACGGTGTATGTAACGAATAACAATGGTTGCAGCAACATGTCGCCAGCGTTCAACTTCCAGGGTACCGGTGTTAGTAAGGTGGCAACACAAAACATAAGGATCTATCCAAACCCTGCACGAGATGTTGTATATATTGATGCTCCATTTACTGTTAACGCTTCAATAAACAGTGTTGATGGTAAGGAAATATTCAGCCAACCTAACGCTAAGAGTCTTAACATATCAGGTCTTGCAAATGGCATCTATATGATCAGGGTATCTGATGCAGATGGCAACTTGATATCTGTAGAAAAACTGGTGAAGGCTGATAACTAAAATTAGCTGCATCATCTTTAAATAGGAACAGGGTAACCATATGGTTACCCTGTTCCTATTTACACTATACTCTGGAATGATATAAGTATTCTTGACGGATAGTTTTGTAGTTGAAAAGAGGTGGTAGTTGTGGTGATTGTCCTGTAGGTTGTATAGCATTCGTCAGCAAATAATTATTGCACCCTACTAAGTTCAATGTATCATGGATGTCGGGAAATGATTCTAACCTGAAAATTGATGAAAGTATTGTGGGCACAATGACTTGCAATAGGTAAGACTATTATTGGAATAAATAGCACATGGGTGGATATTGTATTGTGTATTTAATACAATAATGATCGACAGTAAGAAAAGTACTAAGGTCTTATAATAAAATTGGGAGTGGTAATGTGATTGCTGGTATTACGTGCTCGGTCGGCAATATAGATCTCGTAATTAAGTGTATCACCAAATTTGGAGTGGATAGAATCGGGACGGGGTGATAAAAGTGCTGCCAGCTGTTGGAAGATAATAGTGCCTTCGAGACCTTTTGAAGAGTTTTCTACACCTTTATCAATGGTCGGAAAAAAATACCCTACATAGCCTGTATCGTACCTGCTATCTTTAAGATATATATCGTAGTAGCCTTTGGTGTTATTAGGGTCCACACCTTCATCTGCATCTCCATCTATAAAGTGAATGAGCATGGTCACTGTGTCATACGGAGAACCTGCTACCACAGAATCTCCCTGGAAGCCTGCTAAGCTTATTTTTGGTATTTTTGACACAGTATTCTTTTGGCAAGATACTATCAGTATTGGTACTAAGAACAGGATCGCCCAACAACGTTTCATATAATCCAAAGTTAATTAAAGTGTCGCATAATTTTAAGTTAATAAATACCGAATATCTGGACAAAGTGAATGGAGATAATTTCGAAGAAATCGCTTTATCACTTTTCAGCTATCAGTATGAGAATAATAAACTGTATGGGCAATTTGTTCGGGCTTTGAACATTGATGTAGTTACAGTAGACACGATCAGCAAAATACCATTTCTTCCTGTCTCGTTCTTTAAAACGCATAAAGTAGTAACTGGCTACCACGAGCACTTTTCTTATGTCTTTGAAAGTAGCGGCACAACAGCCGAACTGCCTGGAAGGCATTTTGTAGCAGATGGCCAGCTATATGAAGATGCTTTGCTGAAAGGATTTACCAATTTCTATGGCGACCCGGCGAACTATGTGATAATAGCGTTATTGCCTTCTTATCTGGAGCGAAAAACGGCATCGCTTGTGCATATGGCGAAGGTACTTATGGAAAAAAGCGGACATAAAGATGGTGGCTTTTATCTGAATGAATTTGATAAACTGGCTGATGTATTGAAAAGACTGGAAGAGGGACAACAACCTGTGCTGCTTGTAGGGGTTACGTTCGCATTGCTTGATTTTGCCGAAAGATATCCTATGCATATGAAACATACTGTTGTAATGGAAACTGGTGGTATGAAAGGCCGCAGAACAGAATGGACGCGCCAACAGGTGCATGAGTATCTGAAACAGCAGTGGGGTATTGATAACGTACATTCTGAATATGGTATGACAGAATTGCTATCGCAGGCATATGCGAGAAATGCAGGTATATTTGAAACAAGCCCTACTATGCGTGTGCTGGTGCGCGATATCAATGATCCATTTGATATTAGAAACAGAGGTACTGGCTGCCTTAATATTGTGGACCTGGCAAATGTATACTCCTGCGCCTTTATTGCTACAGATGATATAGGTACCATACATGATAATGGTTTTGAAGTGCTGGGCCGTGCCGACCACAGCGCACTGAGGGGATGCAACTTAATGGTGCTATAAAATTCTTTTCTTTTGTTGGGTGATCTGAAAATTTGACTATATTTGCACCCCACTAACGCAGAAATGCCCGGGTGGCGAAATTGGTAGACGCACTGTGTTCAGGTCGCAGCGTTCGCAAGGATGTGCTGGTTCGAATCCAGTCCCGGGCACTTTAGTAAAACCCGCTCATAGAGCGGGTTTTGTTTTTTTTACTTATCGGATATTTGATAAGAATAGAGTTAACCGTACCATGTGCTACATTACTCACTGCGTCCTAATATCACCAGGTCTATCACATCGCTATTAGCTATAAGGCAAGGGTTGATGCCATCTATACCTTCTGGGATGGGGATATGTAGTTCTCTATAGTAATCGGCCCATGCTGGGTAGGTTTGGTTGGTTTTAGGCGACTTGAAGGTCATAGGGTTAGTAGAGAAAAGCGGGTTGCCATTTTGCTGGTAGCAGTCCCACACCAGTTCTGAGCAATACAGGGCAGAGTCGCCGGGAAGGAACGCGTCATCGTAAGGGGTGCCGATATATTTTTCGGCTTGTGCCACTGCAGGCTTTATAGCACTTTTATACTTGGCACGCAGTCGCCCTATGTAAATATATGCTGATGTATCGCGTTTCAGGAAGTCGTCAATAGTAGTGCGTTTCACAGCTTTGCCTATTGCTTCTATTACAAAGGCACTGGCACCTTCTTTATGCACAATGCCGCAATGATTGAACATCCTGCCAGGTTTGCAGGGTGTAGTTTCTATAATGGCATCACAAAGACTGCCGCAGGGTATTTTCTCAAAGATGATATCACCTTCCTCTAAGAATGAAGCGTAGGGAAGAATCTTGTGTTGAGCATATATATCTGCTTGTTGACAGAAGAAAAGAGCAAGAATAAGTGCTACTGTGCTGCAATAGTATTTGTTATGGTGCATAAGATGTGTCTAATAAAAAGCGTTCTCGTAATGAACTATTTCTTTGGGTTCGTCCTTTACAAGCAGTATGCTTACAATGTCGAAACGGACGGTATCGCATGGGTTTTTACTAAGGTATGCTGTTACAGCGCTTTTGAGAAATTGTCGTTTTTTTGCGGTCACAAATTCCTCGGGATAGCCGAAATAATAACTGGTGCGCGTCTTTACCTCTACGAAGACTGTTGTGTTGCCTTGTTGCATTATCAGATCCAGTTCCCACTTGCCATGCCTCCAATTAGTATTTAAAGTTAAATATCCTTTTTTTAATAAAAAGATCTCGGCAATTTGTTCTCCTTTTATTCCAGTTTCATTATGTTTGGACATCGAACATAAAAATATGAAAGAATTAGTATTAAATTTTGCCAGCCAGCTACAAGAATCGCTCATCATTGGTGAATCGCATAATTTTGTTTCAGATACTAAAGCTGAAATAAGGAACGTAGTGCTTACCGGCCTTGGCGGGAGCGGTATCGGAGGCTCTATAGTGCAGAATTATATATTTGATAAATGTCCGGTGCCTTTTACTGTGAACAAGGATTATTTCCTGCCATCGTATATCAACCAGAATACGCTGGTCATCATATCATCTTACTCAGGAAATACGGAAGAGACCACCGCAGCTATGCAGCAGGCTATAAAAGCTAAAGCCCTCATAGTATGTATATCATCTGGTGGTAAAGTATCTGAAACTGCAAAAAAGAAGAACTTTGATTGCATACTGCTACCTGCAGGCATGCCGCCGCGCTCTTGCATAGGTTACTCTATGATACAGGTGTTGTTCACGCTGAACCACTTTGGCCTGATAAAGAACGATTTTGTAAAGGAGATAAAAGCAGCCATAAAAACGCTGAATGCTGAAGAAAAAAATATACAAAAAACTGCAAAAGCGATAGCTCAGAAGTTTTACGGAAAATTGCCGCTTATTTACGCGGCATCGCCATACGAAGGACTGGCTATGCGAGTGCGCCAGCAACTGAATGAGAATAGTAAAGTACTGGCCATACATAACTCATTCCCTGAGCTGAACCACAATGAGCTGGTAGGATGGAAAGATAAGGATGATACAATGGCAGTATTACTGCTGCGCAACGAGGATGATAATGCGCGCATACAGGCCCGTATGGAAATTAGCAAAAAAATAATAAAGAAGACCGGCGCCAGTGTGACCGAGCTATACTCAATAGGTAAAGGCTATTGGGAGAAGGTATTTTATTTTATCCATGTTACGGATTGGGTATCTGTGATACTTGCTGAACTGAGAGAAGTTGATTCAATGGAGGTAAAATCGATAGATCTGTTGAAGAATGAGTTGGCTAAGTTGTAGTTCAGTAGAAGGCAAATAATAAAAATTATAAAGTTGATTTAATACAAAAAGGACTACGACATTATGTAGTCCTTTTTGTATTAAATCGATTTATTTAGTGCATGCAGCCTTCATATATTCTGGCCCTCATTTCGAAAGCATACGGAGCAAAAGGTTTTATTTTATTCACTGAAGAATCTGCTGATTGTTTGTTCTCATAAATACCCACTAAAAGAACAATATTTTTTTCAGTAGAGTTGGGCGTATAAAAGCCAAAATATTCGAGACTCAAATGTTCTCCTGTCTCTCTTCGCGGGAAATATTCGCCTTGGTACATTTCATCATTGATAGTGTCTGGCAGTACAATTTCCTTTTTTGAGAAATTGTAATACCGATCTTCTGTATCAATTGTAAAATGGGTAGCTTTATTGATATCAAACATGGTTTTCCTGAGTTTGAAATAGTCTTGCCCGGTATCTGCAATCGTCAGATAATAGTAAGCATAGTTTTCGGATTCAATATCGCTATTAGCGGATACTTCTAGTGTATCTGCTTTTGAATGTGTAAGCGGTCTTTCAACGGAGCTATCGACTGCATTTAATTTTTCTGATTGTTTATCCACACTATTTTCGTTGCACGACATCAAAAAAACAACAAATATGCTCAACGGGATGTAGTTGTGAAAACAATAACGGGGTATCATTATGGTATATATCTCAAATGTTAGGCTAAAATAAGAATTCACGATGCTTGTGTATCACTGAAACATATTCTTATCAATTCGTTGATATTCAGTATTACCGTGCTATGAATATAGGAATGCCTACCATGTGGCGTACTGCATTGATCGTCTCGCCAAATAGCATATCGCCCATTGCTTTGTGGCCGTGGCTACCTATTACCAGCAGGTCGCAGTTGTTCTCATTAATGATACGGGCTATTTCTTTAGCACGGTTCCTGTAGCCTAATATGCCTTGTGCTTCATATCCTTTTTCAACAAAGTATTTTTGATACTCTGCCAGATGTTCTTCATCATTGCGGGTCTCCAGATCCTGGGCATTACTGCCTATAAGTTTTGCTGACGCACTTTCTACAATGTGTATCAATATGAATGCACTATCTTTTGGCGCTAGCAGTAATGCATACTGTATCACTTTCTGATCTTTATCGCTAAAGTCGAGTGCAAGCGCTATTTTGCGGAAAGGCACTGCCTGGCCTTCTGCAAGACCCTGTGCGGCGGTATTTTTGTGGATGTTGATGTGTGCCTCCTTACTCTTCAAAATGAAGGGGTATATAAAGGTAATAGCAAGCACTATCAATACCAGCAATCCACCAGACATGATGAGATATTGAACAATTAGGCTATTTGTATCATGCAGCCAACCAGCTATTGTCTCAAAGAACAATTTTAAATTCAGCACAACTATTATTGCTGTTACCAACCATGCTGCTATCTTGGTCTTGACACCAATGGCATATTTGCCCATCTGCTGCTTGTCGCTAACAAAATGCACCAACGGTATTACGGCAAAGGACAATTGCATACTAAGCAGGACCTGGCTGAATACCAGCATCTCGTTCAGCATTTTATCGCCTGCCACAAGTATGACAATAACAGTAGGTACTATAGCCAGCATTCTTGTGAGCAGCCTACGTACCAGTGGATTGATACGGATGCGCAGGTAGCCTTCCATCACTATCTGTCCGGCGAGTGTGCCTGTGATGGTGCTGCTTTGACCGGCAGCAATAAGCGCTATAGCAAAAAGATAGGAAGCCCATTTACTGCCCATAAGCGGCGTAAGCAACTGATGTGCATCTTGTAGCGAAGCTACATCGTGGTGTCCTTTAACGAAGAATACCGCGCCGGCAACGATGAGTATAGCGGCATTTACCAGGAAGGCAATATTGAGCGCAATGCCGCTATCTATATTGTTCCATTTCAGTGCCCGTTTAATGGATCTGTCGTCGCGGTTTATTTTGCGTGTTTGCACCAATGAAGAATGCAGGTACAGATTGTGCGGCATCACGGTGGCGCCTATAATACCTATTGCTATGTATAGTGCGGCATGGTTGGGGAGGGTAGGCGCAAAGCCCTTTGCTACATCGGTCCATACGGGTTTTGCAAAAAATAACTCCACCAGAAAACAGCCGCCAATAATAGTTATTAGCGCAATTATAAATGCCTCGAGCTTGCGCATGCCCAGTTTTTGCAGATATAATAGCAAAAAAGTATCTAACGTGGTGATCAATACCCCATATAATAATGGTATCCCAAACAGTAGGTTTAGCCCTATGGCCATACCTAACACTTCAGCAAGATCGCACGCAGCAATGGCTATTTCTGCGAATATGTAGAGGACGACATTTACTGCTTGTGGGTATACTGCCCGGCTGCACTGGGCAAGATCCCGACCCTGCACTATTCCCAGCCGCGCGCTTAAAGATTGCAGCAAAAGTGCCATGATATTGCTCATGAGCAACACCCAGATAAGCCCATATCCAAATGCACTGCCACCGGCAATATCTGTAGCCCAGTTGCCGGGGTCCATATAGCCTACGCTTACCAAATATGCCGGGCCAAAGAAAGCCAGGACCTTTTTCCACCGGTTGCCCGCCTTAGATGGGTCTATGGTCTGATGTACTTCCTGTAAAGAATTGTCGTTATCGGTATGTGGCATTTGCGCTATAGTATATTGCAAATATATCTGATCTGCAAGGTAAGGGAATAGATGTTGCGCTTAAACCATAGGAGATCTTTATTTTACACTCTCCCACCAATGAGACGTAGTAATTGGTCCTTTCAGATCTACCATTTCGCCTATCATAGGTGTTAGCTGTGGCAGGTTGGATTGGCTGCTTGCTGCAGCTACTCTAATAGCAGGTTCGTCCCAGGCGTGCAGGGCGAGGGCAAATTTTCCCCAGTGCACGTTCAGTAGTTTTTTGGCTTTCAGGTCTTGTGCTGCCTGTACGGTCTCTTCCGGCATCATATGTATGTACTTCCAGCTTTTATTGTACTGGCCGCTTTCCAGTATCACCAGATCGAACGGGCCATACTGGTCGCCTATGGTTTTGAAATGTGTGTCGTAGCCCGAATCGCCGCCAAGGTATATACGCATGGTAGGTGTTGTGAGGATAAATGACGACCATGTAGTTCCATTGCGCTTGAACGTGCGGCCAGAAAAATGGCGTGCAGGTGCGGTGTTCACTATAATACCATTATCAAGTTTTATCTCGCTGTTCCAGTCCGCTTCAATTATTTGGGCCTTATTATATCCCCAGCGTTCCAGGTGTGCTCCTACGCCCAGGCTGGTTATTACCTTGCCTACTTTGTTCTTTAATTTCAATACTGTTTTATGATCAAGATGATCCCAGTGGTCGTGGGTGATGAACAGAATATCTATTGTGGGCATATCGTCTACTGTATAAACATCACTACCCGGAAAGCTGCGTGTAGTGGCTTTTATAGGCGAAGCGCTACCGCTGAATACGGGATCTACCAGAATGCGAAGGCCATCTACCTGCATGAAGTAGGATGAGTGCCCAAACCATACCAGCACATCTTTTGATTTGTCGAGGTGAAGCAGGTCAGTTTTTTGGGATGGCAATATATCCTTTGGTTTGTTGCGCTCGCTTTTGCCCCTGCCTAAAAGAAATGCACCCAGCATCTTTGGCATGGTAGCGCCATCTGTAAGCTGTGGGGTAGGGCTTAAATTTTGAAATTGGTCATCACGATAGTTAGGAGATAGCTTTATTGCTTCCAGCCTTGCACCAGATGGGGCTGCGCCAAACTGAGGACTGCCCATGAATATTTTAATGGCTATGTAACCCAAAAGGATAAGCACAATGAGTATAATGAGAAGGAGCATGAGGTTGTTCAAATAATTAGAAGCCCAAAAGTAAAGGGTTTGCAGGGACGACAGTATCATTTTTTGCTATGCGGTACTGTATGCTACTTCGTGAAAGCGTTTCCCGCCCACTAATAATTTGTAACTTGCTGCCCTTATGAGTAAAGAAATAGTGGTGAGTGGTATCCGCTCTACAGGGTTCCTCCACTTGGGCAATTATTTTGGCGCTATGCGCAACTACGTGAAAATGCAGGAAGATCATAACTGCTATTTCTTCGTTGCCGATTATCATTCGCTTACTACCCATCCTGACCCTAAGGACCTGAGAACAAATGTATACCGCGTGGTAGCAGAGAACATAGCAGCAGGACTGGACCCTGAGAAGGTGGCCCTATATGCCCAAAGCGACCTGCCGGAGATACCAGAACTGTACCTGATGCTGAACATGATGGCCTACAAAGGGGAGCTGGAAAAGGTGCCTACATTTAAAGATAAAGTGCGCCAGCAGCCTGAGAATGTAAATGCCGGTCTGCTGACCTACCCTGTGCTTATGGCAGCGGACATACTGATACACCGCGCCGTGAAAGTGCCCGTGGGCAAGGACCAGGAGCAGCATATAGAAATGGCACGCAACTTTGCAGGCCGTTTCAACAAGCGGTATGGAGATCTGTTCCCAGAGCCGCAACCCTTTAATTTTGGAGATACGCTGGTAAAGGTGCCAAGCCTGGATGGTGAAGGCAAGATGAGCAAAAGTGAGCATGGCAATGCCACGCTATACCTTGCAGATACCGATGATGCTATAAGGAAAAAAGTAATGAAGGCTAAGACTGATGGTGGCCCTACCGAACACAACAGCGAGATGCCGGAGTATATAAAGAACATATTTCAGCTGATGGGGCTGGTAAGCAGCGCTGAGGTAACTGAGGCCTTCCGCATAGCCTACAATACTTGCACAATACGCTATGGCGATATGAAAAAGCAGCTTGCCGAGGATATGGTGACCTTCATAAACCCCATACGCGAGCAGGCTACAGCGCTGCAAAACGATGAAGCAAAACTACGCAGCATACTAAAGAATGGGGCAGAGAAAGCACGGGAAAGCGCAAGCCACACCATTAGTGAAGCCCGTAAACTAATAGGAATTAATTATTATTGATCTTCCGTAGTTCACTACAGATCTCATATATTTAGTAGCAGTTCCATTGTTGCAGCAAAAGCAACTTTCTAAATCGTATTTTGCAGGATATTTATGTCGAAAAGAGCTAATCCCAAACATATAGCTGTAGCCGGTAACATAGGCTCGGGCAAAACTACGCTTACTACTATGTTGGCCAAACACTATAAGTGGACACCACATTTTGAAGATGTAGAGCACAATCCCTACCTGGTAGATTTTTATGAAGATATGCCCCGCTGGTCCTTCAACCTGCAGATATACTTCCTGAACAACCGCCTGAAGCACCTTATAGATATATATAAAGGCAGCAATACAGTGATACAGGACCGTACCATTTTTGAGGACGCCTATATATTTGCCCCCAACCTTTATGAGATGGGACTAATGACCAAGCGTGACTTTGAGAACTACTCTTCCTTTTTCCAGAACCTGAAGACATTTGTGCATCCCCCAGATCTGCTGATATACCTGAAAACATCCATTCCTACACTGGTAGACCAGATACAGAAAAGAGGCAGGGAATATGAAGAGAACCTGCGACTGGACTATCTGAAACGGCTGAATGAGTTTTATAACAAATGGATAGATAGCTATACCGATGGCCCATTACTGATAGTAAATGTAGATACCACCAGCTTTGCAGACAATACGGAGAACTTTGCGGATATAGTACGCCGTATAGATGCACAACTACACGGGCTTTTCTGATCATTTCAATTCACTATCTCTGTACCTATTTGCACGCTTACTATGCGCAACTCCATTCTTTTTTTAATGCTTTTTACTTTCCTGCCTTATGCTTGCATGGCGGGTACATTAAAAGGTACAATAACAGATGACAAAGGTGTGGCGTTGCCATATGCTACCATATATGTGCAGGGCACTACCGTAGGCGTAAGCGCCAGTGCTGAAGGTAACTATCAGCTGCAACTAAACCCTGGTACCTACAAGATAGTGTGCAGCTTTGTTGGGTATAAGCAAAGCGTATATAATGTTACCATACAAGGTGCTGAAGTGAAGCAACATGACTTCATCCTTGCTGACCAAAGCCTGGAAATGAAGGAGGTGGTGGTGCATGCATCGGCAGGCGAAGATCCTGCATATGCTATCATACGCAGTACCATAGCACGGCGTAGGTATCATCAAGATCAGATCACTTCATTTCATACCGGTATTTACTTTAAGGGCGTGATGCGCTCGCGCAAACTGCCTTCGAGCTTCTTGGGTAAAAAAATATCGCCTGAGGAGATAGGTGCGGATAGCAGCGGCAAGGGTATCATATACCTGGCGGAAGAGGATGCTGATTATTATTCCCGAGGTGGTAAGGAGCGTACCATAATCCACTCGGTGAAAGAAAGCGGCGACCCGAATGGCTGGGGATTTGCACGCTTTCCGTCTGTGATCTCTTTTTATGATAATAACCTGAACCTTACAGGTAAGGATTCACGTGGTTTTATATCACCCATCAGTGATAATGCACTTAATTATTATAAGTATCATCTGGATGGCCAGTTCGAAGAAAATGGACGAACGATCTATAAAATAAAAGTGACTGCTAAAAGGCTGTACGAGCCTACATTCTATGGGGAGATCTATATCGTAGACAAGGATTTTGCGGTGCATTCCATAGATGTAACACTTACCAACCGATCGAGCCTGGACCTGCTGGATACTTTGAATATAAAACAAGTGTACCTGCCGCTTGAAAAAGATAATTGGGTGATCAAGAACCAGGTATTGTATTATGCTATAAAACTATTGGGATTTGATGTAGTAGGTTCTGGCGTGGCGGTATATGACAATCAAACGGTAAATGAAGAGATACCAGATGACATATTTAACGATAAACTTATCAGCTCTTATGATAAAACTGCAACCAAGAAAGATACCAGCTATTGGGTAAGAACAAGGCCTGTGCCATTGGAACTGGACGAGAACCGCGACTATACAGTGAAGGATAGCATGTATAAAAATACACAAACTCAGGAATATAAAGACTCAATACGGATAGCGGATAACAAACTAAAGATAACAGGTGTACTGATAACCGGCAGTAGCTGGAAGAGTAAGAATGCTGCTAACTCCTACCATCTCAATCCTTTGCTGATAGGTATGGTCGGGTTTAACCCATTCGAAGGAGCTTACCTGGCACCCAAGCTTAATTTTGAACACTTGATAGATTCTGGTAAGTACCTGCGTGGTGCGGTAGCCGCACGGTATGGTTTCCATAATCACCATTTTAACCCGATAGCAAGAATCGACTATGTGACAGAAGATAAACAGTGGAAAAAACGAACCTGGACCGTAGGCGTAGAGGGGGGCAAGTACGTATTTCAGTTCGATCCAGATAACCCCGTGCTGCCTGAGTTCAATACCGTATCAGCTTTGCTTTACGGGCAGAACGACCTGAAGATATATGAGCGTGCAGAAGTATCGGCACATGTGGCGCGCAACTATGGCAATGGCCTGAAGTGGGATGTGAGCTTCTCTTACCAACAACGTATACCTTTTGACAGCACCGGGTATAACTATTCATGGGGTAAGCCTGTTGCCGGATACACAGAGACCATAGCCCCGCATCTGAAGCAAGTGACGGTATGGGAGAAGAATGATGCGGCTATAGCGCATGTTGCAGTTAGCTATCAGCCAGGATATCGCTATATTATGTATCCTGATTACAGAACAGGGTCGAGCAAACTGCCTGTATTCTCTTTTGTATATGATAAAGGTATACCCGGCATAGCTAACAGTGTATCGGACTTTGATAAGTGGAAATTCAGCATCACGCACAATTTCAGGATACGTATGTTGGGCAATATATCTTATAACGTAGGTGCTGGTGGCTTCCTGAATACCAACTATGTATCAGCGCCAGACCTGATGCACCTATATGGTAACAGGGGTATAGGTTATGCCTCACCATATCTACGCAGTTTTCAATTTGCGCAGTACTATGCATTCAGCAATAAAGAATCATTGTACGGTGAAGCGCACATAGAATATAGTATGAAAGGCCTGCTGAGCGACCGCATACCATTACTGCGCACTGCGCGCTGGAATTTTTTAATAGGCACCAATACCTTTTATGCCCGTCAAAGCGATTACTATACAGAAGCCTTCTTTGGCATAGACAACCTCGGCTTTAAAAAGATACGCATTTTCAGGGTAGACTTTGTGCAGTCGTGGGATAGTTATGGCGGCCACAACTCCGGCTTCCGTTTCGGCATCAACACGCATGGCCTCATAGCCGCTACACTGGGCGAAGCGAGCGGCGAGTGGTAGTGGTTATTTTATACCATCCTGCTCCCACTGCTGGGTAAATGTTTGCAGATCCGTTTTCCACCCGTTCATACCACCCCCAAAAGTTTTATCTATCCTGTGGGTATGTACATCATATTTTTTAGCCATTTGCAGGTCGTCCATCACAAAATAGACCTCTCCAAACGTATCCCAGGAATTGGGGTTTGACGGATTGGCCAATGCTTGTAATCGAGCTAATGCCAGCGCTTTGGTAAGTGCTTTTTTGCGCAGGCATGCATATACGGCGTTGTTAAGTATCGAAGACGGTATGCCATTGGTCATCATCATTTTCAGGATGCTGTCACTTTTTCCTGTTATTGTTTGCTCGTCCAGCAGTAGAAAATTATTGGTGAGTTCTCCCATCGTTATTCCTGTAGCATACATTTTGTTCATAGTGTCTTGAAGTACCAATCCCGTAGGTTCATCCCAATACGTGTCGGTGGTGATATACGATGCGGGTACTATATTTTTTTCTCCTGTTAGCTTGTGCAGGTCTTCTACACGGCTGCTTATCATTTCTTTGTCCCCGACCATGTAACCGTCCAGTCGCTGGTACATGCAGGAGCTATGCATACACTTGTACCTCGGCAAGTAGTAGAATACAAAATCTTCTGTAGGTATGTTAGGATAGTCTTTTTTGCTGAGCAGGTATGCAGTTATTTCATTGCTTTTGTCTTTTAGTATCGTTCCGTCGTGCTCTATGTACCGAATGTTCTTCCCGAATTTCTGGTACGTGTTGGAGTCTATATATTCGCTTATTCTTTTGTAATTATTCTTTGTAGTATAGACGATGATCCCTTTTGAAATGAACGGGATGACAGACGATATGCTGTGCGGATGCCAATGGGTGCTCAACACATATTTTAATGGTTTTTTGGGAAATTGTTCTTTCAATTTTTGGAGTATTATCTCGCCATCTTCGCTGTGGTCGGTAAGGTGCACTGTGCCTGCACCATCGTTTGAAATGGGCATTTCTATCAAAACTATGTGATCCTTAAATTCAACTATGGTACTTTTGGTAACAATATGCTTTTCCCTGGTAGTATCGTAATACATCAGGTACAAGCCATCTGCTACTTTTTTGATGGTGGTGATCTTTACTGCGGCTTTTGTAGCCAGTGGTAATAGTGTGATAAGGATAATGAGGATACGTTTCATTTGTTGGTGTTTGTAGTTTCAAATATAGAACGTGTGTGGGCGGGGAAATTGTAAAATATTGAAACCTTATTCCTTAAGGATCAGCTATGAACTCAATCCTTTTTTGTAAGACAAGGGATTGATACCAATATATTTTTTGAAGTAATGGTTAAAGTGGCTCTGGTCGTAAAAACCAGTTTCCAGGGCTATATCGGTCATTGGCATATTTTGCGCTATCAGTGTCTTAGACATATTGATGCGGTGCAGCAGCAGGTAGGAAATAGGTGTAAGCCCGGTCTGTTGTTTAAAGGCCCTAATGAGTTTGTACTTGTCTGTTTTATACAAGACGGCAATATCCTCAATAGATATCTTACTGGTAAGATGGGTGTGGAGGTAGCCCACGGCATCGGATACCAGGCCAGTGTAACTACAGAATGTATCCTCAGGTTTTACCGTTGCATATTTATTGATGAGGTAGGTGAGTGCTGGTTGAAGTCCAACGGCGTCATCCGTTGGCAGCAAATGAAATTGTATAAGCAGATGGTACAGGTAAGGGTCATCAATAAGGTGTTGCGGGAACCATATTGTTTTATTGCCAGCGAGTCCGGATATGTTTTGAAAATAACGCATCACATCAATGCTCACATATATGATCCTGTACTTCCAGCTATCATTGTCGAAGTAGGTATTGGCATGTACATCGTAAGGGTTAATAATTATTACTGCGTTGGCATGAGCGAGAATGCTCTTACCATCAAAAGAAACGGTCTCAATGCCTTTTTCAATAAGGCCTATACTATACGAATCGTGAAAATGAGCAGGGAACGATTGTTTCCTGAAGGTAGCTTCCTTCAGTTCTATACCATCGTAAGCAGCCAGTTTTGATGTGTTTATTTGCATAGCACGTCCCTTACATAAATATAATGGTTTTACTCGGGATCTATTGAAAACGAGGATGGTATTTCTCCAGCGTCTGGCGTAGATAGCTTCGGTCGAGGTGTGTATATATCTCTGTTGTGGTTATGCTTTTGTGGCCCAGCATTTCCTGCACGGCGCGCAGATCGGCACCGGCCTCTACCAGGTGCGTAGCGAAGGAATGGCGCAGCGTATGGGGGTGCACATTTGCAGGAAGCCCGCTTTTAGCCGCAAGGTCCTTTAGTATCATAAATATCATCACCCGGGAGAGTATGGTACCCCGGCGGTTGAGGAAGAGAATATCCTCATTGCCGGCTTTTATTTTGGGCAATTGTGATCGCACATGATCGCGATATAGTTTGATCTGTGTAATGGCCGTACTGCCTATCGGAACTAATCTTTCTTTGTTGCCCTTACCGGTCACTTTTATAAATTCTATGTCCAGGTACATGTCGCTGAGGCGCAGGTTCACGGTCTCGCTTACCCGCAGGCCGCAACTATACATGGTCTCCAGTATGGCGCGGTTGCGCTGGCCTTCCGGTGTGCTGTGGTCTATGGCGGTAAACAGCATTTCTACGTCCTTTATGCTGAGCACATCGGGTAACGATCGTTTTTGTTTGGGCGCCTCCATTAGTTCTGTAGGGTCGCGGGTTATTATCTCTTCCAGCAGTAAGTAGCGGAAGAATGACTTGATGCCACTGAGTATGCGTGACTGTGTTGCCGCCGATAATTCGAGTTCATTGATCACTGCAATAAATGATCGCAGATGGTCCATGTCAATATCTTGTATGCCTATGCGAGGGTGTGCTTCCTGTATATGGCGCTGCAGCATATACACATCATGCAGGTAAGCTTCTATGGTGTTATCGGCCATAGAGCGTTCCAGTTGCAGGTAGGCTTTAAATCCCTTTATGTATGGTTCCCAGTTCGTGCCCAAAGTGTAGTTACCTGATGTGGTCCAGTAAAATACTTAACCGGCTTGCATCTTCTTTAGTAGTATTTGCAAATATTGTACAGAACTGATATTCTATTATGGCATCTGCTTTTTGCAGCAGCTCGAGCCCTTTTGGGGTAATGTATACTTCTACCTGCCTGCGGTTTCCTTTGCATTCGCGGCGTTCAGCCAGTTGCTTATCCAGCAGTTTATCTATTATGCGCGATACATTGCTCATTTTTTGCAGCATCCTGCCTTGTATGTCTTGCTGGCTTATTGCAGTACCCTGTTGCCCGCGCAATATGCGCAGTACATTATACTGGGGTTCAGATATATCCAGTTCTTTCAGTGCTATGTTCAGTTTATATTGCAGCAAGCTGCCGGTATACATGATGTTCAGTGCAGCCCTATGGTAAGGGTCACTTATCGGCTTGGATCTTATTAGTTCTTCAATAGTGATCATGAGCAGATGGGAAATAGTTGTTGGACAAAATTACACAATAGCAATTTGCTTATCTTGCCTCAAAATAAATAATATGCTGAAGATAGCCATTGTTAATGGACCTAACCTGAACCTGCTGGGTACCCGGGAGCCCAGTATATATGGCAATGAGTCTTTTGACGATCGTATGGCATCGCTACGCAAACAATACCCGGGGGTGGAACTGACCTATTACCAAAGTAATGTGGAAGGGGAACTGATCAATTTTTTACATGCCTGCAGGCAAAACACACAGGCAATTGTACTGAATGCCGGAGCCTATACCCATACCAGCATAGCCATTGCAGATGCTATAGCAGCAATTGATGTACCTGTTATAGAAGTACACATTAGCAATATACTGGCACGGGAAGATTTCCGCAAGACATCGTATATCGCATCACGGTGTGTTGGCTCTATAAGTGGTTTAGGCCTTAATGGATATGGGCTGGCCATCAGCCATTTTATGAGCATACTAATCCCTGAAACCAAGTAAGAAAGCGGCTATCTCCATTTTCTTTTTTCCCTCCTGTTGCAGTTCATCTATATAGAGCCACCCATCCTTGCACGGAAAGCGCAGGTAGGTCTTGTGGTCTGTTTCGTACGATCCGTATGGCTCCTCAGTATTTTCCAGTATATAATGGCTCCTGAATATTTTTATTGTTTTACCGTTAAGTGTAGTGTATGCGGTAGGGTATGGTGATAGACCACGTACCTGGTCATTTATCTGAGTGGCAGGTTTATCCCATTCTATTTTCAAGTGTTCTTTAAATATTTTGGGTGCATGTTTCTCGTCTTCTGTGGGTAGTTGTGGCACTTCTTCTATTGTACCATCTGCCAGGCCTTGTATGGTTCGTATCAGCAGGTCGGCACCGGCTTCCATTAGTTTATCGTGCAGGGTGCCTGCATTGTCTTCGGGTGTTATGGGCACAGTGTGCTGCATTAGTATATTGCCAGTATCAATTGCGTGCTGTAGTTTGAAGGTAGTAACACCTGTCTCGGTCTCACCGTTCATGATGGCCCAATTGATAGGGGCTGCCCCACGGTATTTTGGCAGCAGGGAGGCATGTACGTTCACAGTGCCCATAAGTGGCATGTTCCATACCTGCTCTGGCAGCATACGGAAGGCTACCACTATATGCACATCTGCTTTCAGGTCGGCCAGTTGCTGCAGAAAATCAGGCGATCTCAGTTTTTCGGGCTGCAATACGGGTATGCCTTGGGCGATGGCGTATTGCTTTACTGCTGATGCCTGTAGTTGCATGCCCCTGCCTCCGGGCTTGTCGGGTGCTGTAACGGCAGCTACTACTTGTGCACCGGTATCTACCAGCGCTTTCATAGAAGCAACAGCGAAATCTGGAGTGCCAAAAAAAACGATCCTTAACTGAGTAAATGGTACCATATGCATTGCAAAATTACATGCAGTACCGGGGATTTACTAATAAACCCAATATTTGATCTATTATAAACAGATAGTAGTTAGTATTGGCTTTATATTAAACTTAAGCCTGTTATTTTTGTCTATAATACAGTTGTATCTATAATTTGTATCTGTAAATGGCCAATACGGCAAATGTTATTGACGATCATGCGTTAGTAGTTATGTTCAAAGAGGAGCATAATAGAGAACGCGCATATACCCAGCTGGTGAAAAAATACCAGGAACGGTTGTATTGGCACATCAGGAGAATGGTGGTGGAGCATGAGGACGCCAACGATGTATTGCAAAATGTGTTTATAAAGGTTTGGCGCAACCTGGGAGAATTTAGAGAAGAGTCGAACCTATACACCTGGCTGTACCGGATAGCTACCAATGAAACGCTGACCTGGATAAGCCAGCAGAAGAAAAGAAGCACAGTATCGATAGAGGATAATGTGTTTGCAGAAAAACTGGTGGAGCAAAGAGGATTTGATGCCAGTAAGATAGAATGGAAGCTACAGCAGGCAATACAATCATTACCCGAAAAGCAACGTGTGGTGTTCAACCTGCGCTACTATGATGAAATGCCTTATGAGGAAATGTCCACGGTGCTGGATACTTCTGTAGGTGCGCTGAAAGCATCTTATCACCATGCGGTGAAAAAAGTAGAGGCCTTTATGATAAACGGTTAATTAATAAAATAGGTTAAACCTATTGAAGTGTCAAACAGTCAAACAATTGATGAAAAAGGAAAATGACATATTAGCGGAGTTAAGAGAGTGGGGCAGTCCGCTTGCCGATATGTCTCGTGCTATGCCCTTTGAGGTGCCGGTAGATTACTTTGTGTCAAGAATACAAGATGAGCCTTTATATGCAAAGGAAAGCCTAAAAGGTTTAGATACTAAAGATATGCCATATGGTTTGCCAGCCGGCTATTTTGAAGCATTGCCCCAACAAATACTGGATATAGCCAAGGTGGAAAGTTATAATGAACATATGCCTAAGCAGACACCATTCTCAATACCTACGGGATATTTTGAAGGGCTGCCTGCACAGATAATGGCACAAGTGAAGGCTAAACCGGCTAAAAAAGTATTTATTTTCAAGCCAAAGATATGGATACGCCAAGCCGTGGCAGCTGTGCTGGTAGTAGCCATAGGGATAGGTGGCTACGAGTATTCCATACACACACAGTATAGTCCTGAAAAGCAACTTGCACGAGTGCCTAAAACTACTGTGCAGCAATACCTGCATCAAAGCGTACCCGATGCTGAGCCAGAATCAATAAATGCTGCAGGTACTTATAAAAGCATTGAAATAGCAACACAACAGCTGGATAAAAAAGATATAGAACAATATCTTGATGAAACAGGTTCCAATATAAATTAATATACATGAAACTGATATATTGTCTGGCTTTTGCCATACTATTCTCTATACACGGGTCTGCGCAAGATAAGCAGGGCAACAATGGGCGTAATGAGCGTCCGCAGCTGGAACGTATACATGCTATCAAAGTGGCTTACATAACCGATAGGCTACACCTCACTGTTGAACAATCTCAACAGTTCTGGCCAGTGTACAATGCTTATGAAAAAGAACATATAGCATTAAAGCGAAGCTTCATGAAGAAATATAAAGACGCAGATAAAGATGATGATGAAGTTTCACGTCAAATGTTTGATGACCGGCTGGATATGCAGGCTGGGGAAGTGGACCTGAAAAGAAAATACAAAGAGCAGTTCCTTAAAATACTATCTCCGCAACAGCTTCTTGATCTTTTTAAAGCCGAAGGCGAGTTCGTTAACCTGCTAAAACAGCGCCTTAAAGACAAGGGGTGGGGTGGCAACCAAGGCGGGGGTATGTGGCAAAACAGCAAAAGATAGTTAAAACATAGCTGTAGGCGATTTTATATCGTGATAAAATAAGAACTGCCAGTGTTCCATTTTCCCTTGTTCCAGGTATTGCGCGCGCAGTTCCATAGCTTTTTTACCGTCGTTATCGTACTTTGCTATGTACTTCATTTTTACCTGTTTTAGCTGTGGGGCTTCATCGCCACCATAAAAAACTTTGTCGCCACCATCATTGATCAAGAAAACAATATGCTCCGGGCAATGTCCACCCGAATGCGTGAAGTGAATATAACCATCTATATCGCCTTCCTCACGATCCAGCCATTTTACCTGTGGAGTACTTAATATAGGTTCTATTTCAGAGGCTATGTAAGAAGATCCTGTGTGCTGTAGTGCATATTCAGCTTCCGGACGATAGATGTAATAATCGGCATTGGGGAACGTGGTATTAATAATGCCATTGTCAGCAATATATGTCATGCCACTTGCGTGATCTTTATGCAGGTGCGACATCAATACTTTAGTAACGTGGGAAGGCTCGTAGCCATGCTGCCGTATATTCTCATGTATCTGCAGTACGCCATCCTTATTATGAAACCCAAGTCCTGAATCAAAAACGATAACGTCTTTTGCAGTAACTACAAGAAAGGGTTGCACCTCTACCAGTAGCGACCCTGTGGGGCGGTCTGTAAGTACGTCTTTTTCAAGATCAAAGGGAACAAAGCGTTTATCATATCCAACCGTGAAAGCACCTTCTGATAAAGGGAAGATCTGAGCCATACTGTAAAGTTAACGTATCAATACCTGTCTGTCCGCATCTAGCCGTATCAATATAAAAACAAGTATGCTGAAAGATAGTAATGACGACCCTCCATAACTTAAAAAAGGTAACGTGATACCTATTACGGGGGCTAAGCCTATGGTCATGGATATATTTACAGCAAAGTGAAAGAAAAGAATACTGGCTACGCAATAGGCATAAATGCGTGTAAATGACGAGCGCTGTCGCTCTGCCATGAAGATGATACGCAGCATCAACGTAATATACAAGCCAACAAGCACCAGGCTACCTACAAAGCCAAACTGCTCGCCCACAGCGCAAAATATAAAGTCGGTGTTCTGCTCAGGAACAAATTCATTCTTGGTAGATGTGCCATTCAGAAACCCTTTACCCCAGAAGCCACCGGAGCCAATAGCTATTTTCGACTGTTTTACGTTGTAGTCTGAGCTGTTCACTTTTTTGCCACCATCGTCATCCTCATCGTCTTTGGCGGCCTTATCATATACCTTTGGTACATCCATACCCAGAGTAGAGAAGATACGGTCTATCTGGTGTTTTTCCAGTACATGCTTAAAGATAAAAGGTACTGCCACCTGGCTGAAAAGCATACTTGTACCCCATATGCCTACCAGCAATATCCAGCTGATCACATTCCTTCTCAGATTGTCGCGCAGTAAAAAACCTATGATAACGGCTACCACTGTAAGCACAACGAACAGCACCATGCGGTCTACCAATAATGTTGCTAATACCAACGCTATAGTGGAAAACCCAACTATGAGCACTGAATTGGGCAACCCCTCACGATACATGACGAGGAAGAAGCAAAAGTACACCAATGCCAACCCCGTCTCTTTTTGCAAAATGATCAACGCTGCTGGTACCATTACCAGCGCTACCCCCACCAGTCGATGCTTCAGTGTCTTAAAATTGGTTTCGGGTAAGGACAAGAATTTTGCTAATGCCAGTGCAGTGAAGATCTTACAGACCTCGCCCGGCTGAAAACGGAAGCTGCCTACGCCAAGCCACGACCGGGAGCCCTTAACATCTACCCCGGCGAAAATAGTGAGGACCAGTATGAACAACCCCGCCGTATAAAAGAGGAAGGCAAAGGAAGAGAAGAATTTACTTTCTGTAAGTATAATAATAAGCCCTATGAACAAAGCAATGCCAAAGAACATGACCTGCTTCATATAGGTCTTGTTCATAAGAAATATTGTAGTATCAGTACTGCGGTGCTCCACAGAAAATATGGTGAACAGACCAATGGTAACAAGAACGAGATAAAGTAATATCGTTACACCGTCGAGTCGGTTGAATAAGGATTTGCGTAATGCCGCCATATAGTTTTCGCCTGTTCTTTTATCTTTTTTTATTACCTAATTGTGTCTTTATCCAAGCCGCAACATTTACCGAATCGGAATAATGCTTATCAGCTTGTGCCAGTCGTTTTTTCTCCATTTTAGCTTTGTATATCTCCAGGTCATGCATGCGCTGCACAGAATCTATAGAGAATACATACCTGTTTATAAGATGTGCATTTACCATTTTATCTTCTACAGCCTTGCGCGATGAGGATACAGTATCCCGCAGGTACTTTTCTATTAGTAAGCTGGCAATTGGCGCGGCCCAGGTGGCGCCAAACCCCGCATTCTCTACTGCTACTGCAATAGCTATTTTAGGATTTTCGCGCGGAGCAAAAGCGACGAACATAGAGTGGTTGGCCATTTTGATAGCTACGCCACCTACTATAGCCTTGTTCTCTGCAGTGCCGGTCTTAGCGCAAATAGTGATGCCATCTATTTTAGCGCCAATGGCAGTACCGCTTTCCACCACATCCTGCATAGCCTGTTGTATCACTGAAAAAGTGGTATCTGATACCGTGGTAACTATATGCTTTTCGTGATAGGGTTTCAGCACCGGGTCATTTTCATTATTACCTATCGACTTTACAAAGTGCGGTGTATAGTAGTAACCTTTATTGGCTATGATACACATGCCGTTTGCCATTTGCAATGGCGTAAGTGCCAACTCCCCCTGGCCCATACCTACAAATACTATGGTACAAGAGTTCCATACATTGTGGTAGCGATTATTATAATAGTTAGAATCTGGTAACAGACCCTTCCCTTCAAAAGGCAGATCCACACCTGTAGGGTGGCCATAGCCGAAGGATGAAAAGTAGTCGTGCCACATTTGCAGCCCTTTTTTTACGCCACCTGCTTTAGGGTTATCGCACGTGAGTCGGAATATATGGCAAAAATAACTGTTGCAAGAGTGTGCCAGTGCCAGCCTAAAGTTGCCCGCATGACCTGCATCATGGTGCTCGCAAGCTATAGGTCTGCCACACCCGTTATATTGTCCAAAGCATGGAAAGCCATAAGAGGGCACTATAGCACCCACGCTTAATGCAACAAGGCCGGTCATGGGTTTTATAGTAGAGCCTGGTTGATAGGTGGCTTGCATGGCCCTATTGAACAAAGGATGCGTAGCGTCTTTATATAAATTAGAAAAGTTTTTAGCTCTTTCGCGTCCGCGTAGCAGGTTCGGGTCGTATGTGGGGCTGCTTACAAGTGCCAGTATCCCCCCAGTTTTGGGGTCTATTGCAACTACGCTGCCTATTTTATTAGCCATCAGCTTTTCGGCATATGCCTGCAGTTCGGCATCTGTATATAGTTGCAGCGCCTTCCCGGCTATTTCCTGCGTGTCAAGGCTGCCTCCCTTATAGGATTCGCGGGGACGATTGAAATTGTCCCGTTCCAAAAAGTGTACACCACGCTGCCCGCGCAATACCTCTTCGTAACTACGCTCCAGCCCGTTCATACCCAAATAATCGCCTTGGTTGTAAGAGGCGTAGCGGTCTGTTTTCAGCATCTCTGGCGATACTTCGCCCACATATCCCAGTATGATACCTCCGCTGGCGCTGGGGTATGCACGGATGTTGCGTTCCACCAGTTCATACCCGGTAAATAAGTAAGCATTTTCCTGGAAGCGTGCGGTTTGTTCGGGTGTAAGTTCTTCCATAAAAGGCCCCTGCCGCATCCCGCCGTTTCGCACGCGTATGCGGTTCAGTAGCTTGCCATAGGTGTCTTTATCTATCCCTAATGCCGTGCATAGCTGCGTTGTGTCAAAGACCTTAGGTATATTATTGGGGGTTACCATCAGGTCATATACCACCTGGTTGTACAGCATTACTCTGTTCTTGCGGTCATATATAATGCCTCGTGGGGGGTATACCACTTTGCGGTATATGGCTATGTCGTTGGCCATTACCTTGTATTTATCTTCAAACAATTGAAGAAAGAACAGGCGCAGCAAAATAACAGATGCTACACCTATAAAAATGAATCGGATAACATACTGGCGCGAGTTCGCCGTATTCGACATGGACAAAAAAGATTACAGTAATGAGCGAATGGAAATACACTGCAAAGCTACCTGATTCACCCGATCTTATAATGTGCAATTACAAGGATGAACAGCAAAATGGACAGAATTTTTATAACATCCGGGTAAAACTTTTTTAAAAAATGTTTTGTCTTTTTAAAAGAGCCGCTTACCTTTGCAATCCCGAAACACTAAACGATAGTCCTGTGGTGTAACGGTAGCACAACAGT
Source organism: Flavipsychrobacter sp. (assembly GCA_965276955.1). Taxonomy (GTDB): domain Bacteria; phylum Bacteroidota; class Bacteroidia; order Chitinophagales; family Chitinophagaceae; genus JABDEZ01. Next base: position 69,449 of record CBDIBP010000005.1, read on the forward strand.
TTTTGGTACTGTTTGTCCTGGTTCGAATCCAGTCGGGACTACAAAAGTAAAGCCCGCTCATTGAGCGGGCTTTTTATTACACAGGCTACAATTTTCCCCATCGGACCAGAGAAAACTCATATCGCTTTTATTAAATTGCTCTGTATTTTGTTTGGTCAGTTTACGGTATCATCTCGACAACTATAGGAATAAGCTGAAGATGCCATATATAGCTGCTGCAATGAGGCCGCTTACCGGTATGGTTAGGATCCACGCCCATAACAGGTTGATGGTAACCCCCCAGCGTACTGCTGACAGTCTTTTTGTAGCGCCGACACCAATAATAGAACCCGTGATAGTATGGGTGGTACTTACAGGGATCTTCAGATTTTCTGTAAGGAACAAGGTAATGGCACCAGCAGTTTCGGCGGCCACACCTTCGAAGGGCGTTACCTTGGTGATACGCGTGCCCATTGTTTTTATGATCTTCCATCCACCGCTTAACGTTCCCAGGCTTATAGCGCTATAGCAGGCTAACGGCACCCATATGGGCATTTCATCGAATGATCTGATACTGTGGGATGCTATTAACGCAACTGTGATAATGCCCATTACTTTTTGGGCATCGTTACCTCCATGGCCAATACTAAACGCACCTGATGAAACCAATTGCAATCTTTTGAACCATTTGGTAGACTGTGCCATATTAAGACTGCTAAGAAAAAGCGTGAACACACTCATAACCACAGCTATAGAACCGAGTAGCAGCCATTTCAGGTTTTTTGAGTCCATGACGATATTTAGTATGTGGCTGGTGAAATGGCCTTTTAATTTTAAGGGGTCAGTTTCTAATGCCCGGGCCACTAAGGTTATTGTTACCCCAATAATAAGTAGTGAGAACAGTTTTGGTATAAGGCTTTTTTTGAATGAGTTAATGAACCATAACGAAATGATAAAAGCCATCAACATGCCTATCAATGGCGCCACTACAATAAAAATGACAGTCTTGATGATGGGTTCAGAATTAATAGCATGTATGCCCGCATGGGCTATTGCTGCACCAGCAAAACCACCAATTAAAGTATGTGATGAACTGGATGGTATCCCGTACCACCATGTAAGAAGGTTCCAGGCTATTGCTGCAAGCAAACCGCAAAGGATAACGGGAAGTGTAATGAAACTTTCCTGTACCGTTTTGGCAATGGTGTTGGCTACGCCATGGTCTTTAAATATAAAAAAAGCAACGAAATTGAACAATGCGGCCCACAAGACGGCCTGTAGTGGCGTAAGTACCTTGGTGGAAACGATAGTTGCTATGGAATTGGCAGCATCGTGAAAGCCATTGATATAGTCAAATATCAATGCCAATGCAATAATGATCATCAGAAAACCTGTCATGATAAAAAACTGTTAGGCGTATTTTATAATGATAGATTCGATAGCATTGGCTGCATCCTCACATTTATCTGTCACCGTTTCCAGCATTTGGTACAGATCTTTCTTTTTAATTATTTCTACAGCGTTCAATTGAGAGTTGAACAGTTCCATCATCGCTTTATCTAGCAGGTTGTCGCCATCATTTTCCAGGCTATTGATAAGGACGCAGGCACTGCTGATGGAGCGAAGGTCTTTCATATCGCGAAGTCCTTTTACGCAAGTATTGAGTGCATTGATAGACCTGAGGATGACATTTGCAAATCCATAAAGATTTTCGTCTGTATCCAATATTTGGTAATTGACCATGCGCTTGGCCGCACCCCAAATATAGTCAGCAACATCATCAAGCGATGTCGCCAGGTAATGTATGTCCTCTCTGTCGAACGGTGTGATGAAATTGCGGCCCAGCTCTATGAATATCAAATGAGTTGTGTCATCATTCTGATGTTCTAATTGTTCTAAGCTTTTTAGTAGTTTCTCCCTCTGATCTATGTCTGATCCATTAACTGCTTTTGAAAATATTTCACCCATATTAATGAGTGTGGCAGAAACTTCCTCGAACAAGCTATAAAATATCTTGTCTTTGGGCATAAAAAGCTTTACTATAGAACTAAAAGACATAACAATTATTTAAAGAAATGGTAACATTTGGCTGTCAAATGTATTACGTATCTATTGACAACCACAATTGGTGATGTAGAATTAATAATTTCTTAACCTTGAGATAGTATATGATTGTCATAAATAATCATCATATAGTGCTGTAAAACACGCTCAAGATTGTTTTGGAATAAGTACTATGCTTGTTATGATATGTGTGGATAATACATTGCATGGATAATATCGAAAATGTTAGGATGTGATTAGAAAATTTTCTATAAAATGCATACAAACTGTGTTTGTACATTATAATATATATCATCGTTCTTTTCTGTCCGCCGTTACAGCAGTATGTTTCTATGTTTCTTGGCAGTTTAAACCACAATAGGTACACAGCGATTCGCAGAATACTATAATATCATACTATTCTAAAACATTATGATATTATAGTATTATATATGATTTTAAAATATTTTAGTTTTTGCTATGTTAACTTACAATTATATTGTTGAGTTTATTGTATTGTACCTATACACTGAAGCATTTTATTTTGAAAATTACCTACATTTGAGCATACAATTTTAACAGATTTATATCCTGGTGTAATACAATTACTTTAAGAAATGTCTATTAAAAGACATTACCTCTATTTAGTGTAATTATGTGTTATGTGAAATTGATAAAAAGGGTGTTTTTACTGTTTACCTAACGTACGTTGTTAGCTATATTGCTTCGCCATAAGATGGATAATAGTGGATGCGTGGAATAAGTGCAATAAGAAGTATAGAAATGATTATAGTACACATACATATATATAACAATGTTCTGCTGATATGATTTACTGTTAATATTGATTTTTAATTAAATTATCTATGTGACCTTATTATATTAGTAAATTAAAATTTTTAAAGAGTTTAAAATGACATATTCCATTCAAAATAAAGGTATAAGGAAAGAATTGCCAATATCCGAATACCAAAAACGATTTTTTTTAGAATGGGCATTGTCTCCGAGTGATACTACATATAACGTCTCTTTGGTAAATAAGATCACTGGGAATCTCAAGGAACAAATTTTAAAAGATGCCTGCCGTGTTTTAATTGAACAAAATGAAGTTCTACATGCTCAATATTCAGTTGATGGAGAACATTGTTTTTATGGAAATTTTTCAATATCCGATTTCTATCATACATCGTCGATAGACGCATCAAAACCCATTGACGAAATTATCAGGCAGATATTAGACAAAACTTTTGACCTTACCAGTGATGTTTTATTTAGACTGCACCTTGTAAAAGATCAGGTTAATAATGAGTATTATTTTATACTACTGGCTCACCATATTGTAGCAGATGCTATTGCAGCCTCTCAAATATGTGCACAAATACAAGATGCTTATTATCTGTTGTCTGGTAATAACAATGTAACCTTAAATATTGACCAGACATTTACAAATGCGGTCCTGTCTGAACAAGGCATTTTACACAGCGACTATAAAAAAAACGCTCAAAAATACTGGCTGAATTTCATTAATAATATTCCTTTGAATATCAGCTTGCCATACCGTTCTGATGTGGCTGCTGCCAACTTTGATAAACTGTTGGCCGATAAAACAGGTGAGTTTATCTATTTCGAATTAAGCGCTTCTGAAACTGCTTTATTAAAAGTATATGCGAAACAAAAACGCACAACAGTATTCATAGCGCTATCTGCGCTATATGGAGTTGTATTATCTAAATATAGTAACCAGCAGAAATTGTTGCTTAGCTATGCCATAAACATGCGTCCGAAAGGTTTTAACGACACAGTAGGATGTTTTGTAAATAATATTCCGCTGAAATTTGAATTAAGTGATGTTAATACGCTAAGTGACCTGATACAGCTGTTGGGCCTGCAGCGTAAAGAGGTAAGAGAACACCAAGGTTACTCATTGACAGAGATCATGCAAGACCAGCGTGATGCTAACCATGGAGAATTAGATGTTTTCTTTAACGTTGGATTCACACAGGCCAATTTGAATTCAGCTTCATTAAGTTTGAATGGTGTTGATTGCACAGCGCTCAATGTATTCAGCAGCAATAATATCGTCAATGAAATGGGCTTGCTCTATGATGAGTACTCATCCGATGTGATCAAATTTAAATTTGAATTTAGAAAGGCGCTTTTTTGAAAATGATTTCATACAACAATTTTTAAACACATTCAGAAGCGCTCTCACCAAAGTGATCAATGGTGAAGAATTAGCCATAAAAACTTTTTCTGTTATCAATTCTGAAAGTTATGACCAGATAATTTATAATTGGAATAATACAGCCAAAAGCTATCCAGATGACAAAACTGTAGTAGACCTGTTTAGGGAACAGGCTGCTACGAAGCCGCATAATATAGCTATTGTGTTCGAGGAGGAAAATCTTACCTATCAGCAGCTCAATGAATTATCTGACAAATTAGCAAAGGCACTAAAGCATAATTACAGCATCGCGGCAAACACTATAGTTGGTATTCTGCTCACAAGGTCTGAAAAGACCATAATAGCTATGCTGGGGATATTGAAGGCTGGTGCAGCTTATGTATTCATAGACCCTGAATATCCGCAAAGCAATAAAAAATACATCGTTGAAGACACCGCGTTGAACCTACTGGTCACCCAGACAGATCACATCTTTGACCTGGACTTTTACTCAGGCGATCTGTACGCTATAGATGTTCAGTTGAATACTGATGATTCGCCAGATCAATTATCTGATGTCATTATCAAGCCAAATGATCTGGCATATGTGATATATACTTCTGGTTCAACTGGTACTCCCAAAGGTGTGTGATAGAGCATGGCGGATTCAATAATTTAGTCCGGTCTCAGATAGAAGGGTTTGCTATTAATAGCGATGATAACGTTATTCAATTTGCCTCGCATGTTTTTGATGCATCTGTTTCTGAAATATTTACAACCTTAATAGCTGGTGCTCAGTTGGTTATAGTTTCTAATGCTTTAAGGCAGGACACTTACCAGTTAGCTGAATACATTGAGGACCAGGAAATAAGTATTGCTACTATACCACCTGCACATCTTAATGCAATGCCGTATAAAAAGTATAGCAAGCTAAAAACATTAATTGTGCCGGGGAAGCAGCGTCAGTGGAGCTGCTGAAAAAATGGTCGGTCGGCCGCCGGCTGATAAACGCATATGGACCTACAGAGATCACAGTTTGTGCGACAATGCATGAATTTCAGAATAATGATCCAAGTACCAATATAGGTAAACCTATAAATAACACTACCGTTTATATTTTATCTGCGGAACTCACCCCAGTCCCTATAGGCGTCATAGGCGAGTTATACATAGGTGGTGCGGGTGTAGCGCGCGGCTACCTGAACCGTGGGGAGCTGACCGCGGAGCGGTTCCTTGCCGACCCGTTCGCTACAGCTGCGGGCAGGGAGAAGGGTATAGGCGTATGTACCGTACCGGTGACCTGGTGCGGTGGCTGTCAGATGGCAATATAGAGTATATAGGAAGGAATGACGACCCAGGTAAAGATCCGTGGCTACCGTATAGAGTTAGGGGAGATAGCGCATGCGCTGTCTCAGGTACCGGGCATCAGCCAGAGCCATGTGGCAGCAAGGGAAAGAGTGACAGCAGCAGGGAGTACGAAGTACCTGGTAGGGTACTATGTAGCGGACAAGGATGCCCAGGTGACCCCAACAGCTATAACAGAGGTATTATCGAAAGTGCTTCCGGAGTACATTGGTACCCGGAGCATATGTGGAGCTAAGCACGTTCCCGCTGACGGTGACGGGAAGCTGGGACAAGCGTGCCCTTCCGGAGGCGGAGCTGGGTACGACCGGGGAACAGTATGAAGGGCCCACAACAGAAGCAGAGGCAGCTATATGCCAGATCTGGCAGGAAGTGCTGGAGTGGACAGGGTAGGCGTAACGGATGATCTTTTCCGTATAGGAGGTAACTCGATACTGGCGATACAGGTATCGCACCGTATGGGTCGTTGGTTAGGGTGTGATATAAAAGGTATCGGATGTGTTCCGTTACCGTACGATAAAGGAACTGCTGCTGCACAGCGTTGGCGCTGCGCAGGCGGTGATACCGGTGATAGGCGGAGACCGTGGCGTATTGTCGTTCGCCCAGGAGCGTTTATGGTTCATAGAGCAGTATGAGGGGGGAAGCAGCGCCTACCATATGCCGGCGTTGTACGAGCTGGGGGCAGACACGGACCCGGAAGGTATAAAGTATGCATTGAAGCAGGTAGTGTCGCGGCATGAGGTACTGCGCAGCACCATCGAGCATAGCGATGAGGAGCTGCATGGCATCCAGGTGGTGCACAGTGCGCCCCTGGAAGTAGTGACGGTACGGGTAAAGGGCAGCGCCGATGACCTGCTAAGGGCAGAAGTGAACCGTCCGTTCGTATTAAGCAAGGAGTACCCTATACGTGCAAAGCTGTATGTGGAGGAGGACAGGACCTTGCTTTTGGTCACGGTGCACCATATAGCAGGGGACGGATGGTCGATGGACATCTTCGAACGGGAGCTGTACGCCTATTATGAGGCATATATAAAGGGTGATAGGACGTTCCGTTTACCAGAGCTGGAACTGCAATACAAGGACCATGCGTCCTGGCAAAGGAACTACCTGGCAGGGAGCGTGCTGGACAAGCAATTAAGTTACTGGAAGGATAAGCTGTCGGGGCTATGAGCCGCTGTCGCTGCCGGCCGACCATGTGCGTGGGCAGGAGCCGGACCACCGCGGGGGCAGCTGTAAGTTCACCATAGGGAAGACAAGGAGCGAAGGGTTAAGGAAGCTGGCGCGGGAGTACGGAGTGACCCTGAACAGCGTGCTGCTGGGCAGTGTATCGGTACTGCTGGGCAAGTACAGCGGCCAGACGGATATAGTGACCGGGAGCCCGAACGCGAACCGTCACCACGGGCAGACGGCGGGCCTGATCGGTTTCTTTGTGAACACGCAGGTGAACCGTACGCAGCTGGAAGCTGGCCAGAGCTTTGCGGCGCTGGTAGCAGCAGTGCACAGGGACCAGGTAGGAGCGCAGCAGCACCAGGACCTTCCGTTCGAGCAGCTGGTGGACGCCCTGGGCGTGGAGCGGGACAGTTCGCGCCACCCGGTGTTCCAGGTGATGTTCGGGGTGCAGGGATTCGGGGGAGTGCAGGAAGGAAGCCAGAAGGGATATTTACGACCTGTTCACCAGGAGGGTATATACGAGATAGAGAAGTTCGACCTGTCGGTATTCATAGATGACAGTAAGGCGGAGCTGGAAGGTCAGATCAGTTATGCGCGGAGCCTGTTCGAAGAGGGGACGATAGCGCGTATGCGGGGGCACTACCTGCACTTGCTGGACCAGCTGCTGGGAGCCCCGCAGGAGGCATATAGCAGGATGAGCTTGCTGGGTGCACAGGAGTATAAGGAGATAATGGAGGACCGCAATGCGACGGACAGGGAACATAAGGCAAACAGGACGATATCAGAGTTGTTCGAAGAGCAGGTGCAAAGGACGCCGGACCACATAGCCGTGGTGTTCAACGACCAGCAGTTAACGTACAGTGAGCTCAATAAAAGGAGCAACCAGGTGGCGCGCCATATCCGTGCACGGTACAAGGAGCGGACGAATGAGGAAGTGACCCCCGATACATTGATCGCATTGTACCTGGACAGAGGCCTGGAGCTGGTGGCAGGTATCCTTGGTGTACTGAAGGCAGGGGGTGCATATGTACCTATAGATACGGGTTACCCCCAGGAGCGTATAGACCACCTTTTAGCAGACACACAGGCGGCACTGATACTGAGCAATGGAGCGGCAAGCGCCTCCCTTCCCAAAGAGAAGATGATCAGTATCGACTTGTCCTCAGCGTTCTACATAACAGAGGACAGCACTGACCTTCCACGGTACAGCGGTCCCAATGACCTGGCGTATGTGATATACACCTCAGGTACCACAGGTAAGCCTAAAGGCGTGATGGTGGAGCAGGCAGCTATTTCCAGCTTAATATTCAATGATTATATAAAAGTGTCTGCTACAGATGTCTTTGCCTTTTTATCGTCACCGGTATTTGATGCTACAACATTTGAAATATGGGCGCCCTTGCTTAATGGTAATAAGCTTGTTATACCTGGAAATGTAAAAGATTTGGCAGCAAATATTGTTGCATTTAAGAGATTTATTGTAGCTAATGAAATCTCGATATTATGGTTAACAAAGACCTTGTGTGAAAGTTTATATTATGCCGACAACACAATATTTGCTGAAGTTAATTATGTCATTACTGGTGGAGAAGTGTTAGATAAGAACACGATCAATAAACTGGTATCTGGTTCCAGACCAAAGCATTTATTGAATGTTTATGGCCCCACAGAAAGTACTACGTTCACTACTGCGTATAATATAATTTCCCAAACAGACGCAGCCAGCATACCAATAGGTAAGCCTATAAATAATAGAACCGTTTACATTTTATCTGCTGATCTTACTCCAGTCCCCGTAGGCGTCCCGGGTGAGTTATATATAGGTGGTGCTGGTGTAGCGCGCGGCTACCTGAACCGTGCGGACCTTACAGCGGAGCGGTTCGTTCCCGACCCGTTCGCTACAGCTGCGGGCAGAGAGAAGGGGTATAGGCGTATGTACCGTACCGGTGACCTGGTGCGTTGGCTGGCAGATGGCAATATCGAGTATATAGGGCGCAATGATGACCAGGTGAAGATCCGTGGCTACCGTATAGAGTTAGGGGAGATAGCGCATGCGCTGTCTCAAGTCCCTGGCATCAGCCAGGGCCATGTGGCGGCAAAGGAAAGGGTGACAGCAGCAGGGCGTACGAAGTACCTGGTAGGATACTATGTAGCGGACAAGGATGCACAACTAACCCCGGCAGCTATAACAGAGGCATTATCTAAAGTGCTTCCGGAGTACATGGTACCCGGAGCATATGTGGAGCTAAGCACGTTCCCGCTGACGGTGAACGGGAAGCTGGACAAGCGTGCCCTTCCGGAGGCGGAGCTGGGTACGACCGGGGAACAGTATGAAGGGCCCACAACAGAAGCAGAGGCAGCTATATGCCAGATCTGGCAGGAAGTGCTGGGAGTGGACAGGGTAGGCGTAACGGATGATCTTTTCCGTATAGGAGGTAACTCGATACTGGCGATACAGGTATCGCACCGTATGGGTCGTTGGTTAGGGTGTGATATAAAGGTATCGGATGTGTTCCGTTACCGTACGATAAAGGAACTGCTGCTGCACAGCGTTGGCGCTGCGCAGGCGGTGATACCGGTGATAGGCGGAGACCGTGGCGTATTGTCGTTCGCCCAGGAGCGTTTATGGTTCATAGAGCAGTATGAGGGGGGAAGCAGCGCCTACCATATGCCGGCGTTGTACGAGCTGGGGGCAGACACGGACCCGGAAGGTATAAAGTATGCATTGAAGCAGGTAGTGTCGCGGCATGAGGTACTGCGCAGCACCATCGAACATAGCGATGAGGAGCTGCATGGCATCCAGGTGGTGCACAGTGCGCCCCTGGAAGTAGTGACGGTACGGGTAAAGGGCAGCGCCGATGACCTGCTAAGGGCAGAAGTGAACCGTCCGTTCGTATTAAGCAAGGAGTACCCTATACGTGCAAAGCTGTATGTGGAGGAGGACAGGACCTTGCTTTTGGTGACGGTGCACCATATAGCAGGTGACGGGTGGTCGATGGACATCTTTGAGCGGGAGCTGTACGCCTATTATGGGGCATATATAAAGGGAGATAAGGCGTTCCGTTTACCAGAGCTGGAACTGCAATACAAGGACCATGCGTCCTGGCAAAGGAACTACCTGGCAGGGAGCGTGCTGGACAAGCAATTAAGTTACTGGAAGGATAAGCTGTCGGGCTATGAGCCGCTGTCGCTGCCGGCCGACCATGTGCGAGGGCAGGAGCCGGACCACCGCGGGGGCAGCTGTAAGTTCACCATAGGGAAGACAAGGAGCGAAGGGTTAAGGAAGCTGGCGCGGGAGTACGGAGTGACCCTGAACAGCGTGCTGCTGGGCAGTGTATCGGTACTGCTGGGCAAGTACAGCGGCCAGACGGATATAGTGACCGGGAGTCCGAACGCGAACCGCCACCACGGGCAGACGGCGGGCCTGATCGGTTTCTTTGTGAACACGCAGGTGAACCGTACGCAGCTGGAAGCTGGCCAGAGCTTTGCGGCGCTGGTAGCAGCAGTGCACAGGGACCAGGTAGGAGCGCAGCAGCACCAGGACCTTCCGTTCGAGCAATTGGTGGACGCCCTGGGCGTGGAGCGGGACAGTTCGCGCCACCCGGTGTTCCAGGTGATGTTCGGGGTGCAGGGATTCGGGGGAGTGCAGGAAGGAGGACAACAGGGATATTTACGACCCGTTCACCAGGAGGGTATATACGAGATAGAGAAGTTCGATCTGTCGGTATTCATAGATGACAGTAAGGCGGAGCTGGAAGGTCAGATCAGTTATGCCAGGAGCCTGTTCGAAGAGGAAACGATAGCGCGTATGCGGGGACACTACCTGCACTTGCTGGACCAGCTGCTGGGAGCCCCGCAGGAGGCATATAGCAGGATGAGCCTGCTGGGTGCACAGGAGTATAAGGAGATAGTGGAGGACCGCAATGCGACGGACAGGGAACACAGCGGGGACAGGACGATATCAGCGTTGTTCGAAGAGCAGGTGCAAAGGACGCCGGACAACATAGCTGTGGTGTTCAACGACCAGCAGTTAACGTACAGTGAGCTGAACGCAAGGAGCAACCAGTTGGCGCGCCATATCCGTGCATGCTACAAGGAGCGGACAAATAAGGAAGTGACCCCCGATACATTGATCGCATTGTACCTGGACAGAGGTCTGGAGCTGGTGGCAGGTATCCTTGGGGTGCTGAAGGCAGGGGGTGCATATGTGCCTATAGATACGGGTTACCCCCAGGAGCGTATAGACCACCTTTTAGCAGACACACAGGCGGCACTGATACTGAGCAATGGAGCGGCAAGCGCCTCCCTTCCCAAAGAGAAGGTGATGGATATCGGCCTGTCCTCGGAGTTCTACATAACAGAGGACAGCACTGACCTTCCGGTGTACAGCGGCCTCAATGACCTGGCGTATGTGATCTACACCTCAGGTACCACAGGTAAGCCCAAGGGCGTGATGGTGGAGCAGGCCTCGGTGGTCAACCTGGTACAGGACCTGCTGGTGCAGTATCAGATACAACCCTCAGAGCGGATACTGCTGTTCGCCAACTATATATTTGATGCATCAGTGGAGCAGATGTACCTGTCGCTGTTGTCAGGAGCATCCCTGTTCGTTATTGATAATGGAACGATAAGCGAAGGCAGCAGTTTTGAAAGATATATTTACAAAAACGGGATCACGCATGTACATGCCACCCCCTCTTTTTTATCAGCTATCGATCCGTCGGGCTTAGGTACGGTCAAAAGAGTGATCTTCGGGGCAGAATACCTGCCGGAGCAGTTGTATGAGGCATATAAGGGACATGTACCCGTGGTCATCAATGAATATGGCCCTACGGAGACCACGGTAACAGCGCTGGTATCTATCGATTCGTGTTCATTAGGTAAGCCCAGCATCCCCAATACGCGGGCTTATATCCTGGATGCGAACTATATCCCTGTACCGATAGGCATCACGGGCGAGTTATACATAGGTGGTGCGGGTGTAGCGCGCGGCTACCTGAACCGTGGGGAGCTCACTGCGGAGCGGTTCGTTCCCGACCCGTTCGCTACAGCTGCAAGCAGGGAGAAGGGGTATACGCGTATGTACCGTACCGGTGACCTGGTGCGTTGGCTGGCAGATGGCAATATCGAGTACATAGGAAGGAATGACGACCAGGTGAAGATAAGGGGCTACCGTATAGAGTTAGGCGAGATAGCGCATGCGCTGTCGCAGGTACCTGGCATCAGCCAGGGCCATGTGGCAGCAAAGGAAAGGGTGACAGCGACAGGGAGTACGAAGTACCTGGTAGGATACTATGTACCGGACAAGGAGGCACAACTAACCCCGGCAGCTATAACAGAGGCATTATCGAAAGTGCTTCCGGAGTACATGGTACCCGGAGCGTATGTGGAGCTGAGTGCGTTCCCGCTGACGGTGAACGGGAAGCTGGATAAGCGGGCCCTACCGGAAGCAGAGCTGGGTACTTCAAAAGAACAGTATGAAGAGCCCACAACAGAGACAGAGGCAGCTATATGCCAGGTCTGGCAGGAAGTGCTGGGAGTGGACAGGATAGGTATAACGGATGATCTTTTCCGTATAGGAGGTAACTCGATACTGGCGATACAGGTATCGCACCGTATGGGTCGTTGGTTAGGGTGTGATATAAAGGTATCGGATGTGTTCCGTTACCGTACGATAAAGGAACTGCTGCTGCACAGCGTAGGCGCTGCACAGGCGGTGATACCGGTGATAGGCGGTGACCGTGGCGTATTGTCGTTCGCCCAGGAGCGTTTATGGTTCATAGAGCAGTATGAGGGAGGAAGCAGCGCCTACCATATGCCGGCATTGTACGAGCTGGGGGCAGACACGGACCCTGAGGGTATCAGGTATGCCCTGGGCCGGATAGTGTCGCGGCATGAGGTACTGCGCAGCACCATCGAGCATAGCGATGAGGAGCTGCATGGCATCCAGGTGGTGCACAGTGCACCCCTGGAAGTAGTGACGGTACGGGTAAAGGGCAGCGCCGATGACCTGCTAAGGGCAGAGGTGAACCGTCCGTTCGTATTAAGCAAGGAGTACCCTATACGGGCAAAGCTGTATGTGGAGGAGGACAGGACCTTGCTTTTGGTCACGGTGCACCATATAGCAGGGGACGGATGGTCGATGGACATCTTCGAACGGGAGCTGTACGCCTATTATGAGGCATATATAAAGGGTGATAGGACGTTCCGTTTACCAGAGCTGGAACTGCAATACAAGGACCATGCGTCCTGGCAAAGGAACTACCTGGCAGGGAGCGTGCTGGACAAGCAATTAAGTTACTGGAAGGATAAGCTGTCGGGCTATGAGCAGCTGTCGCTGCCGGCCGACCATGTGCGTGGGCAGGAGCCGGACCACCGCGGGGGCAGCTGTAAGTTCACCATAGGGAAGACAAGGAGCGAAGGGTTAAGGAAGCTGGCGCGGGAGTACGGAGTGACCCTGAACAGCGTGCTGCTGGGCAGTGTATCGGTACTGCTGGGCAAGTACAGCGGCCAGACGGATATAGTGACCGGGAGTCCGAACGCGAACCGCCACCACGGGCAGACGGCGGGCCTGATCGGTTTCTTTGTGAACACGCAGGTGAACCGTACGCAGCTGGAAGCTGGCCAGAGCTTTGCGGCGCTGGTAGCAGCAGTGCACAGGGACCAGGTGGGCGCCCAGCAGCACCAGGACCTGCCGTTCGAGCAGCTGGTGGACGCGTTGGGAGTGGAGCGGGACAGTTCGCGCCATCCGGTGTTCCAGGTGATGTTCGGGGTGCAGGGATTCGGGGGAGTGCAGGAAGGAGGACAACAGGGATATTTACGACCTGTTCACCAGGAGGGTATATACGAGATAGAGAAGTTCGACCTGTCGGTATTCATAGATGACAGTAAGGCGGAGCTGGAAGGTCAGATCAGTTATGCCAGGAGCCTGTTCGAAGAGGGGACGATAGCGCGTATGCGGGGACACTACCTGCACTTGCTGGACCAGCTGCTGGAAGCCCCGCAGGAGGCATATAGCAGGATGAGCCTGCTGGGTGCACAGGAGTATAAGGAGATAGTGGAGGACCGCAATGCGACGGACAGGGAGCATAATGGGGACAGGACGATAGCAGAGTTGTTCGAAGAGCAGGTGCAAAGGACGCCGGACAATATAGCACTGGTGTTCAACGACCAGCAGTTAACATACAGTGAACTGAACACAAGGAGTAACCAGTTGGCGCGCCATATCCGGTCACAGTACCAGCAAAGGACAAAGCAGGAGATGGCCCCAGGTACATTGATCGCGCTGTACCTGGAAAGAGGTCTGGAGCTGGTGGCAGGTATCCTTGGGGTGCTGAAGGCAGGGGGTGCATATGTGCCTATAGATACGGGTTATCCGCAGGAGCGTATGGATCACCTGCTGGAAGACACACAGGCGTCACTGGTACTGTGCCAGACACAGGTCAGTGAGCAAAATAATAGTGCTCTTCCCAAACAGAAGATGATCAATATCGACTTGTCCTCGGAGTTCTACATAACAGAGGACAGCACTGACCTTCCGGTGTACAGCGGTCCTGCTGACCTGGCGTATGTGATATACACCTCGGGTACCACCGGTAAGCCTAAAGGCGTGATGGTGGAGCACCGCTCGTTCTCACAGTTCATCACTGATTTTAATGAGCACCTAAATGGGCATGGCGTAAAGGCAGGCAATGTACTGAGCCTGACGAACTATGTTTTTGATATTTTCGGGCTGGAGTATGCCTTGCCTTTGGTCACCGGCAACAAGGTCACCCTGTCTTCCGTGGACAAGGTAACGGAGGCCGAGATCGCAGGCAATGAGATCATACAGCAGACACCAGGGAGTTTGTCCTTGCTGGCAGCACATTTTTCTGATAAGTTATCCAATAGTATCTGCCTGACTGGTGGGGAGGCATTATCACCTGCAGTAGCAGATAAATTACTAAGGTCATTCAAGCGGGTGTTCAATGTGTATGGCCCTGCCGAAACAGTTATCTGGAGCACGGCCTGCGAGGTGACCGATGCCAGCAAACCATATATAGGCAAGCCATTGTTCAATGAACAGACCTATATCCTGGATGCTAACCATATCCCAGTACCTATAGGCGTCCCGGGTGAGTTATACATAGGCGGTGCTGGCGTAGCGCGCGGCTACCTGAACCATGGGGACCTCACTGCAGAGCGGTTCGTTCCCGACCCGTTCGCTACAGCTGCGGGCAGGGAGAAGGGGTATAGGCGTATGTACCGTACCGGTGACCTGGTGCGTTGGCTGGCAGATGGTAATATAGAGTATATAGGAAGGAACGACGACCAGGTGAAGATAAGAGGTTACCGTATAGAGTTAGGAGAGATAGCGCATGCGCTGTCGCAGGTACCTGGCATCAGCCAGAGCCATGTAGCAGCAAAGGAAAGGGTGACAGCAGCAGGGCGTACGAAGTACCTGGTAGGGTACTATGTAGCGGACAAGAATGCCCAGGTGAACGGCACCACCATAACAGAGGCGTTATCTAAAGTGCTTCCGGAGTACATGGTACCCGGAGCATATGTGGAGCTGAGTGCGTTCCCGCTGACGGTGAACGGGAAGCTGGACAAGCGTGCCCTTCCGGAGGCGGAGCTGGGTACGACCGGGGAACAGTATGAAGGGCCCACAACAGAAGCAGAGGCAGCTATATGCCAGATCTGGCAGGAAGTGCTGGGAGTGGACAGGGTAGGCGTAACGGATGATCTTTTCCGTATAGGAGGTAACTCGATACTGGCGATACAGGTATCGCACCGTATGGGTCGTTGGTTAGGGTGTGATATAAAGGTATCGGATGTGTTCCGTTACCGTACGATAAAGGAACTGCTGCTGCACAGCGTTGGCGCTGCGCAGGCGGTGATACCGGTGATAGGCGGAGACCGTGGCGTATTGTCGTTCGCCCAGGAGCGTTTATGGTTCATAGAGCAGTATGAGGGGGGAAGCAGCGCCTACCATATGCCGGCGTTGTACGAGCTGGGGGCAGACACGGACCCGGAAGGTATAAAGTATGCATTGAAGCAGGTAGTGTCGCGGCATGAGGTACTGCGCAGCACCATCGAACATAGCGATGAGGAGCTGCATGGCATCCAGGTGGTGCACAGTGCGCCCCTGGAAGTAGTGACGGTACGGGTAAAGGGCAGCGCCGATGACCTGCTAAGGGCAGAAGTGAACCGTCCGTTCGTATTAAGCAAGGAGTACCCTATACGTGCAAAGCTGTATGTGGAGGAGGACAGGACCTTGCTTTTGGTGACGGTGCACCATATAGCAGGTGACGGGTGGTCGATGGACATCTTTGAGCGGGAGCTGTACGCCTATTATGGGGCATATATAAAGGGAGATAAGGCGTTCCGTTTACCAGAGCTGGAACTGCAATACAAGGACCATGCGTCCTGGCAAAGGAACTACCTGGCAGGGAGCGTGCTGGACAAGCAATTAAGTTACTGGAAGGATAAGCTGTCGGGCTATGAGCCGCTGTCGCTGCCGGCCGACCATGTGCGAGGGCAGGAGCCGGACCACCGCGGGGGCAGCTGTAAGTTCACCATAGGGAAGACAAGGAGCGAAGGGTTAAGGAAGCTGGCGCGGGAGTACGGAGTGACCCTGAACAGCGTGCTGCTGGGCAGTGTATCGGTACTGCTGGGCAAGTACAGCGGCCAGACGGATATAGTGACCGGGAGTCCGAACGCGAACCGCCACCACGGGCAGACGGCGGGCCTGATCGGTTTCTTTGTGAACACGCAGGTGAACCGTACGCAGCTGGAAGCTGGCCAGAGCTTTGCGGCGCTGGTAGCAGCAGTGCACAGGGACCAGGTAGGAGCGCAGCAGCACCAGGACCTTCCGTTCGAGCAATTGGTGGACGCCCTGGGCGTGGAGCGGGACAGTTCGCGCCACCCGGTGTTCCAGGTGATGTTCGGGGTGCAGGGATTCGGGGGAGTGCAGGAAGGAGGACAACAGGGATATTTACGACCCGTTCACCAGGAGGGTATATACGAGATAGAGAAGTTCGATCTGTCGGTATTCATAGATGACAGTAAGGCGGAGCTGGAAGGTCAGATCAGTTATGCCAGGAGCCTGTTCGAAGAGGAAACGATAGCGCGTATGCGGGGACACTACCTGCACTTGCTGGACCAGCTGCTGGGAGCCCCGCAGGAGGCATATAGCAGGATGAGCCTGCTGGGTGCACAGGAGTATAAGGAGATAGTGGAGGACCGCAATGCGACGGACAGGGAACACAGCGGGGACAGGACGATATCAGCGTTGTTCGAAGAGCAGGTGCAAAGGACGCCGGACAACATAGCTGTGGTGTTCAACGACCAGCAGTTAACGTACAGTGAGCTGAACGCAAGGAGCAACCAGTTGGCGCGCCATATCCGTGCATGCTACAAGGAGCGGACAAATAAGGAAGTGACCCCCGATACATTGATCGCATTGTACCTGGACAGAGGTCTGGAGCTGGTGGCAGGTATCCTTGGGGTGCTGAAGGCAGGGGGTGCATATGTGCCTATAGATACGGGTTACCCCCAGGAGCGTATAGACCACCTGTTAGCAGACACACAGGCGGCACTGATACTGAGCAATGGAGCGGCAAGCGCTTACCTTCCCAAACAGAAGATGATCAATATCGACTTGTCCTCAGCGTTCTACATAACAGAGGACACTACCGACCTTCCGGTGTACAGCGGTCCTGATGACCTGGCGTATGTGATCTACACTTCAGGTACCACAGGTAAACCTAAAGGCGTGATGGTGGAGCACCGCTCGTTCTCACAGTTCATCACTGATTTTAATGCTCACCTAAACGAACATGGCGTAAAGGCAGGCAATGTACTGAGCCTGACGAACTATGTTTTTGATATTTTCGGGCTGGAGTATGCCTTGCCTTTGGTCACCGGCAACAAGGTCACCCTGTCTTCCGTGGACAAGGTAACGGAGGCCGAGATCGCAGGTAATGAGATCATACAACAGACACCTGGCAGTTTGTCCTTGCTGGCAGCACATTTTTCTGATAAGTTATCCAATAGTATCTGCCTGACAGGTGGGGAGGCATTATCACCTGCTGTAGCAGATAAATTACTAAGGTCATTCAAGCGGGTGTTCAATGTGTATGGCCCTGCCGAAACGGTTATCTGGAGCACGGCCTGCGAGGTGACCGATGCCAGCAAACCATATATAGGCAAGCCATTGTTCAATGAACAGACCTACATCCTGGATGCGAACCATATCCCAGTCCCCGTAGGCGTCCCGGGTGAGTTATATATAGGTGGTGCTGGCGTAGCGCGCGGCTACCTGAACCGTGGGGACCTTACTGCGGAGCGGTTCCTTGCCGACCCGTTCGCTACAGCTGCGGGCAGAGAGAAGGGGTATACGCGTATGTACCGTACCGGTGACCTGGTGCGTTGGCTGGCAGATGGCAATATCGAGTACATAGGAAGGAATGACGACCAGGTGAAGATCCGTGGTTACCGTATAGAGTTAGGGGAGATAGCGCATGCGCTGTCTCAGGTACCGGGCATCAGCCAGGGCCATGTGGCGGCAAAGGAAAGGGTGACAGCAGCAGGGAGTACGAAGTACCTGGTAGGGTACTATGTAGCGGACAAGGATGCCCAACTAACCCCGGCAGCTATAACAGAGGCGTTATCTAAAGTGCTTCCGGAGTACATGGTACCCGGCGCATATGTGGAGCTAAGCACGTTCCCGCTGACGGTGAACGGCAAGCTGGATAAGCGGGCCCTACCGGAAGCGGAGCTAGGTACGACCGAAGAACAGTATGAAGAGCCGACAACAGAAATAGAGGCCACAATATGTGCTATCTGGGCGGAAGTGTTAGGCGTAGAGCGGGTAGGGATAACAGATGACTTTTTCCGTATAGGAGGTAACTCGATACTTGCTATTCAGGTATCACATCGTATAAGCAGTGTGTTAAGATGGAATGTTCACGTGGCTGATCTATTCAAATTCAATACAGTAAGTAAATTTTCAGCGCACATGTCGTTGCTGGATCAACGTAATAATAAAGTTAAAGGGAGGGAATTTGCAATATGAGCATCATAGAGTTTATTATTGAGTGTAAGCAGAACGGTTCCATGTTGTGGGTGGAAGCAAATAGCATTAAGTTATTTGTTCCAGATGATTTTGAGGGGTTCGATGCATTTATAGATAAAGTCAGGGAATTTAAACCTGAAATATTAGAATGCCTGAATGCCAATAATATATTTTCGAAGGATGATTTCCTGAACAAAACAATATTTAAACACAATGCTAATAGAACGGCATTGTCGTTTGCCCAGGAACGTTTATGGTTCATAGAGCAGTATGAGCAAGGTACAAATGCATATCATATACCAGCCATTTTTGAGTTGGCTGCAGATACAGATGTCGCAGGCATAAAATATGCTCTTCAACAAGTTGTTGCGAGACATGAAGTGCTAAGGAGTACTATAGAGCAAGCTGATGATCGGGAACACGGGATCCAGGTGTTGCACCACGCCGAGTTGATAATAGACGAGATAACGCTGACCGATACACAAGATATTGAATCGTTAATCAAAGACGATATTAACCTCCCATTCAATTTAAGCACAGAGTATCCTATCCGGGTCAAGCTGTATAAGATCGAACAACGCAGCTCTACAGGAAAGATCATCCCTGTAAAGACCTTACTGCTGATAAACCTGCATCACATATCGTTTGACGGTTGGTCCATGAATATCTTTCAACAGGAATTATTTGTTTATTATCAGGCATACATAAGTAATGACCTCAAATTTTCTTTACCTGCGTTAGATATTCAGTACAAAGATTACGCAGTATGGCAACGGACATATCTATCCGGTCCGATATTACAAAATCAGGTAGATTATTGGAAAGCCAAGCTTTCTAACCACCAAACGTTGGAACTGCTTACGGACCATCCTCGTCCCGGTAAAACAAGCTATAGAGGCGCAAACCACGCATTTACGGTAAATAGTAAGGTTAGTCAGCAACTGAGAACATTAGCAAGGGAATGTGGTGCTTCGGTCCACAGCATGTTACTGGCCAGTATCAATATTTTGTTAGGTAAATACACTGGTCAGGATGATATAGTGATAGGTAGCCCTATAGCTAACAGGCATCACCGGCAGACCGAAGGACTCATGGGCTTTTTTGTCAATGCTCAAGTGAATCGGTCTATACTCAACAATGAGCAAAGCTTTGGGTCATTGATCCAACAGGTGCACCAGGAGCAGATACAGGCTCAAATGTACCAGGACCTCCCTTTTGAAAAACTGGTCTATGAGCTGGGTGTTGCCCGCGATACGTCGCGGCATCCTGTATTTCAGGTGTTGTTTGGTGTACAGAGTTTTGGCAATCAGGATAAGGCTACCGATAAGCAACGGGATTATTTGATTCCATTCGGATCCCCAGATCTTTATCAGGTTGAGAAACTCGATCTGTCCATTTATGTAGATGATAGCCAGCAAGAGTTTAAGGGGGTGATAAGCTATGCGACAAGCCTGTTCGAAAAAGACACTATAGAAAGACTTGGAGGACATTACACGCATTTACTGTCACAGCTCATAAGTCATCCAAATAAGCCATACAGTCAATTTAGTTTGCTTGACACGGCCGAATATGATCAAATCGTAAAGAGTGGGAATGCAACAGGAAATGACTATCCCATACATAAGACGATAATAGATCTTTTTGAAGAACAGGTATACAATACACCCGATAATATTGCTATAGTGTATGAAGGAAAGACACTCACTTATCAGCAGCTCAACGATCTCGCCGATCGGCTTGCTCATCATCTGAAGGTGACATATGATATAAAGCCCAATGATCTGGTCGGCATATTATTGAATAGGTCTGAAAAAGTCCTCATTGCTATGTGGGGTATACTTAAGGCTGGTGCAGCCTATGTTTGTATCCACCCTGAATATCCTGAAGAACGAAAGAAATATATTATCAACGACACATCGCTCAATATATTAATTACACAGACCGACTTTATTTTTGATCTTGAATATTATTCAGGAAGTCTTTTTGCTATAGATGTACAATTAGACTCCTTAGATACTTCAGTAAAAGTATCTAAGACTACGGTACAGGCAAGTGACCTTGCATATGTGGTGTATACTTCCGGGACAACTGGAAGACCCAAAGGTGTAATGTTAGAACACAAGGGATTGAGCAATCTATCTCTTGTTAATAAAAATAGTTTTCAGATCAGTGGAGCGTCAAGGGTATTACAGTACTCCTCCTTCATATTCGATGCATCTGTTTGGGAAATATTCAGCGCATTAGTATCAGGCGCCCAACTACATATAGCATCAACAGAAGTGAGACAGGATGCACAATTGCTTTGTGACTATATAGCCGGTAATAAAATTACATTGGCTGTATTGCCTCCCGTAGTGCTAAGCACAATGTCGGGTGAATTAAATAGTCTGGACACACTGGTAGTTGCGGGAGAAGCCAGTGGTCCGGAATTAATGAACCGATGGAGCAAGGGCCTGAGGTTAATTAATGCTTATGGCCCTACAGAAGGTACGGTTTGTGCTACAATGCATGAATATAAGAATGGTGACCTGAACATCAATATTGGTAAACCTATAGCAAATACTACTGCGTATGTTCTGGATAAAAATTTGAACCCGCTACCTATAGGTGCGGTTGGTGAATTGCACATAGGTGGAATTGGTGTGGCACGAGGTTATCTGAACCGTGCCGACCTGACCGCAGATCGTTTTATTACTGATCCATTTTCTACCATAGAGGACAAAGAAAAAGGTCATACGCATTTGTATAGAACAGGCGATCTTGTTCGCTGGTTGCCCGGTGGTGATCTTGCGTATATGGGTAGAAATGATGGGCAGGTAAAGATAAGAGGCAACAGGATAGAAACAGGTGAGATAGAAAGCGCTTTGCTGCAGGTAGATGGTATAGGGCAAAGCTATGTAATGGTGAAGGAAAGAGCAACTGCATCAGGCAGTACCAAATACCTTGTTGGATATTACGTGCCTGATACAAACGATATGGCGCTAACCGATGCAGAGATAGAAGAACATTTATCTCGCTTATTGCCTGATTACATGGTACCTGGTGTTTATGTAAAGATGGAGGCATTCCCGTTGACCATCAATGGGAAATTAGATAGAAATGCATTACCTGATTCTGATCTCAGCATTTTGGCTGAGCAATATGCTACACCAAGTACAAATACTGAGAAGGAAATTTGTAAGATATGGCAGGATGTACTTGGACTAAATAGGGTAGGTATATCAGATGACTTTTTCCGCATTGGTGGCGATTCTATCTTAAGCATTCAGGTTGCGAGCCGCATAAGGCAGGCTGGTTTCAATTGCCAGGTGAGGGATATAGTGGAATGTAAAACAATTGCCAGGCTGGTAGAAACGCTAAGCAAGAAAAGTGTATCAACAACCCGTTCAGAACAAGGAGCATTGACAGGTGATCTGGACCTACTGCCAATTCAACATTGGTTTATAGAGAAGATAGGGTCAAGATCATTCAGGCAACCATCTCATTGGAATCAGAGCTTTTTGATAAAGGTTCCTGAGTTAGTAGTAAGTAAGCTCGAAACTGTTTTTGAAGAACTGGTCAATTATCACGACGCATTGCGTATTCAATTCGTAAAAAAAGACATTTCGCAAGAGCATGAAGCTGTAGAAAATGGCCAATGGAAACAGCTATACCAACCCGGTATCAAAAGACCGTTGTTAAAAATACTCGATGTTAGTAGTTACGCTCCTGCAGAGATGCAGGAAATACTAACAGAATGGCAGGCTGGATTTGACCTGCAAAATGGGGCCTTGTATCAGTTCGGTTATTTGCATGGTTATGACGATGGTAGTGCACGGATATTTGTGTCTGCGCATCACATGGTAATAGATGCGGTGAGCTGGCGTATTTTAGCTGAAGACATTAAGGCATTGTATGCCGGGCATTCCCTCCCGGAGAAAGGTAGCAGTTACCGCCAATGGGCAGCTGCAATAAGTAACTATGCTGCTCAACATTCAGATGAAGTATCGTATTGGAAGCAGCAACTTACTGGCATGTCAGCCATTAAAGCCCATGTATCCGGAGAGAAAGCAACAAGAGATATTCTTGAACTGGATAGGGCACTAACAACTACATTGCTGCAAACCGCCTCCAAAGCATATAATACAGAGATCAACGATCTTTTACTGACTGCACTCGCGTATGCGCTTAGAGATATCGATCATCAAAATGAGCAACGCATAATACTTGAAGGTCATGGCCGGGAGGATATAGATGCAGGGATAGACCATAGCCGTACGGTAGGATGGTTTACAACTATATTTCCTGTCAGGCTTGAATTAAACGATACTATAAGTGAGAGTATAATATCCATTAAGGAAAATTTACGGAAAGTACCGAATAAGGGCATTGGATTTGGTGCATTTGCAGTTGATGATAACACAGATATCACTTATGATGCACTTCCTTCGGTTAGCTTTAACTATTTGGGACAGTTTGATGCAAAGGAAATGGATTGGCAAATTGTTGCCGAGGGAAGTGGCAATGCTATACATCCCGATAACGATGAACCAAACCAGGTCAATATCAACGGAGCTATAAGCGACGGTCAACTTTCGTTTAATGTGGTAACGTTATTAGGAGCACAAACCACACAAAAGCTTTCTTCTGATCTTAAAGCACACTTGGTAAATGTCATAGACCACTGTGCCAGAAAAGTAGAAAAAGACGGTGTTGGATTTACCCCATCCGATTTTCAGTTGGTGCACATTGGTCAGCAACTACTCGATAGTCTCACCACTGCTGCGGCTGCAGATGGGAACGAGATAGAATATATTTATCCGTCCAGTAGTCTGCAACAAGGATTTGTGTATCACGCTTTGAGTCAGTCTGGAGATGACGCATATAAAGTACAATTCCTGTACGACTGTCACATGGTGCTTGATATTCCAAGATACTTGCAAGCATGGGAATATTGCATCGCACAATATCCTATGCTCCGCACAGCCTTTAATTGGGAAGAAGATATTATCCAGATCGTGTACAAAAAAGGTAAACTGGAATTTACCTTTCATGATGTCAGCCATCTTTCAGGGCAAGAGGAAAGAGATGCTGCCATTGAGGTTATTTGTGTTGAGGACAGGGAGCAAAATTTTGAATTGACCAAGCCTACAATGTTCAGGTTGCACATTATAAAGCAAGCAGCAGATCATTATACAATATTAAAGTGCGAACATCATAGCATATCAGATGGCTGGAGTGGTCCTATACTGCTCAATACTTTGCACCAATACTACGAGGAGCTTGCCGAAAATAAAACGATAAATGTAAAACAGGAGACAGCATATTTAGAGACCCAGAAATATGTTGCTGTCCATAAAAAGGAAGCACAGCAATACTGGGCTACAAGGTTAGCCGATATAGATACAGCCAATGATATAAATGCCTTGCTAAGCCATGCAGTTAATATGAGCGGCTATAAATATGTAGAGCAAGCCGCCGCAAGTACCTTGGAGATAAAAGGTGAATTTTACAATGAACTTAAAGCATTCGTGCTACGGGAGGGGATAACACTAAATGTTATAGTTCAGTTTATCTGGCATAAACTATTGCAGGTATATAGCGCCGCAGAGCAAACGGTGATAGGCACAACGGTGTCGGGCCGCGATCTGCCGATCGAAGGTATAGAACACAGTGTGGGTTTGTATATTAATACATTGCCTTTACTGGTGCAGTGGAATAATGATAACTCCATACTGGCTCAGCTGCAACAGATTCAACAAGGCATAACGGATATGAATACTTATAGTTATGCTGACCTTGCCAAAATGCAAATAAGTGGAGAACGAATATTTCATAGTCTGTTCATTTACGAGAATTATCCGCTTCCCAAAGGTGGCACAGACCTGTCAGATCTTGTTTTCAGGGAAACCATAGAAAAAGTTGATTATCCCTTGAGCATTATGACCTTCGAACATCCTGATCTGTTGACGCTTAAAATAGGGTACGATGCAAAATATTTAACTGGAGAAAAGGTATTGCAGCACATTGCAACGTTAGAGATGATCCTTCGTCAGGTAATTAACGATCCATCCGTACAGCACAGAAAAATAACGCTATTCAGCCCTGAGCAATATGATCAGATCGTTGATCAGTGGAATGCTACTGAAAGAGGTTACCCTGAGAATAAAACTATAGTAACGCTTTTTGAAGAGCAGGTAAATATTACCCCTGATAAGATAGCGGTGGCGTGCAAGGACACCCAGCTAACTTATCGGCAACTCAATGAAAAAAGTAACCAGCTCGCCACACATATAAGGATGCAATATCAACTCAGAACGAATAGTGTTCTGAACCCTGGTACGCTTATTCCTTTATGCATGAACAAGAGTGTGGAAATGATAATAGGAATACTTGCTATTATGAAAGCAGGTGGGGCGTATGTTCCTATGGATCCAACCTTTCCTCGTAAGAGAATAGAGCACATATTGGAAGATACTTGCGCCAAGTTAATACTCACGCAAAGACACCTTTATGATGGTGACCTTGTTCAGTTGCCAGGAGATATGGCCATTGTTATTGATCTATCCGAAGAGCTTTACAAAGAGGAAAGTAAAGCGGATCTGTCATTATCCATTGATGCCTCAGCGCTTGCTTATGTTATCTATACATCTGGCACAACTGGCAAGCCAAAAGGTGTAATGGTAGAACATAAAGCATTTGCGCAGTTCATCTATAACTTTAATGATCTCTTGTCAGAAACAACGGGAACAAGCGAACGCAGCATTTTGTCCCTGACAAATTACGTTTTTGATATTTTTGGATTAGAATATGCTCTCCCGCTTATTACAGGTAGCAGTATCACTCTTTCATCTGTGGATAGCGTAACGCCAGAAGAGATAGAAAGCACGCAAATAATTCAGCAAACCCCGGGCAGCTTAGCATTAATAGCAAATAATTATCCGCATAAATTATCAGGTCATATCTGCCTGGTAGGTGGCGAAGCATTATCACCCTCTATAGCAGAGCAATTGATAGGGATATTTAAAAAAGTGTTCAATGTATACGGCCCTGCGGAGACAGTTATCTGGAGCACTGCTTATGCTGTTAGCGATCATCTTGAACCCTACATCGGTAAGCCTTTATTTAACGAGCATGTGTATGTGTTAGATAAGCATAATGCTCCTGTTCCAATAGGTGTTGAAGGAGAATTGTATATTGGAGGCGCCGGCCTTGCTCGTGGCTATCTGAACAGTCCCGACCTTACGGCGGGTCGCTTCATCGTAAACCCTTTTGCTACCGAATTAGACAAGGCAAAAGGATATACAAGATTATACAAGACCGGCGACCTTGTTCGATGGCACCCAGACGGCAACCTGGAATATATTGGCAGGACCGATGAGCAGGTAAAAATAAACGGATACCGTATAGAACTGAATGAGATAGCGCATGCATTGTCACAGATCGATGGCATTGCGCAAAGTTGCGTATTAGCTAAAGCGATAAGTAATGCACCTGGCAATAAATACTTGGTGGGTTATTATGTCTTGAATAACAGTGATAACACACTAACAGAAGCTGGTATCCAACATCAACTATCGCAACTATTGCCTGCTTATATGGTACCTCGTTTGTTGCTGCAAATGGAGTCCTTTCCATTGACCATCAACGGTAAGTTGGATAAGCGCGCATTACCTGATCCAGATCTGGGGACCGTTGAAGCCGAATACATGGCACCTGTTACCGATGCGGAGATAGCTCTGTGCAGTATATGGCAGCAAGTGCTTGGGCTGGATAAGGTAGGCATTACAGATAATTTTTTCAAGCTGGGTGGTAATTCTATTTCAGGGATCAAAGCATCCCATTTAATAAGCAAAGCTTTAGAGTGTGAAATGAGTGTTGCAGATCTGTTCAGTTCGCAAAATATAAGAGCCCTGCTCCAGAATATTGCAGAAAAACAAGTGAGTGCAGACAATGTTGAATGGGATATCTCAATATAAATAACTTTTAATACCAGGTATAGTACTGACATGGCAGCGGTTAAGAATTTTTTCAATGAGTTGAGGCTTGATGGCGGTGCCATTTGGTTAGAGGATGAGCGTATACGATTATCAACATCCAAAAGATTGCAAAATGACGAAACAAAGAAGTTTATTGTTGATAACAAGGATCGTATAGCATCGATATTGAACGAGAACAAGGTCTCATCAAAAGAAAAATTTTCCAGCATTGTTATATTCAAGGATAACAGCACAAACAAATATCCCCTCAGTCCCGCTCAGGAACGGCTGTGGTTTATTGAGCAATATGAAGAAGGAAGTAATGCCTATCACATACCTGCCATATTTAAAGTTGGTGCAGATACCGATAAGGATGGCTTAAAATATGCACTTCAGCAAATAGTAGAGCGACATGTAGTGTTGAGAAGTACTATAGAGCAGGCTGCCGATGACGACCAGGCTTTCCAAAATATGCACAACGCTCCATTGGTCGTTGAAGACGTATTTATTGATGACACAGAAGATCATCAGGTGCTTATAAAAGAAGATATCGAACGTCCATTTAATTTAAGTGTTGAGTACCCGATCCGGGCGAAATTCTACTCCATTGGAAAGAATGGAGTGCCGGATACCACCTTACTGCTCATCAATGTACATCACATAGCAGGAGATGGCTGGTCAATGGGCATTTTTCAAAGCGAGCTGTCAGCTTATTATGAAGCTTACATTAATGACGAGAAAGATTTTTCCTTACCTGCATTAGACATACAATATAGAGACTATGCAGCATGGCAGCGGACCCATCTTACAGGTGAGGTATTAGCTGGCCAATTAGGCTACTGGAAAGGTAAATTAATGGGTTATCAGGATCTTGAATTACCCACCGATCACTCCAGGCCCGCGAAGGTAAATTACAATGGCGCAGTTGTGCCATTCACTATTGGCTACGATACCAGCTTGCAGTTAAGAAAACTTGCACGGGAATATGGTGTTACACTTAACAGTATGTTGTTAAGCAGCATTTCCATATTGCTTGGCAAGTATTGCGGCCAGAAGGATATCGTAACTGGTAGTCCGAATGCCAACCGGCATCACCGGCAAACAGAAGGTCTGATAGGCTTTTTTGTGAATACGCAGGTAAACAGGGTTCTGCTCAATGACGACCAAAGCTACAGGGAATTGGTTCAGCAAGTGCACCAGGATAAAATTGAAGCGCAACTATACCAGGAATTTCCTTTTGAAAAGCTCGTAAGCGAATTAGGCACAGAGCGTGATACCTCCCGTCACCCTGTTTTTCAGGTAATGTTTGGAATGCAGGGTTTTGGTCAGAGCGGATCTGCCAGTGACCAAAGTCAATACCTGGTACCACTATCAGCAGGTGATATATATGAGATAGAGAAGTTCGATCTGTCATTTTTTATTGATGATAGTGAACCGCAGCTAAAGGGACAAGTAAGCTATGCGACCAGCTTGTTTCTACATGAAACAATTGAAAGGCTTGCCATACACTATGTCCATTTGCTCGCTCAATTAGTAAGTGCGCCTGGTGAAAAGTATAATGCGTTCAGTTTACTTAATGAAGAAGGATACGGTCAGATCATTCATAAATGGAATGATACTAACGTTCCCTATTCTATCGATGAAACGGTCAACCGAATGTTTGAACAGCAAGCGCAAAGGACGCCTGACAATATAGCCCTTGTATTCGGGGCACAGCAATTAACGTACAGTGAGCTTAATGAGAAGAGCAACCAACTGGCTCATCATATACGCGCGCAATATCAGGATAGGACAAAGCAGGAATTGGAGCCGGACGCTCTAATAGCCCTTTACCTGAACAGAAGTTTGGAACTGGTCATAGGGATACTTGCTGTTTTAAAAGCCGGTGGTGCATATGTTCCTGTCGATGTCAATTATCCTCAAGAGCGGATCGCATATGTTCTGGAGGATACCCAGGCAGTGCTTATTCTCAGTCAAGGTCATATAGATCATAGTTCACTTCCCAAGGACAAAGTTCTTGATATAGATCTGAGATTGGATCTATATTGTAATGAAGCAATTTCGAACCTGCCTCAATATAGCAAAGCCAGTGATCTGGCTTATGTCATCTATACTTCCGGAACAACAGGTAAACCTAAAGGCGCTATGTTACAACATAGTGGTATTGTGAACAGGATAGAATGGATGCAAGCCTTGTATCCTTTAAGTGCAAAAGATGTTGTTCTGTTAAAAACACCTTATGTATTTGATGTCTCTGTATGGGAGATACTTTGGGCCAACTGGTATGGTGCAAAAATAGTCATCGCAAAACCTGACGGCCATAAAGATGCCGCCTACTTGCACAAGTTGATAGAAGATAGTAAAGTGACCACAATGCACTTTGTGCCAAGTATGCTGGATGCATATCTTCAATATCTTTCGGCGCAACGGACCAACTTTAGTTCAACCTTACGACAAGTGTTTTGCAGTGGGGAAGCATTAAATAGAGCTACTGCTCAAAAGGCATACGAACATTGTGCTAATGAGGCTTTTAAGCTGCACAATCTCTATGGGCCAACAGAAGCATCAATAGATGTTACCTTTTTTGAAACAAAGCCAGGAGAAAGTGTTTATATAGGTAAACCCATAAATAACACTACCGTTTACATTTTATCTGCTGATCTCACTCCAGTCCCCGTAGGCGTCCCGGGTGAGTTATATATAGGTGGTGCTGGTGTAGCGCGCGGCTACCTGAACCGTGCGGACCTTACAGCGGAGCGGTTCGTTCCCGACCCGTTCGCTACAGCTGCGGGCAGGGAGAAGGGGTATAGGCGTATGTACCGTACCGGTGACCTGGTGCGGTGGCTGTCAGATGGCAATATAGAGTATATAGGAAGGAATGACGACCAGGTAAAGATCCGTGGCTACCGTATAGAGTTAGGGGAGATAGCGCATGCGCTGTCTCAGGTACCGGGCATCAGCCAGAGCCATGTGGCAGCAAAGGAAAGGGTGACAGCGACAGGGAGTACGAAGTACCTGGTAGGGTACTATGTAGCGGACAAGGATGCCCAGGTGACCCCAACAGCTATAACAGAGGTATTATCGAAAGTGCTTCCGGAGTACATGGTACCCGGAGCATATGTGGAGCTAAGCACGTTCCCGCTGACGGTGAACGGGAAGCTGGACAAGCGTGCCCTTCCGGAGGCGGAGCTGGGTACGACCGGGGAACAGTATGAAGGGCCCACAACAGAAGCAGAGGCAGCTATATGCCAGATCTGGCAGGAAGTGCTGGGAGTGGACAGGGTAGGCGTAACGGATGATCTTTTCCGTATAGGAGGTAACTCGATACTGGCGATACAGGTATCGCACCGTATGGGTCGTTGGTTAGGGTGTGATATAAAGGTATCGGATGTGTTCCGTTACCGTACGATAAAGGAACTGCTGCTGCACAGCGTTGGCGCTGCGCAGGCGGTGATACCGGTGATAGGCGGAGACCGTGGCGTATTGTCGTTCGCCCAGGAGCGTTTATGGTTCATAGAGCAGTATGAGGGGGGAAGCAGCGCCTACCATATGCCGGCGTTGTACGAGCTGGGGGCAGACACGGACCCGGAAGGTATAAAGTATGCATTGAAGCAGGTAGTGTCGCGGCATGAGGTACTGCGCAGCACCATCGAGCATAGCGATGAGGAGCTGCATGGCATCCAGGTGGTGCACAGTGCGCCCCTGGAAGTAGTGACGGTACGGGTAAAGGGCAGCGCCGATGACCTGCTAAGGGCAGAAGTGAACCGTCCGTTCGTATTAAGCAAGGAGTACCCTATACGTGCAAAGCTGTATGTGGAGGAGGACAGGACCTTGCTTTTGGTCACGGTGCACCATATAGCAGGGGACGGATGGTCGATGGACATCTTCGAACGGGAGCTGTACGCCTATTATGAGGCATATATAAAGGGTGATAGGACGTTCCGTTTACCAGAGCTGGAACTGCAATACAAGGACCATGCGTCCTGGCAAAGGAACTACCTGGCAGGGAGCGTGCTGGACAAGCAATTAAGTTACTGGAAGGATAAGCTGTCGGGCTATGAGCCGCTGTCGCTGCCGGCCGACCATGTGCGTGGGCAGGAGCCGGACCACCGCGGGGGCAGCTGTAAGTTCACCATAGGGAAGACAAGGAGCGAAGGGTTAAGGAAGCTGGCGCGGGAGTACGGAGTGACCCTGAACAGCGTGCTGCTGGGCAGTGTATCGGTACTGCTGGGCAAGTACAGCGGCCAGACGGATATAGTGACCGGGAGCCCGAACGCGAACCGTCACCACGGGCAGACGGCGGGCCTGATCGGTTTCTTTGTGAACACGCAGGTGAACCGTACGCAGCTGGAAGCTGGCCAGAGCTTTGCGGCGCTGGTAGCAGCAGTGCACAGGGACCAGGTAGGAGCGCAGCAGCACCAGGACCTTCCGTTCGAGCAGCTGGTGGACGCCCTGGGCGTGGAGCGGGACAGTTCGCGCCACCCGGTGTTCCAGGTGATGTTCGGGGTGCAGGGATTCGGGGGAGTGCAGGAAGGAAGCCAGAAGGGATATTTACGACCTGTTCACCAGGAGGGTATATACGAGATAGAGAAGTTCGACCTGTCGGTATTCATAGATGACAGTAAGGCGGAGCTGGAAGGTCAGATCAGTTATGCGCGGAGCCTGTTCGAAGAGGGGACGATAGCGCGTATGCGGGGGCACTACCTGCACTTGCTGGACCAGCTGCTGGGAGCCCCGCAGGAGGCATATAGCAGGATGAGCTTGCTGGGTGCACAGGAGTATAAGGATATAGTGGAGGACCGCAATGCGACGGACAGGGAACACAGCGGGGACAGGACGATAGCAGAGTTGTTCGAAGCACAGGTGCAAAGGACGCCGGACCACATAGCCGTGGTGTTCAACGACCAGCAGTTAACGTACAGTGAGCTGAACGCAAGGAGCAACCAGGTGGCGCGCCATATCCGTGCACAGTACAAGGAGCGGACAAATGAGGAATTGACCCCCCGATACATTGATCGCATTGTACCTGGACAGAGGTCTGGAGCTGGTGGCAGGTATCCTTGGTGTATTGAAGGCAGGGGGTGCGTATGTGCCTATAGATACGGGTTACCCCCAGGAACGCATAGACCACCTGCTGGAAGGACACACAGGCAGCACTGGTACTGTGCCAGACACAGGTCAGTGAGCAAAATAATAGTGCTCTTCCCATGGACAAGATGATCAGTATCGACTTGTCCTCAGCGTTCTACGCAACAGAGGACAGTACCGACCTTCCGCGGTACAGCGGTCCCAATGACCTGGCGTATGTGATCTACACCTCAGGTACCACCGGTAAACCCAAGGGCGTGATGGTGGAGCAGGCCTCGGTGGTCAACCTGATACAGGACCTGCTGGTGCAGTATCAGATACAACCCTCAGAGCGGATACTGCTGTTCGCCAACTATATATTTGATGCATCAGTGGAGCAGATGTACC
>CBDIBP010000006.1:0-82825 GCA_965276955.1 Flavipsychrobacter sp.
GATAAGCTGCAGCCTCTCACTTATATATTAAGAAAAAAAGGCGGTAAATTAGTTGATGAACATATTGCGTTTACGCTAAAATATTCAAGCGAATATTTTAAATATTTCCCTTTGCTTGAACCATATTATAATGAATTAGTGAACAGATTATTTATTGAAATTTCGAAGAAACTGGTATAACAGTCGAAAATCTTAAGAAAAATTTTTTGTGGAACAATTAAATCTATTTAGATAACAAGATTTTAAAAATTTCCTATTAGTTTGATGTTAACCCCTGAGGAATTGAAAAGAATGTTTTTCTGCACTATTTGAATTTAGAATATCGTAAGACAATTCATGTAGATAAATTTTTTCAAGCTAAAATTCTAGCTAGGTTGATTAATAATGTCAATTATTTCTCTATCCTTTTTTGTAAAGATTATTGTTTACTTCCTTATTCAGCTTTAATAGAGGATGATTTAATATCCAATATTTTTCTTAGGAACAATTATAATGTTTTTTTCGAAAAGGGGTTAATTAGAGCATCAATTAGAGAAGACAGCCCAGAAGAATTCCTCGACAAAAAAATAAGGGAGTATGATAATGCCCCAGACACTTATGGATACTATAAAAAAAATGCTATAGCAAAACTTAAGCAACATAATATACCCATCGAAAAAAGGGAAATTGAAATCGGTAAGACGATAAGAACTAAATGGGTTAACGAGCTAGAAAATTATGCGTATAAGACGGTTTGGAATTTGGTGTTAAACGAAAAGAAGGATAAAAAAATCGCAGAGAAATTATATAAAATTCCTGCTATTATTCTTGATCAAGGAAAAGGAATGATTTGGCCATTAGTCAAGGAAATTCTTAATGAACCTGACCCAATCCAAAATAATAGAATTCGTGAAGTACTACACACACTGTACTTTTCTACCTATGTTGAAAATAACGAAAACGTAATAGTCACAGATTTACCATTTACTAGAAATAATTTTCAATTAGATTTTTACAAAGGGAAAAATTACAGTTTTAAATTTTTTGATTCATTATTAATAAGATTGAACATTAAAGATGAACTGTTCAATTTACATTCGGAGGATTTATTAAAGTTAAAGAAACACCAGAATTTAATCAGTTGTATAAGTTTTACCACAACTTATTTGGCACCATTCAAAGCGCAAAAATTGCACAGGAAACATTAAACTATGTTGACAGCAAATTAGAGTTTTCGAAAATTAAAGTCAATAATCAAGCTACTGGATTAAATAAGATATTATTTGCCCTGAATTCTATATCTGATAATTTACAGAAAATAGGTAGTGTTAATGATTTTGCTAATCGTGCTTTAGATATGAAAGATGCAACAAAACCTGCTCATAGCTTGTCGCAAAATGAAAATTTTGATCTTGCTATTTTAACGGCACTCTTTGACGATGAATTAGAAAAGTAATTGATGTAATTGGTCAAAATGGGAACACGGGAAAATAATAAAGGATGGCACTAAGGTCTATTCTACTTGCGAAATCTTAACAATGAAAACAAAAAATAAAAATAATTTGCATCTCACCGCACCAATACCGGTATGGTTGATGCGGCAATATTCTCAACAGAGATAATTACAAGATTTAATCCAAAGTATTTAATAATGGCTGGCGTGTTAGCCGGGAAGCCGGAAATTCCCGATGTGGTTGAATCTGCCTCTAGCTCAAAAAATAGTTTCACAAGAATCCAAGGCATGTATGAAAAATTAAAAAGGCTCGTGGACAGAGAAAAAGCAACAAGAACTATCATTGGGAGATATATTGTTGGCACTAAACTATTTACATTTGAAAAGGGAAAACATACAAAAGCTGGATTTGAAAAAGAATAAGATGACTGTGATATAGATGGCAAGCTCATTCAACAGATTCAGCAATAACAAGGCGAGCATACTAATTAAAGTGAAAGATGACTTAAAGGATAGTAAAAGTGAAATAGCTAATATTGATAATTTGAATGTTCATATTAGTCCAATAGCGTGCAGTTTTTCGGTTGTGAATATTCCAGGTCATTTTAAGGACAAAGTTGCAACAATTGATAGAAAAACAAAGGTTTAGAAATGGAAAGTTATGGCGTTGCAAGAGCATGCAAAATCGGAAATAGCGGTAATACAAAAGCTCTTATTATAAAATCTATTATGGACAAGTCTCAAGACAAAGATGATGCT
Source organism: Flavipsychrobacter sp. (assembly GCA_965276955.1). GTDB lineage: Bacteria > Bacteroidota > Bacteroidia > Chitinophagales > Chitinophagaceae > JABDEZ01. Next base: position 2,192 of record CBDIBP010000006.1, read on the forward strand.
TATAAAACATATGCAGCACTTACAAGCGCTTTATTTGTTAAGCATCTTATTATTAATGTTCTTGAATTTTAGAACTATTTTATTTCTAAATATTGAAATAACGCTTTATGGAAGGTTGTATTGTTATGCAATTGGGAGTTTAATATTTCTAATATCCGACTCTTCAATCTTTTTTTGTGATTACTAATATCAACCTTAATGCCTAATGATTCTTCAAGTGTGCAAATCAATCCTAGCATTCCACATAAATAGCTCGGGACATAATTTAAGGTAGATGACGTATTTAATATGTTTGACAAAGTACCAAGTGAATCTAAAGCGGCTTCAGGTCCTCCAATTAACGGTATGGAGTTATTAATAATCATTGCTTTATATTCTTCATTTAAACTACCTGAATTTGCACAAAATATTATGCAATCCAAGTATTTAACTTTAAATTCTTCTATTGTGCAAGTAGATATGTTTTCGAATTTAGAATACGGGTTCTAGTTTAAGTTGGTTTATATCATAAAGGGAAAGAATATTTTCTTTGTTTTTTGTAATATCCTTACAATCCGACTTCCTAAATTTCCGATACCTACTATACCGATATTATGCTTTTCATTCGTTTCTTTGATTTTCTTTAAAACTTCCGTAAAGATTATACATGTTCCTATAGCGGACGGCGTATGTTTAACTTTAAATCCAATTGAATCTAATAAATTGTCGGTAATTATATTGTATTTAAATTGATCGTAATCTGGTTGAGAAATAAATTTTAAAGAACATTTTTTCTCTATAATTTTCATGCAGTCAATTGCATATTTCCAATCTTTTTTTCTCGCCTCGGGTGCGAATGATGTGATGAATATCCTACCGCAATTAAAGTTATCTAGAAAGCGTTCAACTGAAATTTGAAATTTATCTGTAATCTTAATTTTTCGATTTAGGTTTTCAGTTTGCTGAATAATTTCCTTTTGAATATCTAAAACTGATAAAAGCTGATGATTTGGATAATATCTAATGCCTGCTAGATATTTTGTCGCAGTTTTCGATTGTTGTTTTAAACAAACTATTACTTTGGTACCTATAAATTTATCTTCAAAATGAAAGATGGTAATTCCATTCTCTAATTCTTTGCAATTCATGAGTTACTCTATCTATTATCAATTGAAATTGAACTTAATATTTTTTCTATACAATCTTGAATTGTAGAATCATTTTTTACATAAATAATTTCGTAGGAGTTTTCGTATTTATAAATTAGAGGTAAAATTTTTTTTTCAAAGTTTTCAATCCTTAATTTTAATATAGAACTTTTATGATCAAATCTTTCTTCGTTTTTATTAATATAATATTATATATTCATTGTTGGAATCAATATATAAAGCAATTCTCCTGTTATATTTATCGAAGTTGGGAATTAAATTTGTTATATTCTCAAATTGAATATCATCTCTTGGCAGGCCATCTATTATTAAACCTTTGGATGACTCCATGAGCACTTTTGTTTTCTTAAAAGACAAAACTCTCTTTAAATCACTAATTAAAAGGGGGGATCCTTTTTCAATGCTTATAGAAATTCTTTCTTTTAAGTTGCCCTGTGACACTGTAATATATTGGCGTAATACATCGCCAATATTTATTAAATTAAAATTTATTTTTTTTGACAATTGTCTTCCAATAGTACTTTTGCCAGAACCTGGTTTTCCAAATAAAATAATAAGATTTCTGCTATTCATAAAATATTATCTTTATTTCCCCCTTGCTTTCTTACAGACTCCGTAACTACCTTTACAATATTCTCTTGCATCTTCACGATATCTCTCTCAGTCGTTTGATACTCCCACTTTCACTCTGTATCCTTTAATGACCTTCTCGGTACTGCTTTCTTTAAGATGCTTGTCAAAATATAGAATCACTTCCTGTGGTTCGAACACTAATACCTTACCCTGTTGTTCCTTTGTCAGCTTTTTTTGCACCTGTTTTTTGATGCGCTCCAAATTCTTTGCATCATTTGAGCAAACAATTACTTGGTCATAGTTTGCAGCCAGACATTTCACCACATTGTGTATCTCCCAAATATCGTCAGTAGTGGAAGACACTTCGCAAGCGATACGCTTGCCACTTCTTTCAAGGCTCACATCAACTCTACCTATCCCATCTGGAGTAGGAGCCTCGATCATCGCCTTGTATCCTCGGGATTCCGCCATCCGTTTTATAAGGTTCTGCAAGTACCGATGCTGTGTTTCAGGCTTAGGTTTTCGCAGCGGTGCATCTTTCGCTGTAAGCCCTTCTGTCGCGATCGGTAGCGGCTCTTCAACGGGTTGTGCAAGTGCCGACTTCTTTTCTATTTTTGGTTTTGGTGCAGGCTTTTCTTCTTCCTCTTTTCGCACGTCCTGCATGCTCTCATGTAAGCGCGTTTCTACTTCGGTTTTTGGAGTGCCGTAGGTTAGCCGGGAATGCGTCAAAATACCTTCTTGTATTTCATCCGTTGTGGTCGATAGCCGCAGTGGTGCAGTATTCAAAGAGAAGTCGTACTCCGGCCGATCTATCCGCGCTATTGCCTCACCTGTATTAAGGTTCTGTAAGTCGTTTGCCTCGAAGAATGAAAAACCATCCGCGAAGCGTTTTGCATCGGTATCGCCAATTCTAAAGCATATTCTTGTACCTGCATTAGATACCACAGAGCTTGCAAGCTCTGTATCGTATTTATACAGCTGTGCCATATCCTGATGTGCAAGTATGAGGCCCAGGTTATACTTCCTTGCCCCGCTCAATATCGCGGACATTGAAGGGGTGATAAAGTTTTGGAATTCGTCTATGTACAAAAAGTAGTCGCTTCTATCTTCCTTCGCTTTGGCCTGTCGCGCCATTGCGGCCTGCTGAATTTTTGAAACAATCATTGTCCCTAATAGGTAGCTATTCTCCGCACCGATAAGACCTTGCGCCAATTTCACTAAGATTATTTTCTTAGTGTCCATCAGCTGCTCAAAGTCCAATCCCTTCTTTTGCGCCACCATTGTAGCGTATAAGCTTTGGGCGCAAGAAGGTATCCAAGCGCGTAAGTATTGAGCCAATTGAATTGCTCTTTAAGAGTGGATACTCTTTCTGCCAGTAGTAAACAACATTAGGATCTAAAACCGTTTTGAGGAATGTATCCCTGTATGATTTCTCTACAAGAAAACGCCGCAAATCGGCAAGGGTGCCGCCATTAGTGCTTTCAAGGAATGCAAGAATTGCATTTGAAAACACACTGTTCATTTGGTCGCCCCAGCTAGTGCTTAACCTTTTAAAACTTGCTACAAGGTCAGAGGATAGCAGTTCTTTTTCCAGTTCAGAATGTGCAGATAGAATATTAAAGCCAATAGGAAATTCAGAATCTGCAGGGTCTATTAGTACAACGTCTTTGCTTCGCTCTTCGGGAATATATCGTAGTATGGTCTCAATAAGGTCGCCATGTGGGTCAAGCACACAGAGGCCATTTCCTTGCTGTATATCCTGCGTAATGAGGCTTAGAAGCAAGGTAGATTTTCCTGTGCCTGTAGCGCCAATAATGTGCATGTGTTTAAAACCGTTGTGCTGTTCCGACACCAACGGTCTTTGTCTTTCCTAAATGTTCGTTTGTCCCAAGTACCAGTTTGTGTCCATCTGCAATGGCAGGGCTTACTTTGGTCTTTCTTGTATCACGCTCGATGTTTTGTGTTGTAACGGAGGCATTGGGAAGATGTACAAGGGTCGCTAACTCTCTCGTAATTTAGCAGCACTCCATGCCGATGCGTTCTACGGTCAACCATGTCTTGCCCGAACTCCGTATAATCTATTTTTATCCCAGTATTAATGAAGCTGTTATGTGGCGAGGCACACATGCGACACACCGCTTTTGCAATACGTTCCTCCGCGTTAAACGCTCTGTCGCCAGTTGTAGATAGCACAATACAGCGCGTAACGACCGCAAAGAGCGGCTCGGACACCTTTTCCCGTGCAAGCTTCACCATCTCAGGCGCATCGGCAAAGAATGCCCCTCCTTCGCTATCCGTCACTGACCGCATAATGCTTTCCGCCCAGGGATTAACGACACCCTGAAACATGACCTGTATGATTGCACTCTCGTTATGTTCCAATGTTTCTAGCGCAGCAAAAAGACCGATATGGGGGTCAAACTTGAAGCTGTCAGCCATCGCAAGCGGAAGCATAAATTCGCCAGTGAGTGCAAACTCACTGGCTACGACCTCGCCAAGCAGGTTTATGGTTTCCAGTAATTTATCTTCTTTTTTTTGAACCGTGCACTCTGGGAAATATGAGCGTACCTGGCTACTTACAAGTGCCGCATCTGACTCCCTGCACACCATTTGGATTGTAATGCGGCCTTTAGCAGATATGATTTCAAAACTTACGGGGTAGCTTGTATCTGACAGCATAACGAGCAGCTCCAAAGTCTCTTGCACTTCCACTTTTGCGCTTCTCGGAATGGAAAGTCTATAGATTACTTTCGGTTCGTCTTTTTCAAGGAGATACGGAATAAAAATTGACTCCTCAGGCTCTGCAATCTCAAGGGGCTTTTTCTTTTTGAAAGCACCAAGTAGTTTGGAAAATAGATGCCCACCGCCATCGTCTTTGGTAACTGTGGATACAGGTAAGCCATGATGGAAGAACGGATAAAAGGTTGGCTCTAAATGTATGGGCTTTTCACACAACAGCCAGCCACGACCGAGTCGCTCCCAGTCGTAAAATTGCCATGTTGCGTATTCAGATGCGCTTTGCATGCTACATGGTTGCAGCTATTCGTGTAGGCCTCTGTAGTTCGCTTAAACCGCGCAACCCATGTGTGTCTGCCATGTTGGAGATAACATCCTTAACAGCATTCGTTACCATGTCTCTAAACATGGTATCTGTATCCATCTCATAGAAAGTTTTGTGGTAGAAAAACAGCACCATTCGCATTCCAATAAAGGGAATACGGGATATGATGTCGCGCAGTATCTCATTGACTGTTCCACTCCACCACGATACAAAAGTGTCTACACCATACGGTGCAAGACATATAAGCACCATCTGATTGCCCTTCGTAACCCGCAAGTAGTTGCGCGTCATAGGCGAAAACCTATTCTCGGCAAACGAAAGCTCAAGGGTATTTATCTTTACGCCTTTTTCATTCATGGCATTTTTAACTGCCTCATAGAATTGAACGTTGCTTAGCTTAGTATTTGGGAATGTGTGATGCCATCGCTCGGCTATATAGCCAAATGTGGCGAAACGCCGAAACACATATGTAATAGCCACCCAGGCTATACAGAAATAAAAAATACCCTTTACGAGTAACCAAATGAACTCAACTATGGATGATGCCAACATGACTATACATTTTGAGGTTAATAAGTGTTATTTATGTTTACATACGCCGCATGTTCCACCTTCTTTAGCACAGTGCTTGCAGTAGCGGCAATTCTTGCAAGCGGTGCAATGTTTATTGCCAGTACACTTACCGGCAAATGAAATTACGGGTATGCTCATGAGCAACAACAATGAGCACGCATAGACGATTCTTCGCTTCATAAAAAGATGGTTTTATGTGAACCTCCAATATAGAGCCTTATACGTATACAAAAAACCGTATTTTTCCCATTGATTTTTAAATATCTTTTTCGTATATGTGGTTTGCATCAACCTTTCATACTTATTTTTGAGGTCACTTATTGAGATATGACAGACGCGGACATTAAGCAGATGGAAAACGAGGTGTTTACCAAAGTAGTCATGGATTTGTTCAAGGAACAGCAGGCGGCATTTGCAGCTCGTCAGAAGAATGGCGAACATGTAAAGTTTGAATATCTGTTAGACAAGTACGAGGTGGATATGATTACTCGGGAGCGACTTAAAAAGATATTAAGCGAACAGCGGCGATAGGTTGCATATTTAAGATTAGTCCCTATTTTTGCATTGGTTTATAGGGGCTAGTCCGTTCTCAGTCTGGCTTTTTTATTTACGGTATCTCTACCGTTTCTTTCTTTTCGACAGTGTATTTCTTTAAAAAAGAAAATTCCCGATACTTCTCTTTTGCTTTCCGCAAGTTCTCAATGCCTAAGTCCTGCTCCAAATTAAAATGTTTGATGCCGCTTGATTGAAGCCGCTGTGCTGATAGCCACAGTAAAGCATCATAGATTCCTTTATACGCCACGTCTGCCTTGGCAAAATGACATGTGGCGGTATCTGTTGAGACAATCTCGTTTATCATACAAGCACAGGTTATTTCGTTGATGGCAATTAGTGTGATTTGGAGATTATCATGTGCGCTCAATACCAGTCTTTCAAATGCTTTGTACTCATGCTCCATACGATAGTTTAGATTTTTGTTAGAAGCCCAATCTTTAAAGATGTCTAACAATTCTGTTTTATCCGCATCCCTTAGCGAAACGTACGCACACTCATAGTGGGGATATTCCTTTAGAAAGTGCCGAAGCTGATTCGCGGGCTTACATTTCGCAGGTTGTATATTGAGCGACGCGAGAAATGCAACAGGAAAAACATAGTCGAAAGCATCGCGATCGGCAGTGATAGCAAGCGTATCATCACATAGACTGTTGGCGACAGTTTCAGGGATTAGCTTCAACCTATCCGTGTTATAAGTGAACATTGAATATTCAAGTAACACTTTGGTTGTCTCCGTAGCATTTTGTGTTCCCATGAATGAAAGGAATGGAATGCCTGTAATGTAGTCGTTGAATAGCACCACCAAGTTTTCATGCAGCTTTGCAATCTGCATCTGCTCAAAAACGTTCCAGGCATACATACTTGTAAAGTTGAAATCTGAATAAGTCGCAAAGTGGCTGGCATGTGCTTCTATCTCTAGGCGATCCTCCCAGGCAATAGGTTTGAAATTGGGAAATTGAGGAATCATGGACTATTTTTTTAAAAGTCACCCATTGTTATCGTTCTCGATAACCACAAATATAGAGAATTCCGAAACATTAGTTATCAATTTCGATAACTACCATGACTGATGCTGAACTACAGAAAAAAGTTGCGAATAGAATAAAGGAGTTGCGTATACAGCGAGGCATGTCGCAACTAGAGTTTGCCGTTGCGCTTGATTATGAAAAATCTAACACGTCCCGTTTAGAATCGGGCAAAGTAAATCCTAGAATCACTACATTGTATAAGGTTGCAAGTGTGCTAGAGATATCGTTACAAGAATTATTAACGATTGAATGATTAGGATAGTCGGTATAGACCACCTTTGCGAGTAAATTGTTTTGAAAACATAATCCTATACTTGGGATTAAAGTGTTGAATATTCTCTGTAGTCTTTTGTTTTTCTATGCCTACAAAATTATTTTCCTCATTCACAAAACCAATTTGTGCAGCAGGTAACAAGTCTTTCCAAAAGAGATCATTTTGCAACTCTTTATACGAATAATATTTTATTTCATATCCTGGATGAGAATCCATTATTTTGAAAATACTAACATCGTTGAACTCATTGTATAGCAAGGGGCATATAAAGCTGTGAAAAGGTACTGCATATCGCGTATGTAGCGCACCGAATGATGGGACAGTCCACATGTTTGTTTGTATGTTAAAAAATTCTCTCTTTAAATTATGTGCGTTGGCTATAGTGCACCCAAAAAATTCTATGCCTAATTTTGTTGTATTCTCAATCTTTTCAATAAGATCGCAGTCGTCAATGTAATTGTAGAAAAAATAAGCTGCCAAAGCTTTTTTTTGTTTTGCATAGTCTATCAATAAATCAATTTGGGGGACACCCCCAGTCAAGTGTTTTATGCCTGGATATTTGAACTGTCTTTTTATTACTTTGGCCTGTCCAGGGCGAAACATTAGCTCATTCGGATACCTGAAATCATAAACAGTGTTCTTTTTATAGTGGCTTGTCCGGCAAGAAATCTTTAGGACTGCAACCAAGTATCTTGGCAATCTCATTCAAGTGTGTGGGATTATATTTCTTATCATATCTGCCGCTTTCGATCTGCCCCACAAAGCCATTGGACAGTTCCAATTCAAACGCGAGTTGCGATTGGGAAAAGCCTTTCTCTATCCTTTTTTCCTTTACTTTTTGGATGATGTAATTGTCAATCTCGGAAAGCATCTAGTGTTTTACTGCCTGAAATGTATCGCCAGTAAAAAATATCATCACTTACGTATAGCTAAGTATTCGTAAACTTTACTTATGTTTGCGGATATAAAAACCGACTATATGAAAAAAGTTTTCCTGTACTCCGCGGTCATGCTGTTAACCGCTAGTGCTTCATCCAAGGTTCATGCCCAGAGCAATGAGCAGGTCATCTCCTCCGTCAAGAAAGACTACGCAAAAGAGCGCAATGCCGAAACAATGCCATCCCCAAAAGTCTTTCAAGTATTCCTCTTGGATTACAACCATGATGGCGCTATGGATGCCATCGCCTATGCCGAAGGGCGCAACCCCGGCAGCAAGGTCGCATTCCACTCGTTGGGGCTGTATAAAAACGAGCATAGCAAGCTGCGCCTCGTTAATGAAAAGGCATTAGGCAATCGTATCGGCTCTGTTGTTCCCACCGCAAACGGTGTGAGCGTTACCACCTTGTCGTTTGCCGATTCAGACCCTATGTGCTGCCCGAGCATAAAGACAGAGCGCACTTATGTATGTAGTAATGACAAAATCCAATAATCAACACTCAATAATTTGACATGAAAAAGATACTTGCTTTAGTCTTTAGCAGTCTCATTTTGTTGCTTTTTTCTAGTTGTTCCAATCCGACAACTGCAACAAAAGAAATTTTGAGCAAGGAAATTGCCAGAACCTCAAATGGATTTCTTACCCTTGATAACTTTACGAAAACTGACGCGATAGCTGGGACAGGCGAAGGTGTTTCCTATTATAAAATTAGTTACGTTGCAACGGTAAAATGTGTGAAAGATGGGGGTTGGATTCAAGTTGACAACGGTTCGATTTCTGAACTGAATGTGTGGCCAATGCAATGCAAGGAAAGCCCGCCTATGTTTGGAGGCGGTGGCCAGCCTCTGCGGTACTGTCACAATACCGAAACTAAAATCGGAGATACATACCAGTACAAAGACCACATGATGTTAATAAAGCATGAAAATGGCTGGCAGATAAAACAAGATTAGCAGACTACTCATTTTAACAGCAGGTTCAATGGCAACCATATTTCAGTATTAGATTTGGGTATTCAATTTTATAAGCTGCAAATCCTGATAAAAAAAGGTAACCCTGCCTCCGCTCAAAACAATAGATTTTGGCTTAATTTCTCGTCATCATTTTTTACTATTAATTAAGAATTATATTAAAAAAATAATCTTTCTGGAATTTCGATGTGTAAATAAAAATATTTTTTCGTAACGCAAAGTCTTATAGGTTAATGTTTTATACCTTTTAAAGCAGATAAAACCACTTCTTAGTAAATTTTTTTTCATGACATTTCATATTTAAATTAAAATTTAATTAGTTTTGTTAACTAAATATTAACAACAATTTTATGAACCAAACCCAAAAATGCCGCCGACCAAGAGTAAAAAAGTTGCTATTGTTTCTTGTAAGTATCATCATGATACACTCCGCCAACGCACAAAATCCAGTCCTCAGCCTAGATAGCCAACTCCACCATACCTTCCAGTACGTAACTAACCCCGACCCCTTTACACACTATTTCTACGACATTGCAGCTCACATCACTGATAGCGCTTTTTACCAAGCAAATTGCCCAGATACCGGAAATGTTTATAACTGGTATATGATGTACAGCGAAACGTATTATTCTGCTTACGACAGCACGGGACTTCCAACGGACACAGCGATGTATTATCGGGCAAGTGCACGTTTAACTCACGACACAATTCCAATTGGAATAATTGACGTGCGCTATAATCTGCTAACTCCAACTGCATTAGCGAGTGATACCTTCTTTTCATTTGATACCGTAAATGATTTGCTATATGACCAGGCAACCCGACCATACGCTCCCTATACAATTGAAACTGAATTTGCGGCTTCTGCACTCACTAATAGTTGTTTTTTCACTGACCCTGTGTTTGAAATATCACCATCTTTCATGTTGAAGGATGTTACCTATGGCGGCGATGGGCCACGATTAAAAATTGACTTTGGAGATGGCAATGGTTGGGTTGCTTTTGATGGAACAATGACGCAATACTATCGAGTACCCTACAACTCTGGTGGGTTAAAAACTATTACTGCTGGAGTTTTTACTGGTGGTGTACTCACAGAGACCTCAATTTCCACTATATACATTTCGCAATCTCTCGCTAAATTAGCAGTTCCGTCCACGCCTTTACCTTTTACAGCCCCAGGGCTATCTGTTACAGGGTATCAGGCAGATTCGTGTCGAGCAACAGAAGGTGGGTCTGCTCCCATCGTGAAATATGTTGTGTATTTAGAGGGAATTGATTTCGCAGACCAATTAGGTTGGGCAAATCAATATTTTTCAAGAACACCAGATGTGATATACAATCAAATGATTTCATCTGATACGTTATCGCAGCTAATGGATTATGGATATACATTTATCGTAGTTAAATACAACAATTCGTTTAGCTCAATGGAGCAGAATGCTATGTATGTAGTTGGCTTATTGGACACCATAAAAAAATACGGTATGTATAATTGCGGATGTGATAATCCGCCACCTTCAGTTGTAATTGGAGAAAGCATGAGTGGGGTTATTGGCAGATACGCATTGCGTTACATGGAAACCCCTGCATATACCGGCTCAACCTCTCGCTTCCGGCCTGAGCTTATGCACAATACTCGTTTATTCATTACTGTAGATGCCCCGCAACAAGGTGCAAATGTCCCACTTGGATATCAGCACTTGTATAATTTCTTTGCGAGTAGTCCCTTTCTTCAATCTATCTTCCAGGTGTTAGGCCTTCAGCAAGCGACACAATTTTTGAATGCTGATGCAACACAAGAATTGCTAAAATATCACATCAAAACAGATTCTCACCCAGGATTTAATGTTTCAACGAGTACCTATGGGCCTTCGGCTCTGTCAACACATTTTTGGAATAATCTTGCGGCAATGGGTAACTATCCTAAGTATTTAAAAATGGTGGCGGTTAGTAATGGCTCATTCAGAGGTAAAGGACAAATAAGTCCGTTTACGGGAACGTACCGTGTGGCTAATGATCATTTGTTTGCAGGCTATTTAGCAACTGGAATTAATGTGCACCATCACCATGTATTTGGAACTTCTGATTCTATCCAGGTAAATACAAATCCGAATGGTACAGGCGTTGTATTTTACGCCGAGCATAAGATATACACTTATAGCCTTCATTTATTTTGGTTTGGAATTACGTTACGGCAACATACTCCAGTAGATGTATTGATTAAAAAGACAGCTCAAGATGTTTTACCGTACTGCGTAAGTGCAGCAAGTAATTTGCGCCTTGATCCCGATGGTTTTCCTTCTGGCAATTTTACGCTACCTTCAATTTGGAACACGCTATTTGGTGTTCAATTTGCATATACATCCGGTGGGCCGACTTTCTCCCTCTCGCTCAGTGTTGGTTCTTCGTGGCTCGTACAAGGCACCGCTGCTTTAAACTTGTATACTGATGGATTTGATTTTGGTTTTATACCCGTGGCATCATCGATGGATTATAACAATGCGACCTATATGTATAATACAGCGAGTGCATCTGATTTAGCTTACGATATTTTTTCAGATCCACCTGCGACTACATTAGCCCAAACTCCCTACGACGTACTAATGCCGAATCCATCAATAATTAACCATCAGCACTTGCAGTTGGATAATCCTGGATTGCAATATTGTACTACTTGTACTGCAGCACCTAATCCAGTGCGAAGTTATCTTGTGAATCGTGAAATAGGAGACGATTCATTGTTATTATTCAATACGCACGATACTCTAGTATGGGAATATGAAGCTGAACACGATGTATTAATAGATTTTTACAATTTGTACTATAACTATCCAAGTTCAGCATCGCCATTTATTGATTTTACGGGTGTGACTCAAGTATCCTATCCATTATCTAAAGAAAATCCTTGTCAGTTCTCTTACAATATATTCAATCCTACAAAGATACAAGCGAATTATACTGTACTTGATAATGGTGCTATACCATATACAGGCTACTATCGAGTGTTACCAGGAACCATGCATATTTGTTGTGTCAATTACGGCCAAGAATTGCAGCAGAGAGCTGCACATCCTCTAACTGTCCAAACTCTAAATGGTTCATCTTTCGCAAAAATTTATCCTAATCCGGTGACAGAGAATAGTATTACTGTTGATTATAAGTTTAAGGATAATTTCCCGGTAACTATCATGCTTTATGATATTCGTGGGGCAATTATTGGGATGTACACCCCTGGGTTTCCAGATAACACAAAAGAGTGTAACTTTCCAATTAACCTACCTTCAGGAATTGCCGCGGGTATGTATTTTGTAAAGATCAGTAACGGTGTTGACATTATGAACAGTAGGATTATAGTTACTCCGAATTAATATTTTAAAACTTAAAACGAAGAATATGAAGCAATTAATCGTTATTGCACTGTTTAGTTTAGGTCTAAGCAGTTGTTCTAAAAATGGGATTGGCACTACTGGTGGCACGTTTACAGTTAGTGGAACTATTCTTACATCCTGTGCGGGCGCTCCTGTTGCGAACCTGCCAGTACGCGCAGATTTAACTGGTAATCATACAACACAGAGTGATGTGTATGGTATCGGGAATGCTATGACAGACGCAAACGGGCATTTTACTATGAAATGCACTGCTGGTTATGCTGGACTTCTTACGATAGGTGTAAATGGCGTTAAATATATTACCAATTTTACCCTAAACTATAAGTATCCTGATTTAGACTTTAAGAATATTTACAAAACAGTGCAACATACCGTTTGCATAAGAGTGATAGCTAACGGTACCCACTATAAGTCTTCAGATACTTTGTTTTTAGGTAGTAATACTATTTATCCTATTACAACTCAAAATGTGATAGCTGGCTATTCACAGGATGGTAGTCAATTTATAGACAAGTCAGTTTCAATCATAATAGGTCCACAAGATCCGAATAGAGTTTTACATCTGGATTCAAACTATGTTTTCTGGGGTATTGGGGCCGCAGATTATCAAAAAGCAACGTTGTCAGGCGAAACTGATGGTACAAAGTATCCGTATTATAACGCTATTCACTATGCACTTCTTGGATGCGCTGGTATAGATACTGTTACGTTGAGCCTTCCGTAATAAATTTGAAATTAAGTCAACTAAGCGTTGTTCAACATTAACAAAGCCCGGTATTAACCGGGCTTTATTTTTTACATTCTATTAATTGATAGGTAAAAGAGCCTTCAGCCAATAGGTACTGAACTGGTTGCAAAAGTTGCATCCAGCTTAGCTACCGTCACGGCTCGCCGTCCTGCGAGAGCGAACGAGGTGCTGGCTTGGGAGCGCGATAGCGCGAAAAGACAGCTACTGCTTGCAGCAAGAGTTTGGCATATGGTTTTGCAAGCGCAAGGTACTGGAGCCGCAAAAGCTATGACAAACTCGCAGCCGAGTGAGCTAGCAGGCGAGCACAAACATAGATAGCGGGTGTACGGCATATTGCTGCTGAAATGGATGCCAAGCGGATGCGATGGCAGTAATGAAAGTAGCTGTATGGTGGACACAGGAGCTATCCGAACGAAGCCAGGCAGGACGCAAAACGTATGACGGACTGCGATAGCACCCAACGGGCAGTACATATCCTTTTCGTCCTTGAAATCTTTAGAGAGAAAAGGTTGTGTACTGGTCTGGCGGACGGTTTGCGACTGACGGGATGAGAGAGTCCTATTTACCTGCTGTTGAGGGTTAGTGCTTGGTTTAATCAAGGAACTGAAGCTGATATAATGATTCAGATTTGTTTGATACTGCCTTTTTAAAATAATAATTTTATAAAACTAAGAACGGACAGATGAGACCTTATACAGAAGTAGAGATAGCCAACAACAATTTTTTTGGAAACATTGTTGGTGTAGATATGCAACTTGACGAATTGAGAGTTTACTTGAACGAAGTGCATAATTTCATAAGAATAACCAACGTGCATTTGCAAACGGACAAGGTAAAAGGTTTGGATTCTGACACATTGGAAAATTTAAAGTATCACTTTGAACATACCCAAGGAGAAATATTAAGGAAATCAATTGTCATTTCTATTGCCATTATATTAGAGACTGAAATTGATACTTACTGCGAAGATTTTAAGAAACACAAAAGATTGGCCATCGGATATAAGGACTTCAAAGGCGACCTACTTGATAAGTTCAAGACATTTTCGACGAAGCTAATTTTTTCGGATTTCGATTTCCAAGAAACTCTATGGCAGAACGTTGTGGGACTTTACGAAATAAGAAATTCTCTTGTTCATAACAGCGGGCTTGTTTCTAATTTTGGTAAGCGTAAGACGATTGAAAGTTTTATTCAACGAAATAAATCATTTTCGATAGACGATAATGAGAGAATACAAATTTCTCAACAAGGATGCTTAGACGCCATCCAAATAGTTGACGAATTTTTTAGAGAAATTACTGAATTCGCATTCAGAACATTCCCAGACAGATATAAATATGATGGTGAAGGGTCAGAACTATTCTAACTTTGTCATCAAAAACCATAGATGTCTATCGCAATCACTTTAGATAAATCTACTTTTCAGAGTTTAAGCCACGACGAACTCGTCCAGCTACAAAGGTATTATATTGTGAATGTTAGCCCGTTACTGGTGCTTGAAATCTTGGGGGATTTATCGAAAGAAACAGATAAGTCAAAGAAACTTCCTAAAGATGTCGTCATTAGCTTAGCTAATAAAATTTTCCCCTTCAATACTTTTGTTAATGCTGATTATAAAAAGCTTTTAGAATTTTCTTTAATTGACGACAAAAATACTTTTAGCAACCGACCCTTCTTAGAAGCTGCCAAGTCAATAAAAACTAACGTAAGGCAAGGACTTGTGTTTGAAGAAACACCACAAGAGAAATCTATTAGAAATTGGAAAGACGGAAATTTTAGTTCGTTAGACGAAATTACATCCTGGTTTTGGCGGGCGCAAACCACTTCGGAAACTGTAATTGAGGAGTTTAAAGACAAGCTGAGCCTGTTTTCAAAAATTCTGTTAGAAGAAAGAAACGGCGATAACAATAAAAATTTGTTTGTCTTGAGGGATATGTTATTTCTTGAGCTAAATAAAGAAGAAAATCAAAAACAATATTTAGGATTTATTGTGGATTTCTTTGGTATTGATTATAACGTAGCTAGTAAAATTTTTTATAGATGGGAAAGTGGCAACTTCAAATCCGTATCTGAATTTTCTTCCTACGGATTTTTTTGCCTTAGCATTGTAGCAATGTATTATGTAGGAATAAATAATAATCTACTTAGCGAAAGGAAGACTAATTTATTAGATTTAGAATATCTATATTATACTCCTTGTTGTCGTGTTTTTAGTACCGGAGATAAATTCTTGATCAGTTTGTTTAATCTTATCCAGCCTGCCGATGTTGAATTCATTTCGTCAATTTCATTAAAAAATGATTTAAATAAGTTTCATCAATACCAAATCGAAGCTGGCGAGGTAAGCGATTTGCCTCCTGATAAAAACACAGATACATTTAGAATATGGGACAAAGTTTTCGATTTAAAGCTTTCTGCTTTTCTTAAAGCGCATCCAAAAAGCCAAGAAGAATTGATAAAAGAATTTGAAGAAATTCTGCAAACTTCTGAAAGCAACGAGCAACAAAGTTTTGATGGTGAACCTGATTTTGTGACCAAAACATTTTATATGCGACCAACTGATTTGTGTGTCTGTGGAAGTGGTAAACAATTGAAAGATTGCCATATGAAATTATAAGTCTCGCAAATTAAAAGGGCCTTCGATTTGAAAGCCCTTTATCATTTAATTATATCCAGTATTACCAACTTCATTCTGTCGGTTACACTTGGGGCACTTATGTTCTTTTCCCAAGACGCCAGATTTCTGTTACTAAAGCCCGTCACTTTTGAAAGCCTTTTATAGCTTAGCCCGTTCTCAAACCTATATTTCCGTATTTGGCCGCCAATGCTTTTGGTATCTATGGGAAACGGATAGTACCCTAAAAATTGTATTATGCTCGGGTAGTATTGAACCTGCGGTTCGCTTCGTCCGTTCTCCCATCCCGTAATAGTATCTTCACACATCTCAAACAACTTAGCTACCTCCGACTGCAATAATTTGAGTTCCAGCCTGCGGTTTCGCAGGTGTTCTCCTATAGTCTGCGGATTTTCAATACCTTGCGAGGGTAATGGGACAGACATTTCCAAACCGCAGAAAGCCAACGCAGGTATGCCCGTGTGGCTACTTCAATCATCCCGAAAAAGATTGTACGTGCTCACCCATGATAGTGCAAAAATACCTGAACAAAATAAGCGGACCTTTACTTGACAGGATAGACTTGCATGTGGAAGTAACCCCTGTGCCGTTCTCAGAGCTTACCTCTACAAGATCTACAGAGCAAAGTGGCAGTGTACGCGAGCGCGTAATGAAAGCCCGCGAGATACAGACCGTCCGCTTTGCCAATGAACCAGGTATATACAGCAACGCCATGATGGGCAGCAACCTGCTGAAGCGTATCTGCATCATATCGCCCGTAGGGCAAAACCTGTTGAAGACCGCCATGGACCGTCTCAACCTTAGCGCCCGCGCCTATGATCGTATACTTAAAGTATCCCGCACTATAGCCGACCTCGCCGGCACCGAAGACATTCGTCCCGAGCATTTGGCAGAAGCCATACAATATAGAAGTTTGGATAGAGAGGGCTGGGCTGGGTAAGCAAACCAAATACAGACATTACACCTATTCTAAAACATGTGGGCATAATATTTACATTGCATCAATATATACAGACCCTATGTTTTTACTGCTAAAACCACCATGCTGTACAATACGTATTTAAAGTCTATAGAATGGATAAAATTACATACAACTCTTAATAACTATCTAAATTACTGCTGATGAATGAAGCTACTATAGAGCGGGTATTACTTATAGACGATGACCCTGGCAATAACATGATAAGTAAGCTGTTTGTGAAAAAAGTATTGCCAGGTGTAGAAATTGTATCTTTTACGGAGCCCGAAGCCGGTATTGCCTATATCTTAGAGGCATATATTCACCATCCCATACCCACTATTTTATTGCTCGATATAAATATGCCTGTCCTTAATGGCTGGCAAGTGTTGGAGGCCCTTGGTAAGTTCGCAGAGGTGATAACGAGATACATAAAAATATTCATTCTCTCTTCATCTGTTGATCCTGAAGATAAATTACGGGCTAAAAGTATCCCACTGGTTTCTGGCTACCTAGTGAAACCATTACGCGTAAACACATTTAAAGCCACGCTGGCGGGCGAGGAAACAGACGAATAAACCCAACCCATACTATGAAAAACTTTGACCAAACTATACGTTTGCTGGAAAACGCAGCATACTACTACGTGATATGCACCAGCATGGACAGCAATTACAGCTATATAAACAGTAATTATGCCAAAAGATTTAGCCATGTAGATAATAATTTCGTAGGCAAGCCATTTCATATCACCATGCATCCTGATGATATTGCTGCTACCACTGCCGCAGGTCAAGCCTGCCTTATGGACAAGAACAAATTGGCCTCGGTAAGGATCCGCAAACACGACGGGAAGGGCGGCTATATCATCACCCAATGGGAGTTCAAAGGCATGTTTGATGACGATGGTAACCCGCAGGGTGTCTTTTGCCTGGGCTATGACATAACACAGTTTATTACAGCGCTTGAAAAAAAGGACCTCATACTTACCGATATAGCATTTAGCCAGTCGCACGTAATAAGAAGACCATTGGCCAACATTATGGGCGTAGCAGATGCACTAAAACATTACGATCTCCCTGCTGAAGTGAATGAACTTATAGATATCCTGCAGCAGAACGCCCTGGAACTGGACAGCGTTATAAGAGATACAGCTAAGAACATTTATTCTTAGCATATATAGCCGGTAGTGTACTCCCGCCTGGCTTTATTTGGCCTTTACTCAACCCGTCGCCGTGCAAATGCGACGGGTGAGTGTGATCATGGCACTTTAAACATCGAACGAGAAATACTTCGGCTCTGTCTTCAGGTCATCATAAAACTTGGCCATGGTAACTTTACAATAAGGTATCAGCCAAAGGAAGCCGATACCCAGGGTAAGTATACAAGCAAGCCCCAGCAAAAAGAACCATAACCCCAGCACGAAAAGTTTGCCTTTGTAGCCATCCATCAATTGCTTGCTGCGGTCTATAGCTTCCCCTGGTGCTAAAGATGGGTCATCAGCAAGAATAAAAAATGTCATTGAATAAGATAATGCAGCAATGATACCTGGAACGATAAGCAGTAACGTCCACAATATAATATAGATACCCATAAGCAGATAAGTGGCCAGCGCCTTTCCGAAAAAGTCGAATCCCCTGAACAATTGCGCGAGGCTGGCATCCTGTCCACGCCCTATTGAGAGAGAAAAGGTACAGAGGCCAAATTGAAAGGGGCCTGCCAACAAGATTATTATCAGCTGCCCCACTACGCGAAGGCCTGTAAGACTGAATGGAATAACGAGCGCCTGAAGACACAAAATATATACTACGAATGTCCCGACAGCCAATCCCCACTTGCCAGTGAGTGCTTCTCTCGCCATTCTCATCAGGTCAGTATTCTCTGTTTTCATCTTTTTATTTAAATGTAATAGATCACTGAGAACAAACAACTATCTGCATAGATAATTTGGCAGTAATTAATATAACGTCGTTGATCGTAAACCACACGCTTTAGTTTGATCAAAGTGTTCGTGACGAACAGGAATTGGATAGATGCTGAAAATGTAGTAATAACATTATTAAACCCACTATCAGCTATACCTTTGTGGCTTATGAAGCAATTCTTTACTTTTTTATGCTCCTTGTTACCGATAGTAGTATTTGCCCAGCCTGCAGGATATTACTCCCCCGCGGCAGGCACTACAGGCCAGCCATTGCGCACAGCTTTATGCAGCATTATAAGACCGCACACCGCACTCACATATACACCAGGCTTGTGGAACGCTTACTATACTACTGATGTTAAACCTGATGGCAAACTTTGGGATGTGTACTCTGACGTCCCCGGTGGCACACCTGCATATGAATTTACCCTTGGCGCCAACCAGTGCGGCGGCAATAGCCCGTCGGCAGAAGGTGGCTGCTACAACCGGGAACATATATGGCCGCAAAGCAAATATGGGAGCGCTGCCCCCATGGAAACAGACCTTTTCATTGTTTACCCTACCGACTACTTGGTAAACAACAGGCGTGGCGACTACCCATATGGGCAGGTAACAACAGCCACTCAAACGTTCACCAACGGGAGTAAAATAGGGACCAATACATATCCTGGCGCACCTGCTGGCTCTTGCTTTGAACCTGTTGATTCTTTTAAAGGCGACCTTGCACGCACGTACTTCTACATCTCCACATGCTATAAGAACGATAGCGCTGCCTTTACCACATGGGAAATGGCCACCCAGGCGAACCTGACCCCATGGACCATACAGATGCTGCTGGACTGGCACCACAATGACCCTGTAAGTAAAAAAGAAGTAGACAGGAACAATGCGGTATATGCCTTGCAGAACAATCGTAACCCCTTTATAGACCACCCTGAGTACGCAGATTGCATATGGGGCACAGGTGATTGCAGGGCACTTAAAACGCCACAAATAACATTGCTTAAGAACAACTTTAGCATGTACCCTAATCCAACTACGATCACTGTTACCATTAAATGGGCCTCGCATACAAGTAACGAGGACGTACAGATAGACATCATGGACCATACTGGCCGCGTGGTCTATACACACTGTGACCGATCAGGCAATGCTGATCTACTTGTACACATCGCCAACTGGAGCAAAGGTATTTACCTTGTTCGGGTAGTAACCTCTGCGGGAGTTGCTACACAAAAGTTGACCGTTCAGTAGTTACGTCAGCTTATTGCTGATAGAGGGTTTCGCAACTGTTGCCGCATAGCTGGTAAGACCATTGGATATTGAACAGATACTGCAATAATAATTCTGTTACATACTCGTTATGTTATCACAGTATGTATCTATATAAACAACTCATTGTTTTATGCCTTTGCCTGCCTGCTTTATGCCAGGCGCAGGCCGATAAATTCAACTTTGGGCTATCCCTACCTTTGTATGTAAAGTATAATGCCATTGATGGGGAGAACAGGTTCCAGCGGTTGTTTGGCGCTACCGGTATTGATGCCGTATTGAAAGTGAATGGTACTGAAGAAAATAGCATGGCGTTTGTAATGGCAATTGGCGAATTTGTTGATGTAAGGCCATTCCGGCTTGATGTGAATAGCAAGCTCACCACCAGCCTTACCTTCTTCAATATCAACCCTATGGTGTCCATACCATCTAAGTGGCCCTGCATCAGGTACAACCTCGGCTTCGGCCTTTTGGTGCGCATGGGGCAAGGCCTTGAGTTCTCTTCAGAGAATGCTACATCGTATCCGGGATATTACGCTACCAATTTAGATACCGTAGATAAGATCCTCAACAACAACAGCAAAATCATCATACCCTTTATATCCGGTGGCGTATCGGCCGATATGGGCAGGCATTTCCAATTCCAGCTGACCATACAACCAACTTTGTTCGACTTTTACGAACCTGGTACACACGTTAACTATGCTACCAGTTTTTCGAGACACGATTTTCTTCTCGCTTACCAGCCCGTTTATGTAGGGGTAAGGTTGTACTACTTTATACACCCTATTAAATAATATCGGGAATGACATATCATTTGATATTGCACTAAGCTCACTGTTGCTTTAATGGTGCATATGTTTTAGGTTGCAGTTGTTTAGATCATTAAATAATGAACCGAAGCATATGTGCATGTAAGCATATTGTTACTACGCTTGTATCCCTACTTTGTTTTACCGTGGCTATGGCTCAGCATGCTGCTATAGATAGCGTGGTGAACAAAGAAATGACCAGGCAGCATATAGTGGGGCTTAGCGTGGGCATTGTACAGAACGGACAAGTGCTAATGAGCAAAGGATACGGCTATGCCAATGCGGAAGACGCTGTACCAGCTTCTGAAAACACGGTGTATAAGATCGGCTCGCTGAGTAAGCAGATAATAGCTACCTGCATCATGCAACTGGAGGAGCAGGGCAAACTAAAATTATCAGATCCTATCCGAAAATATTTTAAGAAGGCGCCGGATGAATGGAATGCCATCACCATCCGGAACCTGCTCAACCACACATCGGGCATAGAGCGTGAGTCTCCTTTATTTAAATGGACAAAGAAGCAGCCTGATTCTTTGCTGATACATGCCATATATAAAGACAAACTGCACTTTGCGCCCGGTACCAGCTGGGAGTATAGTAACATGAACTACTTCATATTGGCAGATATCATACGCAAAGTGAGCGGGCAAAGCTTTGAGCATTATACCAACAACTTCTTCGCTACCTACCAGCTTGACCATACCACTACCACTACCACTACTAAGGTAAAGGGCATTAAAGCAGCTGGATATAATTACGACCAGGCTACCGGCAAAACTACCCAGGCCGATGACTTTGTAGCCCTGCGGCCAAGCGGTGCATTCTCCTCTTCCATTACCGATATGATACGGTGGGATTCTCTGCAGCGGGCCGGCGCTATACTGACCACACAGGACTGGGCAAGGATGTGGGAAGACACCGTGGTAGCAGGGCATGCACCCAATGGCCTGAACTGGTACTATGGCTATGGATGGATGGTTACCAACTTTAAAGGGCATTACCTGGTACACCATGGTGGCAACACGCCTGGGTTCACCTGTGCGTACTGGAAACTTACCGACGACTCCACAGCTATAATAATACTTGCCAATACCAATGAAGTGGACCTGGACCGCATAGCCGGCAAAATATACAGCAAACTATTCCCCGGTTCTATAGCCACTACAGCGACCACTGACAATACTGATGAGTATGCAGGCGTTTACACTAATAACCTACTCTCTATGAAGATCATCATAACCAATGATGAAGGACAACTGACCGCACAGGCTACAGGCCAACCCTCTTTTCCTCTTACAAAAAGCGGGACCGATATTTACAAGTACGATGCAGGGGGTATAGAGCTGGACTTCAACACCACTAAAAATGAAATGACATTGATACAGCACGGACAGCATTTCATTTTTGTAAGAGAGCAGAAATAAGCGTAAACACTTATACAAACTATACCGCTAAGCGAACTTGCCTTGCAAACATGCTACCAGTTGCGCTACATCGGCTTCGGTATTGTAGTAGTGCATACTGATGCGTACTATGCCGCCGCGATTGGTTACCACAATATCATGTTGTTTTATCCAGTCTGACAGACCATCTTTATCTTTTAGTATCAGGATAGATGTGCGATGGTGCGTATCATAAGGGCCTACAAGCTGCAGCTTCAGGTTTTTGATCCCTACCAGCAATTGGGCGGTAAGCTGCATGTTGTGCTTTTCTATATTGCCTACTCCCAATTGAAGCTTATGAGCGATGGCGGTCTCTAATACTGAGAGTCCACTCATATTAGGATGGCCGGGTTCAAAGCTTTGTACCGATGGTACGTACATCATAGTGCCGTTGCTATTCTTAAAGCTGTTGTTACCACCCACTACCGGTGGGTATTGCTCCAGAAAGCGATCGCTCATGTACATGATGCCGGTGCCAAAACCTGCATTCATCCATTTGTAATTGCTGCCTATAAGCACATCCATATGCTGGGTGGCGATGTTTATTGGGATAGCGCCCTGGCTCTGGGTAGTATCTACTATGAACCATATGCCGTGTTCTTTGCACAGTGCGCCTATGCGCTCTATATCCAGCTTGTAGCCGGTATTGTACTGTACGTGGCTGATGGCCAAGAGGTCTATATTACCACTTTTTATTTGCTGCTCCATTTGCGCTATGGGCAGGGTGAAACCGTCCTCATCATCTATCCACTGTATATCGAACTTGTTGATCTTGAACGGCTCGGTCAGCGATGGATAGTCGTGCCGGTAGAGCATAACGCGTTCTGTTCCCTTCAGCGACTGCACGGTACCATTCAGCGCCCAGGAAAAGTTGGGTATCATAGCTATGTTCTGTGCATTAGCCCCGATAAAAGAAGCTATGGCCTGGCGGATGCGTGGCTCATCGTTTGCCCGCCAGTGCTCGGAACTGGTACTGGCATTGGTAGATAACGAGGTATAGAACTTATTTGCCGCAGCTATAGTAGCTGGTTCCAGCAGGCCACAGGCGGCGGTATTGAGGTACGTTATTTTATCGGGCATTTGCTAAAAGTTGATGGGCGTAGCTATTATAAATGTACATCATTGATGCAAGTGACATTGACAAAATTTCCGGTTGGGCGGTAAAAATAAAAAACGGTAAAACCATTATTAGTGTATCTTGAAAAGCAATACCACAAGCTATATTAGCATTTATACAATTTCTGATACTGCTAAAAAATTACCGGTTCTTACCGACGCCGGAAATTTTGAATTCGATAATTTCCTTCATTCCTTGAGACCATTTTGCTTCTTTGCCGCGTCGGTACATTGTATGAAATTTCCGATTGGGCAGAAAAAATAAAACCGGAAATTTTGGGGAGATCATTTCGCCCAAATGCCTTGTGCCATTGGCTTATTAGAATAAAGTGCCATTTCTGGCCTTACCGGTTTTTACCGATACCGGAAATTTGTTACTAACCGATAGCGACCTGAAAGAACTTGACACAATTGCCTGTTCGCGACCCTAAAGTGGAAACATATCTTATACATGGCAAGATACGATGCGAGAGCAGGCGTAACCAAATAAGGATATCCACATTTTTTGGAGCGGTAGCGTGTAGGGGATGGCTCTATTTGCATATAGGTACATTATCCCTTTTCCACACTATAAATTGCCTAACTTTGCAGTCATTTTTAGCTTATGTCCATACCTACTAAAGTTGTTGAAGATGTTGTGATAAAATTTGCCGGCGACAGCGGCGATGGTATGCAACTTACCGGCAGCCAGTTTACCAACAACACCGCCCTTATAGGCAATGACCTATCTACATTCCCAGATTTCCCGGCAGAGATACGTGCCCCACAGGGTACCGTGCCGGGTGTGAGCGGGTACCAACTACACTTTTCGAGTAACCGTATATACACACCGGGTGACAACTGTGATGTGCTGGTGGCCATGAATGCTGCTGCACTGAAAGTAAACATCAAGGCGCTGAAACCTGGGGGCATCATCATTACCGATATATCCGGCTTTGACAGCAAGAACCTGAGGCTGGCCAACTATGCCGAGGGCGTGAACCCACTTGAGGATGACTCCCTGGCAGGATATGAGGTGCATAAAATAGATGTGACCAAGCTGACGCGTGAGGCCCTTAAGGACATACAAATGGGTGTGAAGGAAAAAGACCGTGCGAAGAACATGTTCGTACTCGGCTTTTTGTACTGGCTTTACAACCGCGACCTTACCAGTACCTTCTCTTTCCTGCACGATAAGTTTGGCAAAAAAGCCGATATACTGGAAAGTAATATAAAGGCGCTGCAATCGGGCTACAACTACGCTGATACGGTAGAGGCATTTAGCAGCCGCTATAAGGTGGAGAAAGCAAAACTACCACCCGGCGAATACCGCAGCATAACAGGAAATACGGCCCTTACTTATGGGCTTATAGCTGCATCTGAAAATAGTGCATTGCCTATTTTCCTGGGCTCTTACCCTATAACGCCAGCATCGGACATACTGCACGAACTGGCGCGCTACAAAAACTTTGGTGTGCGCACCTTCCAGGCAGAGGATGAGATAGCGGCCATCACATCGGCCATTGGGGCATCGTATGGTGGCAGCCTGGGTGTTACCACTACATCGGGCCCCGGAATGGCGCTGAAGACGGAAGCTATGGGGCTGGCAGTGATGCTGGAGATACCATTAATTATAATCAACATACAGCGTGGTGGCCCATCGACAGGGTTGCCCACCAAAACAGAGCAGAGCGACCTGCTGCAGGCCTACTATGGCCGCAACGGCGAGTGCCCTATGCCTGTAGTATCGGCATCGACAGCGAGCGACTGCTTTGATGCGGTGTATGAGGCGGTGCGTATATCTGTGCAGCACATGACCCCGGTGATATTCCTGAGCGATGGCTATATAGCCAATGGCGCAGAACCCTGGAAGTACCCTAACAGCAGCGACCTGAAGCCGATAACAGTGAACTTTAAAAAAGGCTTGGCAGAGGACGAGCCGACATTTATGCCTTATCGCCGCGACGAGAACCTGGTGCGCCCATGGGCAGTACCCGGCACACCCGGCCTGGAGCACCGCATAGGCGGCCTTGAGAAAGAAGATATAACCGGAAACATATCTTACGACCCGGAAAACCACCAGAAGATGGTGAAAATAAGGGAAGAAAAAATAGAGCGTATAGCCCACCACATACCGCTGCAAACACTGGACAGCGGCCCTGAGACCGGGGATGTGCTGGTACTGGGCTGGGGCAGCACCTATGGCGCCATAAAAAGCGCCGTGGCTGAACTACAGGCCGATGGAATAGCTGTGGCACATGCACATGTGCGCCACCTGCGCCCCTTCCCCACCAACCTGGGGGAAATGCTGGGCAAGTACAAAAGGATACTGATACCGGAGATAAACAACGGGCAGCTGATAAAAATAATAAGGGACAAGTACCTGGTGGATGCGGTGGGTTTTAATAAGATAAAAGGCACCCCCATTACCCGCAGTGAGCTTGTGACGGCGATCAAAGGTTTGTTATAAGATCATTAAGTTTAGGTTAGGTTATCTCGTCTTATCACGAGATAACCTAATTTTTATGCACCTGTTAGTCATGTGAATAAACATTTCATAACGCATACTTAATAGCCAGCGGCCATAGGGTGCGGTAATTTTGCAGTTTCGGAGATACACAAGAAACGCAGAGTTATGAAGAGAAAATTATTCCTGATAATACTGGCCTTAATGTGCTGCAATAGTGTGGGGATGGCCCAAGGCTTGATAGTAAATGAATTTTCGCAAGGCACAAGCGGCACCAAAGAATATTTTGAATTTGTAGTAGTGGGTACACGCACCTGTACCGATAGTACCCTGGACCTAACAGGCTGGATCTTTGATGATAATAATGGCTGGTACGGCTCATCTGGAGTAGCGGGTGGCCATATGCGATTTACCAACGTTGCCAACTGGCGGGCCGTACCTTATGGTTCTATTATATTGGTATATAACGACGGTGATATTAACGGCTCGATCGTGTCGCAAAACGTGCTACCTGACCCTACCGATGCGAACCATGACCATGTATATGTATTGGGTATAAGTAACAGCACTTACCTGGAAGAGGCTTCGACCCCGACAAACGGTGGTGGCAGCGCTACTTTTACCTACGCAGGCTCCTCTTATTCGCCCGGCGGAAGCTGGACAGGGATAACATTATCCAATACCTCTGCAGATGGCGTAGTTGTAACGAGCCCGGCCAACCTGGGATCGGCCTATCATTCGGTAACTTTTGGAGCAGCAACAATAGGCGGCGGCGGCTACCAGACACCTACCGCACATATAACTACCCAAGTGGCGGGAGGTGAGACCGGATACCTAAGCGATGCTAACTACACATCTTCTGCAAGCTATTTAAAAGGTAACGCGCCGGGAGACGAAACCCCAGGAAAGCCCAATACTACGGCTAATGCCGCATGGATAAACAGCATGCTGGTGCAAGTAGGTGGTAGCGGCAGTGCACCCAGGCTGGGCAGCAACAGTCCGGTTTGTGCAGGGCAGACACTGATGATAGTAGACAGCACAACGGGGGGCACCTACAGCTGGACGGCCCCTAACGGATCCACATCGACACAGCAAAACATCACTATACCAAATGCTACTGCTGCAGATTCTGGCATCTATACATTGACAGTAGGCAGTGGTGCGTGCACAGCCACCGGCACTATCAGCGTTGCCGTAGTATCCACACTGCCTGCACCAAGTATAGCCAGCAACTCGCCTGTGTGCAATGGTGATACCATCAATCTTAGCTCATCGACAGCTACCAGCGGTGTTACATACCACTGGGCTGGCCCGGCGGGATTTACATCTACCCAGCAATACCCGCAGATAGTGGGCGCAACAGCTACTAATGCGGGCACCTATACGGTATATGTCTCTACTTCAGGTTGCCAGTCCTCGACAGTAAGCACGGCGGTAACTGTAGCCAACCCTGTAAAACCAATAATATACGCCGACAGCATAGCGTGTACAGGCACTACCCTGCTGCTGACCACTGATAGTGTGGCAGGCGCTACTTATACGTGGATAGGCCCCAACAACTTCTCATCTCACCTGCAAGACCCATCGATACCTAATGTAAACGCTGTGAATGCAGGTACCTACGGACTGTATGTCTCGTATTCCGGCTGCAACTCCTCAACAGCTACCAAGATAATAACTGTGAACCCCACCCCGGCCGCGCCTACAGGCAGCAATGTATCTTATTGCCAGAATGCTATAGCCGCGCCGTTAACGGCTAACGGGACCAACCTGCTGTTCTATACATCGCCGACCGGCGGTACACCGCTTGGCAGCGCGCCTGTGCCCAGCACGGCAACACCGGGAACCACTACCTTTTATGTAAGCCAGATAACCACTGTATGCGAAAGCCCCCGTGTGCCAATTACCGTGACCGTGAACCCGGCACCTGGCGCTGGTATAGCTGCAGCTACCAGACCTTCTTATTGCCAGTACGATACGCTGACCGTAGCTTTTGCAGGGACGGTGCAACCCGGCAACACCTATACATGGACCGTAACACCAGCGGCTACAGTACTGAGCGGATCGCTACAGTCGCCCGGGCCTATAACATTCCGTTTCGATAATGCTGGAAGCATAGATATAAAGATAGAGGTAAGTAACGGTGTGTGCAGCAGCAAATCGCTATACCTGGCGCAGGTAAATGCTATACCTGACGCAGAGCTTGTAGTGAAGAAAGAGCCCTGCCTGAATGAAGCTATAGGCATAGGACTTACGGACAGGAACAACCTGAAGAACTACACCGTAGTATACCCAGGCGCATCGCTGATACAATATGATGAGGCACGTGACGTTTACTACGTAAAGTGGGGGGCTACCGGTACCTACATAATTACCGCTACACTGAACTCTTATTTATGCCCATCGGCAGTGGTGAGTGATACCGTGACGGTACATGACCTGCCGAGTGTGCAGATACAAGGACCAACAACCGGTACAACCTGCATAGGCGAAGCCACAGCAGTGAATGCCATAGACCCTAACGCAGGGAACCTATACACCTGGGGGCCGGCCATCTTATTTCCTGATGGCAAGAACCAGGGGCCGTTTGTAATGCCTGTGCTGGATGCCCATACTGTAGTATATGTGTATGCATCGGATGCATATGGATGTACCGGCACGGACTCGATAGCATTGACGAGCGAAGCATGTTGCAGCGTATACTTCCCTACAGGTTTTACGCCCAATAACGACGGTAAGAACGATGAGTTCAAACCTATTACAGACGGTAACCATAAGCTGAACAACTTTGTAGTAGAGAACAGGTATGGCCAGATGGTATACGAAAGCCGCGATGAACACAAGGGGTGGAATGGCAAATTGGGGGGCGTGGACCAACCTATAGGTACATACTACTACTTTATAAGATTTGTATGCGCTAACGGCAAGGAGATAACCCAAAAAGGAAGTGTAGAGCTGATACGCTAAGAGAGATGCACATTGATACAGAGTTGGTATAGCCTGTAACGTAACTACAAAAGTGGCGGAGCAAGAGTTACTACCACCTTTGTTGTTACTGATAATACAGTTTATTTGCTTTCCATTTACGATAAGGCGGAAAAGGGACACCTTACAGATAAGGAGTTAAATGAGCTGTTGCAATATTCCCGGCAGAGGTTCTCGTTCATATCTGTTGGTTACCGAAGCGGAGCTATCCAGCCAGTTGGGTCTACTGCCGATGAGGTGTTGTTGCCAGCTACCTTCCATAGTTCAAAGTGGATAACAGGGACGTTCTCATCATTCAGCATTACGGTACCCAGTTGCTGCTTCATGTGGACCTTGTCGCCTTTCTTAACTATTACATTTGTAAGGCGCGAATATACAGTAAAGTACTGGCCGTGGTTGATGAGTACGAACTGGCCCATGCCTGGCACAAGCGCCACAGAGGTCACCGTACCATCAAAGATCGCAAAGGCGCTGGCTCCGGCATTGGTTTGTATCTCTATGCCCAGGTTATCAACTTCCACATGTGCTTCCACTGCATGCTGGTGCCTGCCAAAGGGCTCTGCTATAAATCCTTTTGCTACCGGCCATGGCAACCTTCCCCTGTTGGCCTGGAAGTTATTGGATAGTGCGGTCACCTCGGGAGTGAGTGACAACGCGTAGGACGGCGCGCTTGCCGAGGCCGCTGTAGTATTGCGCGGGGTGCGGGTAGTACCTGGCAGGGTGATGGTAGTAGTGGTGGTCTTGATACCGGTAGAGCGTGGGTTGCCATTGTTGGCGGCGGCCAATGCAGCCTTACGTGCTTCTTCCTCTTCGGCTTTCTTACGCGCTATCTCTATTTCCCTGCGTATGATGTCGCTAATGGCCCTGTCCAGCTGTTTGGCGGCTTTGCGTTCCTTTTCAATGTTGGTAGCCAGTTCTTTCTCCCTGCCCTTCAGGTCGAGTACTACTTTATTGGTCTCGTTGGTCTCTTTTTCCAGCACATGCTTTTGCTCCACCTGCGATGTCAGCAACTGATCTTTTTGCGTTTTTTCATTGTTCAGCACACCAATTTTCCGTACTATTTGTGTTTGTGTGCTGCGTATCATATCGGCCTGGTGCTTGCGGTATTCCCTGAATTTTTTCAGGTATTGCATCCTTCGCACCGCGTCATTAAAATCGTTGGATGAGAAGATGAAAGCCATCATATCGTAAGTGCTGCGGTTAGCATATGCATAGCGTATGGTTTGTGCATAGCGGGTCTTCAGTTCTTCCAGTTTCTGGCGCAGCATGTCCACTTCAGTAGAGGACAATTCTATATTGGTACTGATCTGGTCTATTTGCGAGTTAATATTACCAATAAGGTTCTGGCGTTCAGCAAGTTTGTTTTGCAGCGCTCTTAGCTGGCCGATGGTGGCCTTTTTATCTTTTTTGGTGGCCTCAAGCTGTACTTCTGTCTGGCGTATGGCATCCATTATTTCCTTACGCTTGTTCTCAAGGTCGGTGCGCGATGAAGATGCCTGCTGTGCCAGCGCAGGGATACAGAAACAAAAACAGACAATAAAAACCAGGAAACGCATGCACCACCTTTGATAAGCAACAAAAATAATTAATTCTGCCGCCCTTGTACGTTTTATGGCAGGTTTTAAGGTTATTTTATATACTTTATGCAATAAAAGTTTGCCGGGAGTTTTTTTATTGGCAAACCTTTGTTCACTTTTGCTTTAAATATAATAGAGGATATGCTGTATTCAATGACGGGTTTTGGGCGTGCAGAAGCAACTGTAAATGGCCGGCAGGTTGCTGTGGAAATAAGATCGCTGAATGGCAAACAGTTTGAAGTGAATACTAAGATACCCCCCATATTGCGGTCTTACGAGCTAGACCTGCGCAATTTACTGAGTACGCTATTGATGCGTGGCTCACTGGACCTGACCGTATCTATACGCCAGGAGGGGGCATCAAAACCTATGATGGTGAATACTGCCCTTGCAGTATACTACTACCAGAGCATGGTGCAGATATCAGAACAATTGAATTTACCTAAAGAGAATATATTATCTACCCTCATGCGTATGCCAGAGGTGGTAGCTGCAGAACAAGATGTACTGCCTGAAGAAGAATGGCTGCAGGTGAAGGTAGTGGTAGAAGAAGCTGCCGCACAGCTGATGCTGCACCGCAAGCAGGAAGGCGAGGCCTTATATAAAGACCTGCACCTGCGTATAAAGAACATAGAGGCCCTGCTGGAGACCATAATACCGCACGAGATGCAGCGAGCCGATAAGATACGAACCAAACTAACAGCCTGGCTGGAAGATATGGCCGGCAAGGGAAGCCTGGACAGCAACCGCTTTGAGCAGGAAATGATATACTACCTGGAGCGTATGGACTTTACCGAAGAAAAGACACGCCTCAAGCAACATTGCCAGTATTTTCATGATACCATCAATAAGCAAGACCAGTCTGTGGGTAAGAAGCTGGGCTTCATACTACAGGAGATAGGCAGGGAGATAAACACACTGGGCGCCAAAGCCAACAATGCCGAGATACAGCAAATAGTGATAAACATGAAGGACGAGCTGGAAAAAGCAAAAGAACAAATGCTGAACATACTGTAACCTTTATAAAAACGAATAATTAGTAATTTCGCCAAAATTGAATTTTTCATGCGCCGCAGTGCCTTTATCATATTAATCATTTGTTGTCTTTGCCTGGGCGGTTGCCTTAATTCTCCCTATTACCAAAAGGAAGTAGCAGTACCGCAAAATGCATGGCAATGGCAATACCAACCTGTATTCAAAGTAAACATACCCGATACCAATGCCCGGTATACCACCTTTTTTGTGATACGCCATACTGAAGCCTATGCCTACTTCAACATATGGATGTGGGTATATGCCAAAGCACCCGGCGACAGTACATTTACCCGCCTGCGCGTGAACATACCGCTTGCCGAAAGCTCTGGCAAGTGGATGGGCAGGGGCATGGGCGAAATATGGGAACAATACATGCCTGTGACGCTAAGCGACAAAGGAAGCCTGTTCACCAAACCTGGTACGTACGAGATAAAGCTGGAACAAAATATGCGATCGAACCCACTGCCGGAGATACTTAATGTGGGCCTGCGCATAGAGAAGGTGAACAAGTCTTAACTTTATGATATACCACTTGCTGATATACCATGCGCCTATATAATACTGTTTTCTTTCTGCTACTGATATACATAGTTGCCATCCTCATTTTCTGGGGCATTAGTCTCCAAAAACAAAATGAACGGATATACGGACTGGAAAGTATAGTGGTGAGCCGCACTATAGATAGTGTGCAGCACCCGGCCCTATACCAGTCTCGCGTTACAGACCTTGAACGTAGCTATACCATGCGTGTGAAACAGTTCGTAGGGGAAGGCGGCACCTTCTTGCTGGTGATACTTATAGGGGCAGGCGTGGTATGGACCTCGCTGAGAAGGAGTATGCGCCTTTCGCGGCAGCAAAGTAATTTTATGCTGTCTGTAACGCATGAATTAAAATCGCCCATAGCAGCCATAAAACTGAACCTGCAAACACTGGAACGGCATAGCTTGGATACTGAAAAAAGGGACATGCTTATAGAGCGATGCATCAAAGAGGCCAACCGGCTCAATGACCTGTGCAACAATATGCTTTTTGCATCGCAGATAGAAGGGCGGCAATATGCGCAGGCAAAGGAGACCCTCAACTTTTCTGAACTGGTAGAAGATAGTGTGGAAGACTATGCCAACCGCTACCCCCAACGGTTTGAAGAAGAGATAACACCCGGCTGTAAAATAACCGGAGACCGCGTGATGCTGCAAATGGCAGTGAACAACCTGCTGGAAAATGCAGTGAAATATGCCCCAGACAAACTGATATGTGTGAAACTGGAACTGCAACACGGTATACTGCAGCTGCAAATAATAGACGAAGGGCCCGGCATAACAGAAGATGAAAAGAAAAAGATATTCAACAAGTTTTACCGCGTAGGCAGGGAAGAAAGCAGGAAAGCGAAGGGTACAGGCCTTGGCTTATACCTCACCTGCAAGATAGTGAGCCAGCATAAGGGCAAGATACAGGTAAAAGATAATAAACCGACGGGCAGTATCTTTGAGATATGCCTACCGGCAGCGTAGTGCAGTATCACTGCGCCTCTGACAGCTCTTTGCAGATACCAAATGTTTTACGGTGATATGGTGAGAGGCCATGTATCTTAATACCGTTGCGGTGGGTGGTAGTGCCATAGCCTTTATTATCGTCCCATCCATATAAGGGATGTTCTAAGTGCAAAGCTTTCATGTAAGCGTCGCGATGCGTTTTGGCCAATATACTGGCCGCAGCTATGGAGGTGTATATTTCATCGCCCTTTATTACACATTGATGAACTATACCAAAGTACGGGCTGAAAAGATGACCATCTATAAGTAATAACTCTGGCCGTGTGTGTAGCTGATCTATAGCCAGGTGCATTGCCTTAAAAGATGCTTTCAGTATGTTTATGCGGTCTATCTCTTCATGGTCTACCATGGCAACAGCCCAAGCCAGTGCTTTTTTTTCAATTATAGGACGCAGTGCTTCGCGGTCTTCTTCGGCTACCTGCTTGCTATCGTTAAGCAGTGGATGAGAGAAGCGTGGTGGTAATATGACCGCTGCTGCAAATACAGGACCGGCAAGACAACCTCTGCCCGCCTCATCGCAACCCGCTTCCACTACCCCTTTTTGAAAAGCCTTCTTCAGCACCTGTTCCCTTTTTTACAAAATAAGGTAAAATACCCGGTGTCACCTCGCTATGTGTCAGTTCTTTTTTGAACATTCTTTTACCATAAGTATCGAACCCTGTCAGGTACACCAAGTGGCTAATAAAAAAGATGGCCCAAGGCTGGTATACTGGCATAATTCTGTTATGTTTATAAATATATTATTATGAATAAGGTAAAACTCCCTTTTTACGCACAATTGGCGCTTACGCTGCTATCGTTGGTGCTCATTCTATTCTTCCTGATACAAGGCAAGGATATTTTTGTGCCACTTGTGTTCGCATTGTTAGTAGGTGTGCTGCTATACCCGCTGAATAAGTTGCTGGAGACCAAACTACACTTGGGCAGGGCATTGTCAGCATTCCTTTCCCTATTTGCATTTATAGCAGCCATAGCAGGCTTTATCTGGTTCTTTACGATCCAGATCATTAATTTCTCTCAAGATATACCACAACTGCAAAAGAGGGTCACACAGATCATTTCTTCCATCCAGCATTGGATAGCCTACACCTACCATATCAATACCCGCCAGCAAACTGATTATATCAATAAATCAGCCACAGATATCATATCGCGGGTATACAACTCGGTGAGCAATATATTCCTGTCTCTTACGGGTATGGCCTTGCTTATCGTATTCGTACTTATTTTCAGCTTCTTCATGTTGTATCACCGGCGGCTTTTGCTCCGCTTCACTTTGCACCTTTTTAATGTAAAGCACAGAGCAAAGGTACATGAGGTGATAACAGAGAGCCGGTCTATGATGAACAACTATGTAATGGGACTGGTGTTGGAGATGGTAATAGTTGGCGTAGTGAACTGTACACTACTTTTAATACTGGGTGTGAAGTATGCGTTGCTGCTGGGGCTGCTTGCCGCTGTTATGAATATCATCCCTTACCTGGGTATTTACAGCGCTACTATTTTCTGCATGCTGGTAACGTTTGCCAACAGTAGCTGGAGCCATGCACTGACCGTGGGTATAGCGCTTATCAGTGTACACATAGTAGACTCTAACGTGCTAATGCCCCGTATAGTAGGCAGCAGGGTAAAGATGAACCCGCTCATTACTATCATTGCCGTACTTATAGGAGAGTTCATATGGGGCATTCCCGGTATGTTCCTTTTTATACCTATCACTGGTATGCTGAAGATCATTTTTGAACGAGTGGACGGCATGCAGCCCTGGGCTATGCTGATAGGCACTGACGACAACAAGCCCGTACTTGAGACCCGGAACCCGAAAAAAGAAACCACTCCGGATGCAGAATAGATATGCTTGTAGTTAATAATCTATATCATTTATTTTCTTGTCCATTTTTAGATATGCAAGCAATAAGGCCGCGAACAGTGGTAATGGCAGCAAAAGCATTGTATAACTCATAGCGCTGTAAAGGTGTATGTCCTATCCTTTGTACTGTAAATGTGAGCGTTATTGTGATAATATATAACTTTATACGTGTGCTTAACGATGGCTTTATGAATGGTTAACCATTGCTTGGCGATCAGATAACAAGCCGTTAAGTATTAATTATCTATTGCTATATCGGAGTTATTAGATAATGCTGTTCTATATTTTTCTATTTCTTCGTATACATCTGCTTTGCGGCCATCTACAATAGTTATTATTGTTTTGAAGGACGAGCGTGGAAAGTAAGTATCCATTTTTACAGCTACCATTATCACCGGATCTTTTATCTGCCGGTATACCTCTGCAGGGTTATGCAGATCGAAGGCACAAAAGGTCCACCGGTAGTACATACGAGACATCTTATTGATATTAGACCACTGTATCTTCACACCATAATAATGATCTATAAAATACTCCGGCGTTAGTGTGATAGCTGGTCTTTTCTGAATGGTCCTTATAAGCGCACGGGTAAAGCAGATGATGCGCGGGTATGTATAAAAAAGGATAAAAGCTATAATGCAAAGCATAATAAGGTTGCCAGCATGCATCAACATAAAAGCGCAAGGCACCAGCACCCCTAAGTAAAATATAACGGTAAGGCCTATAGTAAAAAAAGGAGAGTAATAAAGATGCTTTTCAGGCATGTGCTGTAGTGTTTCGGTTAGCTGCAAAACTAAGCGGGCTATATTTATATTGTGTTATTTTTTATGGGGCCAAAACTTTAGGTACCTGAAAAAATAATAAAGATCTGTTTACAGGCTTTTTCTGATAAATATTAGCTGCTAAGGATAAATAAAGTTAATTTTGCACGCCTTTAGATAAAGACATTTCACAGATCAAGTACGATGCTATATGTCTCGTCCTTATCCAATTGTAAATCTCGAAAAATTATGGATAATGATGCTCCAAGACCTACGCGAACAAATACTGGACGGCGATCTGAGCGCACTTTTAGAGCACAGTAAAGACGAAGATTACCCTGCTGAAGTAAGTAAACTATTAGAAACACTACCCACCGAGGTGAGTTTGCGGTCTTTTATGGCGCTCCCTGACACTGTACAGGGGAAAGTATTCTCTTACCTGCAGCACAAACTGCAACGCAAAGTAATAGACCATATGCCCCGGATAAAGGCATCGATAATACTGAATAGCCTGGAATCGAACGACAGGCTTACTTTTTTTGATGATCTGAACGGCCTTGAAGTTTCGGAATACCTGAACTTTCTGGATGAAAAGAACAAACGAGCCACATACGACCTGCTGGGCTACCCTGAGAAAAGCGTAGCCAGGATGATAAATACCGACTTTACAGCGGTACGTAAAGAATGGACCATAGCGGAAGCCACCGCCCACCTGCGCAGGCACCAAAAAGATTCGGATGCAAGTGATATGATATTTGTGGTGGATGCTAATGGGATGCTGATAGACGATATACCTATTCGCAAACTGGTACTGAATGATCCCGCGAAGACCATTGAAGATATAATGGATGGATTTTATGTGAAGCTGAACATCCAGGATAGTATAGATGACGCCATAACCCGCTTTAAAGAATACGACCGCGTGGCGCTGCCCGTGACCAATAACAGCAACGTGCTGCTGGGCGTGGTAACGGTAGATGACGTAATAGATGAGGCTGAAGAAAAAGACACAAAAGAAATGCAACAGTTCGGTGGTATGGATGCCCTGGACACTCCTTATGTGCAAACCCCTTTCTTTACCCTGATACGCAAACGCGCTGGTTGGCTCATTATACTTTTCCTTAGTGAAATGCTGACGGCAACGGCCATGGGGCATTTTGCCGACGAGCTGAATAAGGCATTGGTACTGGCTATCTTTATACCCCTGGTCATGTCAAGTGGTGGCAATAGCGGTTCGCAGGCAGCAACGCTCATCATTCGTGCTATGGCGCTTAAAGAGCTTACTCCTAACAAATGGTGGTACGTTATGCGCCGCGAGATACTTTCCGGTCTTACCCTGGGGTGTATACTTGGCGCTATGGGTTTCATACGCATATCTGTGTGGCATTATATGCATTGGGATCATCCGCCATATGGAGAACATTGGCTGAAGATCGCCATCACCATATTCTTCTCTTTGATAGGCATCATCATGTGGGGTACCATCAGCGGATCTATGATACCTATGTTGCTGAAAAAGCTGAAGCTGGACCCTGCTACCTCATCGGCACCTTTTGTGGCTACGCTGGTAGACGTAACAGGGCTTGTAATATACTTCTCCGTGGCAGCATTTATACTTAAGGGCACTTTATTATAAAAACACTGAAAATTCTTTCTTTTAGCCTGGATGTAGTGAACTCACATCCAGGCTTTTTTATAGAAGGGCATTGTATTGCACCAAATTTATTGTTCTATTCGTTGGGCATAACATCATATGTTTTCTTCACTACGGCCCTTATCATGTCATCAAGGCTGGCAGTGGTCTCTATGATGCCGCTGATCACTTGTGCATTTAAGGGGTCAGTAGTATCTGCGGTATTAAATAATTGGGTCAGGCCCATAATAGTAGATAGCGGCCCACGCACCTGGTGCGATTGCATCCAGGCTATTTCCCGAAGTTTATCGTTCTGAGACCGGATCTTTATCATCTGTTCGCGTTGCAATGTGATGTTTCTTGAAAAACAGCTCACCCCAATAATGTTCCCGTCCGCATTTGCTATAGTATTGAAAAAAGTTTCGAGGTAGATCTTATTACCGTTCACCAGTTCTTCATCTATAACATCGAATGGACCTTCCAGTGCCTTGTGGTAATATTGTGCCCATCTTTTTAGCAGTTCGCAATCCACATCAGTTACTACAGCACTGTTACCTGCATCCTGGTTTACATTGCACAATTTAAAAATGAACGCCTTATACGCATGGTTAGCAGAGATAAGGTCCATGTTCTTATCTACAGACCATATCATATCTGTAGTGTTATTGATGAGGGCAAAGAGATTTCTTTTTTCTGTTATTATTTTTTCTTCCAGTTTCTTTTCTTCTGTAATATCTCTTGAAAAAAAGTTGATACCGGTGAGCATATTGTTGCTATCTAAAATAGGGTTGAAATTGATCTGCTCGTACCTATCTATTCCATTAACTTCCGACCTGAATACTATCTTGAACTGCTCTCCGTCAAATGCGCGTTTATAGTACCCATTCCATTCATCTATCAGTTTCTGATCTATGTCTGTTGCAGTTATTGCATTATAGTCAGTATTGTTGGCTATCTTTTTTACCCTTTCATAGTAAGCATTATTCGCAATGGTCACGTTGTATCCGGTATCAATGGACCATATGATATCGTTTGTATTGTTGATGATGGCCAACAGATCTTGCTGGTCTGCGGCTATTTTTTCTTCCAGCTTCTTTTGCTCAGTAATATCCGTATGGTATATGGCCAGACCGTCTTTTGTGGGGTACGCATTTACCTGTATCCACTTATGTACAGAGGGTGCATACTCTTTAAAATGCACACTCACCCGGCCTGTCATAGCTTTTATATATTCAGGATAGAAACCAGTGGACTTAGAATTTGGAAATACATCCCACAAATTGGTACCTATGTAATTCTCCTTTTCTATTTGATACAATTTTTCCGTTTCCTTATTGATATAGGTAATGTTCCAATCGTTATCCACTGTATAAAAGGCATCGGTGATGGTCTCCAGTATATTTTTTACTTCACTTTCTTTTTCTTTCAGCTGCTGTTCTACTATTAATTGCTCATGCACGTCAATGGCTATTATCAGTCTTGAGCTATGCCCTTTTATGTAGGTATGGTAAGAATAAACGTGTGTATAAAAAATCGTCCTGTCTTTTTTTATGTGTTTCCATATGCCGGTATCGTGACATATTCTGGCAGACTTCTTTATCCCTATTGCCTTTTTTAATGCAGGCAGTTCTTCAGCAGGCCTTAAGTCAAAAATTGATTTTTGCAAGAACTCATTACGTGAATAGCCGTAAGAGCGGATAGCTGAATCGTTAACAGCAACGATCTGGAATGTTTCATCATTATATATCCACATGGGGGTAGGACTCACAACGAAAAAACTATTGTCGTAGGCATCATTGCACTTGCGTATCTCGTTCTGTTTCCTTTCAACTGCATATAAAATTGATCGTTCAAGTATATGCTCATCAAGAAGCGAAGATGTAATATGATCTTGTATACCCCTGCTAAAGGCAGCTTTTATATGTTCTGTATCATCAATTGAAGATATAAGGATGATCGCGGTGTTGGAGAAAAGTTCCTTGTTCTCATCAAGTTGCTGGTAAAAGACCGCCAGGCCTGTAACAGAAACTAATAGTAAAGCTGTCTCTGCCCCAGCAGATATAAGGCACGACAAGGATGGGTATCGTAATATCCCGTCTGCCGTATATCCAATTTTTAGTAACAGTTTTAAAAGCGCCACATGGCCAATATCGTCATCAACGATACTTACAGTTTTCTCTCTCATCCTTGACTATACTGAATTAATTTTTACCCTTTATAGGAAAAAACACACGTAAAAAATAATATTGGGTACAATTTAGATAAAAATGGCCATTGTTACTGCATCAGACATCGCAATTTGTACACTTGTTCGTTATTTAATGTTTAGCTACACATATCCATTATTTATAAATAAAATGATCACAGGCGTGTGTTCTGGCCTAAATCTTCAATGTTATATCTCCACCAACAGGATAACCGGTGCAGGTAAGTATTTTCCCAGTTGCAAGATCGGAATCAGTAAGTACCTGGTTGTAAGAAAGCCATGTGTGGCCGTGCGTACATAGCGCTATACAGCTACCACATTGCCCTGTCTCGCAACTATAGGGTATGGGTATAGCCAGTTTTTTTGCAGCCTGCAAAATGCTTTGTGGGTATTGCACAACAAAAGTGTGGTGGGTACCGTGCAAATCCAAGTGCACCAAGTGTGTTTCTGTATCTGGCGGCAGTACGTGTGGCAACTGCACTACCGTATAGAAGTTCTCTTTTTTAATGTTCACGGCTGGTATGCCTTGCTCCTCCAGGCTAATGATAGCCATGCGCATGTAGGTGAACGGCCCACAGATATAGTAATAGATGTCTTGCCTGGGCACTATCCTATACTCCTCTATCAGTTTTGGAAGTAGCCACTTACTTAGCCGGGCACGGCCCAGATCGAACGATGAACTGAAGAGGAACTCCACCTTGAACCTGGAATGGAACCTGCCTTGCAGGGCAACGAGCTCGTCATAAAAAACAGTTTCTTCACGGTTTCGGTTACTGTATATTAGCACTATGTGCAGCGATGGGTAGAGATGCAGTGCAGTTTTTAATAACGAGAATATTGGAGTGATACCAATGCCGGCGGCTAAAAAGAATAGTTGCTTTTTTGTAGCTATATCGGCAGGCAAAGTGAACAGGCCTGCGGCGCCAGTGGTGTACAATACATCGCCTACCTTGGCATGGTCTGTGAGCAGGCGCGAGAATGCACCGTTATCTATACGCTTTAGTGTAATGGCCAGTGGTTGCTGCAATACCGGCGTGCTGGATATGGAAAATGACCTGCGCTCTTCCTTATGGTGATGAGCGAATGCGAACGTAAGGAACTGGCCAGGGCTATATGCAATATCACCCTGCAACGGCTGAAGCTCGAATGTCTTCACACCGGTTACCTCTTCCTTTACAGCAGCTATGGTTACCTGCTGATATATGCTGCCAGTGGGGGTATACGCGTCCATAAGTTAAGTACATATTTGTGGTTAGGCGGTATTAAAAGTATGCCTTATTTTTACTTGGCTCTAAAAAAATGCACATGAAAAAGGTAACTGGTATTGGTGGTATTTTCTTTAAATGTGATGACCCCACTAAAATGAATGAGTGGTATAACCAGAACCTGGGCTTAGATGCTGGCCCCTATGGCGCCAGCTTTGAATGGCTGCAAGTAGCTGACCCTACCCAAAAAGCAACTACGCAATGGAGTACGTTCAAAAAGGATACACAATATTTCCAGCCCTCTGAAAAAGACTTTATGATCAATTACAGGGTAGAAAATATGGAAGAGCTGGTAGCTGAACTGAAAGCGAATGGTGTAACTGTGCTGGATGAAATAGAAGGCTCGGAATACGGCAAATTTGTGCATATAATGGACCCTGAGGGCAACAAGATACAATTGTGGGAAGCTGTAGATGAGACCATATAAGCGGTGTGCTTATTAAGCTGGCACCAGAGTTATCTAATCGTCGCCATCCTTGCTTACAAGGCTTGTGAACGGGCTGCGCAGGTTTTGATAGCCCATCAGGTCTACCTTTATACTACCTATAAGTATAGGACTTTCTACCCTTAGTGGTATATGGTTAGCATCATCGCTTACCCATATGCGCATTTTTTCGCCGCCTTTAAAGATGGTACCTTCTATAAGTAGTGGGGCAAGCTTTACAGCATTAAAGGTGCCGTACCGTGTTTTTATCTTTTCCTTGCCGATATACCTGATGTATAGCGGGTATAGCTTATCATCAAGGAACATGTTGAACGGTATCTTGTCGCCGGGCTTGTGCTTATTGTAGTCTATATTCCGGGCATAGTATATGGTGGACAACACATCTTGTGTGCAACGTGGTATACTAAATACTCCGTTCGTAGATATGGCTGTTCCTTTATCGTGGTTAAAGGATACATCATTAAGTATTTTAGTACCGCCTTCATTCACGTTCCGTAGGAACTTAAGGGGCAGCATTGTCTGCTCGTCAATATAAGTTTCGTAAATGTCGCGCACTTTAAAGAACCAGTCGTAAGAGTGTACAGTGCGGCCGTCAGCGAATATGTGATAAGCCTTGTGACCAGCATACATCTGCTCAGAGGCGGTAAATGTTGCCTCACCTGCGTTCACCCAAATGAGGCTTACATTGTAATATACTTTGTAAAAGACCTTTTCCCCATTTTGGAAACTGGTATTACGAGCGCCGCAGAATTCATCCTGTGCGTTGGCGGTAAGTGAAAAAAGGCATATAGTTAGTAATACCAGGTCTTTAAATAGTTTCATGTCAATTCATTTTTTTAGTTCAGCAGTTTCATTCTAAGAAGAAATACACTGCCGACAATGGATGGTAGTATCAGGTTAAGCAGCCATAAGCCTACCGTTGCGCCCAAAATACCTACCGTATTAGGCGATAAGTGGTGAAATAAATAGAGGCTTACCTGCCCACGTTCTCCTAATTCTGCCAGGGCTATAGATGGTATGATAGCTATGACCCAAAAGAAAAGAGCCGACATGCAGAACCCTTCTGTAAGTGGGATATCTACATGCATCCACCTGGATAAAAACAAATACTGTGCCGTAAAAACCCCGAAGCGCAGAATAGAGATGCCCAGTATGGTCAATTGCTGGCGGGTAGTGAACCTGCGCAGCAACTGCCCAAAGATCTTGAATTTGCGGAACCATTTTATTTTTTGCAGCAAGGGCAACCAGTTCTCGAACTGCAGGTATACCAGGCCTATACCTGCCGTCACCACAAAGCATACAAGCAATGTGACCTTCTCTATAGTGCCGGGGAATGCTATGTTATAATAGACGAGCCCAAGTAAACCGTATAGAAATAGTGTGAACATCTGTGCTACTGCACCCAATATGGAAACACTAATGAGCCGGAAAGTATTTTTCCGCTTCAGGTACATGATGCGGCCCGGGTACTCCCCTATACGGTTTGGTGTGATGATAGAAAAGGATAGCCCGGCTAATACCCCTGCCAGCGCGCTACCATAAGACAGCGACTGTGCAGAGCCTGCAAGCAGGTGCCACTTTTTAGCTTCCAGCAGTATATTGATGGGCATGAGTACCACACAAAGCACTAAAAAATAAGTAGGCCCGGTTTGCCATACAGCTTCAACGCCTACCTGCGCTACCTGCTTGTGCACCTGCACCCATATAGTGTATAACAATACAACTGAAATAATAGCGCCTATCGTGTAGTTGAGCCATATTTTGGTACTTTTGTCCAATATCATTTTTTACTTTTTTGGCTGATACACCTCATATCATATTAGGCATTGACCCAGGCACACTCGTAATGGGCTATGGCTTACTTGCTGTGAACAAAAATAGCATTTCGCTGGTGGAAATGGGTGTACTTCATTTAGCTAAATACAAAGACCATGCTGAGCGCCTGGAACTGATATACCGAAAGATAGAAGGGCTGATAAAAATACACCAGCCTGCTGCCGTAGCCATTGAGGCGCCATTTTATGGAAAGAACGTGCAGAGTATGCTAAAACTGGGACGGGCCCAGGGCGTAGCCATTGCCGCAGCTATGGTAAGCGGGCTGCATACAGTAGAGTATGCACCTAAAAAGATAAAGCAAAGCATAACAGGAAAAGGCAACGCCACGAAAGAGCAAGTGTGGAAAATACTGCAGTATACCCTTAAATTTGAAGAAGATGTTCGCTTTACTGATGCTACAGATGCACTTGCAGTAGCGGTATGCCACCACTACCAAAGCAAAATGCCAGTAGAGCAGCAAAAAACCGGGATAGCTACAGGCGTAGCAAAGAGCAAGAAGGCAAATGGCTGGGAGGCATTCATAGCATCTAATCCGGAGCGGATAAGATAATGTGGCATAACTGTAGCATTATAAGAATAAAATAATTATTTTTATGTGCTAATTATTTTTAGTTCTTAAATTGCTTTAAAGAAAGCTTACCTTAAGTGTACAATTACTTTATATAAAGAAAGAGTTTATGGCCGATTACAAAGCAAAAATATTGCTGGTAGAAGATGATCCGACGCTGAGTTACATAATAAGAGACAGTTTACAGAAGAATAATTTTGAAGTGGTACACTGCCCCGATGGTGAAAGTGCGTGGCAGCAATTCATGAAACACAATTTTGATATTTGCCTGCTTGATGTGATGTTGCCGAAGAAAGATGGCATATCTCTGGCAAACCAGATACGTACCAAAAATGAAGCTATCCCTATCATAATGCTTACCTCCAAGAACCTGGACGATGATAAGATAGCAGGTTTCAAGAGTGGTGCGGATGACTACATCACCAAACCGTTCAACATGCAGGAGCTTATCCTGCGCCTTGAAGTGTTCCTGAAACGCAGTAAAAAGAAAGAAGACAACACGCCTACCCAATTTAAAATTGGGAATATGGATTTTGACTATACCAACCTGATGCTCAAGAGCCCTGAAGTAGAGCATCAGCTGACACAACGTGAGGCTGACCTGATACGCTACCTGTGCCTGAATGCTAACAG
The DNA here is from genome assembly GCA_965276955.1 of Flavipsychrobacter sp. Classification (GTDB taxonomy): domain Bacteria; phylum Bacteroidota; class Bacteroidia; order Chitinophagales; family Chitinophagaceae; genus JABDEZ01. The sequence goes on from CBDIBP010000006.1 coordinate 46,424, forward strand.
GGTGCTGAAACGCGATGAGATACTGATGAACGTATGGGGCAAGGACGATTATTTCCTGGGCCGCAGTATGGATGTATTCATTACCAAGGTGCGCAAGTACCTGAAAGACCAGCAAGGTGCGGAGCTGCAGACCATACACGGTATAGGGTTCAAATTTGCCTATACAGCACCTGTAGAATAATAGCCACTACCAGCATTATACAAGAAAAGGGCCGATGTTCATAGAACGCCGGCCCTTTTTAAATGTATGTTTCAGGAAATGTACTATCCTATTGCTACACGTTTGAAATCAGTAACGGTAAGACCAGCTTCTACAGACTTAAGATATTCTGCAACTGTTTTACCATTGTCTTTTACGAACATCTGTGCAAGCAAGGTATTGTCTTTGAAGAATTTGTTCATTTTACCAGCAGCTATTTTCTCAGCCATATCAGCTGGTTTGCCTTCTGCCATTACCTGCTCTACAGCTATCGCTTTTTCACGTGCTATCGTTTCAGGGGCAATGCTGTCTGCATCTACAGCCAGCGGGTTCATTGCAGCTATCTGCATAGCTACATCTTTACCTGCAGCTATAATAGCTTCTGTAGGTGCGTGGTTCAAAGATACCAGCACACCTATGCGGTAGCCTGCATGTATGTAAGGAACCACTGTAGGAGCAGTTACCAACTCATAACGCACGATATCGATCTTCTCACCGATACGGGCAACCTGCTCCATCAGTTTTTCACCAATGGTAGCACCCTGCATAGCAGCGCCTTTCAGCTCTTCTATGCTTGCAGCTTTAGTAGCCAAGGCTATGTCGGCTATTTCATTTGCAAAAGCTATAAAGTCATTGTTCTTAGAAACGAAATCGGTCTCAGCACTCAGGTTCACCACGATACCATAAGAATTATCAGCAGAAGCCCTGGCTACTGCAACGCCTTCTTTAGCATCACGGTCGCTGCGGTTAGCAGCTACCTTTTGTCCCTTCTTACGCAGGTAGTCGATCGCGCCTTCAAAGTCACCTTCGCTTTCTGTAAGGGCCTTGCGGCAATCCATCATACCTGCACCAGTTTGCTGGCGCAATTTGTTCACATCTGCAGCTGATATAGTTACACTACTCATTATTACCTATTTTAAATTTTAAAGTTTCAATTAAGGGTGCAAAAGTCGTTAATTATGTTTAAAGCCCCAAAAAAGGGGCTTTAAAATACTATTAATAAAAATGCATTGTGCTTAGTGCTTCACAGGGGGCCTGCTGCCACCGCCACCTGGGCGATTGCCACCTGGACCACCTGGACGGCTGCCACCACCACCTGGGCGATTGCCACCCGGACCACCTGGACGGTTGCCACCGCCACCTGGACGGTTGCCACCCGGACCACCCGGACGGTTGCCACCACCTGGACGATTGCCTGCGCCACCAGCACCTGGGGCACCTGCTGCTGCACCACGGCCTGCGCCACGGCGACCACGGCCACCTTTGCCACCTTCTTCTTCTTCGTTCATCTCTAAACCACGGTTGCGGCCTTCGAAACTATCGTCGTTAGATGCGTTGTCGTCTTCGTTCTCCTTGTTTTGTGCACGCTCCTGCAGGCCTTCCATAATAGCGGCTGTCAGGTAGTTAGTGATGATAGCTATAGATTTTGTAGCATCATCATTTGCTGGTATAGCAAAGTCAACTTTAGTAGGATCGCTGTTAGTATCTACCATAGCAAGTGTAGTAATACCCAGGCGTTTTGCCTCTGCAAGTGCTATATGCTCATGGCTGATATCTACCATGAAAAGAGCGGCAGGTGTACGGCCCATTTGGCTGATACCACCCAATACTTTTTCCATTTTTTCTTTACTGCGGGTCAGGGTCAGACGCTCTTTCTTGGTAACGCTGTCCATGGTACCATCTTGCAGCATTTTTTCAATGCTCAACATCTTCTTTACACTCTTGCGTATAGTTTGGAAGTTGGTAAGCATACCACCCAACCAGCGTTCTGTAACAAAAGGCATATTTACTTTAGCAGCAGCTTCTGCTACTATTTCTTTAGCCTGTTTTTTTGTAGCTACGAACATGATCTTCTTACCACTTTTAGCTATAGATTTCATTGCAGCTGCAGCTTCGTCCAGGCCATCTATGGTCTTGTTCAGATCTATGATGTGTATACCGTTCTTTTCTGCAAAGATGTACGGCAACATTTTTGGGTTCCATTTTTTCTTAAGGTGCCCGAAATGCACACCAGCTTCCAGTAGTTGCTGATGTAATGTTTTATTATCTTCCATTTGAATGTTTTCTTGTTGGTTAAAAAATAAAAGGATACAACTCCACAATTAACGTTTAGAGAACTGGAAGCTACGACGTGCTTTCGCCTTACCAAATTTCTTGCGTTCTACCATACGGCTGTCTCTCGTCATCAGGCCTTCTTTCTTCAACGCAGGACGATATTCTTCGTTAACCTGGCAAAGTGCGCGGGCAATAGCCATCTTTATAGCTTCTGCCTGCCCTTTAGGGCCACCACCTTTTACGTTTACCACAACATCAAAACTTGTAGCAGCACCTTCTATGGTCTTCATAGGAAGCTCTACCTGGTTTTGCAGGTACATGATAGTAAAGTAAGACTTGTATTCTTTTTCATTGACCGTAATATTACCGGTACCTTTACTAAGGTATACGCGCGCTACGGCTTCTTTACGGCGACCAACGGCATTTTTCTGTTTTTCCATTTAATATAATGGTGTTATACTTTTTATGATAACCCTGTAAATACGGGGCCGGAATTAAAATTTAAGATCAATTGGTGTTTGTGCCTTGTGCGGATGCTCAGAACCTTCGTAAACGAAAAGTTTCTTGTACATAGCGCGACCCAGGCGATTTTTAGGCAACATACCTTTTACAGCACGCTCTATCATCAGGTTAGGACGACGGCCTATCATTTCCTTAGCCATTTCTACTTTTTGGCCACCCGGATATCCTGTGTAGGTGATGTAGTCCTTATCTGCCATTTTGTTACCTGTAAGGATAACTTTGTTAGAATTAAGTACGATCACATAATCGCCACAGTCGAAGTGAGGAGTATAGTATACTTTGTTCTTGCCACGCAGTATAGACGCGACCCTTGAACTCATACGGCCAAGGCTCTGGTTGGTAGCATCAACTACATACCATTTGCGCTGAACGATCTTTTCGTTTGCTGATTGTGTTTTAAAACTGAGATGTCTCATTTCTTGATTTAAATATTTTCTCTTTGGGGTTTACCCGTAGCAGCTTTTACTGGTATACAGGTATAAAAAAAATTGGACTGCGAAGGTAAAGGCGTGACTTTTAATCACCAAATAATTTATGATGTTTTTTTATGAAAACATCATAACAGATTGATTTTCAATAAATAAATAGTAAAAAAAATTTTATTGAGTGAAAAATATACTCTATTTGAGTATAAAAAGGCTGCCCTATAAGGCAGCCTTTTTTACAAAGTAGATTTGGAATCTAAGCTTCGATTAAATACTGACTAATTTAACATTAAATTGCTTATTGTTAAATCGTACTTTTAATAAGTATACACCTGGAGCATTTGTTTTTGGAACATATATATTTCTTGTGCCTAAAGTTTCATTTGTTGTATTGTACTTCCAGCATTCTTTTCCAAGTGTATTATATAAAACAGCTGACATTTCAGTTGTTACCATTCTACTTAGAGATATCTTCCAGCCAGATAAAGATGGGTTGGGATTTACAACAATTTGATCTATACTATTTACAGAACTATCGCTATTAACATCTGCATTTTCAATACCAAGCCCATTAAAATTATTGACATTATCATAGCTTTTATCATTTATTTCGCTATTACCTTTTCCATTGTTACGACTATTTGGCATTTTATTTAATAAAAAACTGGCACTATCAGTAGTCCCGCATTCATTAGTAGCGGAAATATGCCATGCGAGGGTAGGCGTAGTAGATACATAATATACTTGCGTACCTGTATACGTAGTAAATGAAGGTGGTGTATAGTTAGAGCTGAGATACCAAGTGTACGTTGCATAGGGATCAAGATCCATACTTGGTATTGTTAATATGTTTGTGTAGTGCCCCAAGTGTAATGGCCCTTGCACATCCTTAAAGTAAGGTGCTAAAGGAGGTCCTAATGTTATTGGAAGCATGTAGGATGAGCTTGTACAGCCTGCAGGGACTGTTCCATTATTATCTACAGAGACCCAGCCTGTTCCCTTTAAGAATAAAGGATGTAAGGTTAGTTGATTGCCAATTAGCGATACAAATTTGAAATTATCTGAATAGTGCCATGAGATATTCGAAACATCTTCACCAAAAACAGTGTATACAACATCATTACCTAAGCTGCAAATGGTCTTGGGCCCTTGAATATTGACACACAAATCGCTGTAGCCACTTTCAATCAAACCTTCTCTCTGATATATTCTTAAATAATCAACCTCAGTTATTTGATCATTAATAAAGTTCGAAATATTAGAGCCGGGGTCTACTGCTGCTGTTAATCTCATTGTATGATCTAGATCCCACGGGTAAGCTGACGCTATACTATAGTCTCCTGTATACGGTGCAACACAATTCGCTGGAGTTATTGCGTTGGCAATTGAATTATCTAAATAATAAAGACTTGATGGATCATTATATGACGCATTATATTCTAATTTACTAAAAGTTAATTGAAGTACACCGTCTTTGTAAGCCTGAATGAAATATGGATCCCATATCCATGTCAGCACATGAAAGTTCGCAGTATAGTCACCTGTCGCAGTTGCATCCAGGCTTAGTTCGGGTGCATTTAGCGGAAAAATGTGTGTATGGTAATTCATTGTAGCATTAGCGGAGGTGCCATCTCCATATTCCAGCATATCCATCTCACTTGCAGGTGCCCCAATTTGGTCCCAAAGCCAAAAAGTTGTATGAGACCCTATCGCACCAGACATTTTAGCTCGCATCTCAAATTTGCCATATTTGAATTGGTGCAGCGAATATATAATAGCAGAAGTAAAATTTGTGGTAAGGGATGTCATCGAATTGGGATCATTAGCATCTGTTAACCCGGTAATTGTTGTAGGTTGATACCTCTCAACTAACTTACAAGTACCATTACTAACTACAACATTCACATCTTCATCAATTGAGGAATTATTTTCATTCCTTCGGCTAATACAACTAGCACAACCTTCTGGGTTGTACGTGTACCATTTAGTCGCGTCAATTACAGAACCATCAAATTCATCATAAAATATTAATTTCCAATCATCTGAACGGCATTTATCATCACCAGCATTCAAATGTTCTGATGTTTGTGCTTTTAATAAAAAATGCACAAGCATCATAATCGCAATAAGATAAAGTTTTCTATTCATAAATTTTTTTTCAAAAGTAATGATTTATTTCCATATATTAGTATCTATACCCCAATAAGGGGAATGAATTTTTTAACAATTATTTCATGGTTTTTTCTTATGGATTGATTTTCATCTGTTTAACATTTAAATAAATCATATTAATTTAATAACCAGGTGCCGAGGCTATACGTACTAACGGCTGTAGCTACAAATAATAACGGATATACAAGCACCAGCGCTATATATGTAGCTGTCACCAATATACCTGATAGTATAGATTTGTCTGGAACATATGCGCGATCTTCAAACAGCCAAAAGGCGACCATAACTAAAAAAGCACGTGGTTTATATGTTACCGACAATGTAGGGGGCGTGGTGCCTCCATCGGCAGCAGTTGTGCCCGCAGCTTTCGCACAACTGGACAGCACAACGTTAGTATTACCAACACAGCCTACAGGTGAAGGCCCCTTGTCTGCAAGCAATATGACCCTGAGTTATGGGCCGCCAATTACCATAAGCTATGTAGTTATCAATGGTGCATTTGGTACCTCCACCAGAACATTTGTAAAACAATAACTAAAACTGACTTGTATGAAAATAAGACTATTTATACTATTCATGTTGTCCTCATCGGGTACAGCTTTTGCCCAGCTGCAAGGCTTTGGTGTTCATTTTGGCCTCAACGACTTTTATGGGCCACAAACGGGAAATTATTTTCTTAATGACCAACCCAATATTACTTATAAGCCTGATAATGCAAAACCCGACACATCTACACGAAAGGCCTTGTTATGGCAGCCTATGGTTAGGGTCACGTACTGGTTCCAGCTGAATAAACATTTCGATATTAACCTGGGCCTTACGCTGGCGGACTTACAATACCCTACTTCAAAAAAGGACTCGGCATACATTTACCGTACGGTGGATGACTATGGCAGAAGGAATGATAAATTGCTTACGGAGCTTGATGCCCGTATCAATTATAACATTCTTGAAAAAAGAAAGTATATAGCCGATCCTTACATTTTTGCCGGCTTAACGGGCTCGTATCATCCCAGCTATTTTGGATTTGATGTACCTGTAGGCATAGGTGTCAATCTAAACCTCGTGAAGAAGCAGCAAGTATATTTTAACATTGAGGCTGGCTACAAAGCGGCAATAACCAACAACGATTATGACCACTTGCAATACACAGCAGGTGTAGTATATTGGTTCAAACCACGATATAGAAAGGTTGAAGTGCTAACTGAGAATGTAGTGGCTGCGCCCGTACCCGATATGGACAACGACGGCGTACCCGACAGCCTGGATAAATGCCCCACCATACCTGGGCTTGCAGAATATAACGGCTGCCCTGATACGGACGGCGACGGTGTGCCGGATAACCTGGATAAGTGCCCTCTGGTGCCCGGCCTGAAAGCATTTGACGGATGCCCCGATACTGATGGCGATGGCATACCTGACAACCTGGACAAGTGCCCGTATGTAGCGGGAACAGCGGAGTATAATGGTTGCCCGCCACCTGACCGCGACCATGATGGTGTGCTGGACAATGTAGACAAGTGCCCAGACGAACCGGGCCCGGCATCTAACTTTGGATGCCCGGTGATACAAAAGGAAGTGATAGAGCTGGTTGAAAAAGCAGCGCGCTCAGTATACTTTGAAGAAGGCAAAGCAGTACTGAAAAAAGTATCGTATAAGAGCCTGGATAAAATAGTAAAAGTAATGCAGGATAATCCGAAATTGTTTGTTGACATTTCGGGATATACAGACTCTCTGGGTAGCGATGAGCGCAATATAAAACTGAGTGACGACAGAGCGAACGTGTGCAGAGCCTACCTGACCGATAAGGGTGTAGCTGCCGACCGCATAACCGCTAAAGGATATGGCAAAGCTGACGCTGTAGCAACGAACAAAACAGCACTGGGCCGTGCGCAGAACAGGCGTACAGAATTCAAGCTTCGCAACTTTGCGAAATAATTGAAAAGATAGAACTACAAAAAATGCTGCTCTTTGAGCAGCATTTTTCGTTTGTACCGCTACTCCATATGTTCAGGTAAAGTGTAGGTACGGCCTTCATTATTCTTCTTTAGCCACTCATAAAGCGGCTGAAAGTATGCCAGCATGGCCTTACCATTCAGGTCATCTCCGGTAGACTGTTTCAGCACCTGGCGCCAGTCTTTGCTGGCACCGGGGTACATTATCTTTTTAAGGAACGTGCCTATCTCTTTGTGCCCGTAATAGTTGGTAGCACGTGGGTTTTGGTGCAGTATCTTTGTAGCTATGTGGTTGTGCAGCTGGTACAGTATCTCGTACGATAGTGCGTAGTCATAATACTGCGCCGGGTCGTCATTGATGTGCGTTTTGGTAGCAGCATCACACAACTCCTCACCTCTTTCTTCCGGTGGCACTATGCCCTGGTATTTTTTAGTGAGCTCCCACCATCTTTTATTGAACTGATCGGCAGGCAGGTTATCTGCATACATTTCTTTTTCAAAGTGGGTCATAGTACCAGAGCAGAAGTAGATGAACACGACGGTATTCAGCGCCTCTTTCATGTACATCATTATGGTGTCTTGTATAACGCTTTCGTTGGCCTTTATCAGTTTCTGGCCTATCAGGAATGGTTTCTGCATAGCGGCCAGGCCCATCATGGTACCCAGGGCCTCATGGTAAGCCCTGTTCGCGCCTTGTCGCAATAGAGGCGGCACGGTGGGGTTGCTATAGGTCATGTAGTAGTAGATATGCCCCAGCTCGTGATGCGCTGTCTCGTACCATTCTGCATTGGGTTCCACACTCATCAGGCTGCGCACATCCTTGTTCAGGTCTATATGCCATGCTGATGCATGGTTGTTCTTTTTTACAATACTATCGGCAGGGTACGGGTACAGACTACTGCGTTTCCAGAAGGTTTTTGGCAGTGGGTCAAAACCCAGGCTCACGTACATCTTCTCCGCATCTTTTACTATCCATTCCGGCTCTTTTTCCCGCAATGCCTGGTCAGGGTCAAGGCCGGGTATATAGATGCCTGCACTCCAGTCTTGTCCCCAGCGGTTGGGCAGCCAGTGCGCTGGCAGGTAGCTGGGCGTTTCCACCCCATATTTTGAGGCCAGCACGTAGCGCATCCAGGTATGAAGTTCGCGGTACAGGGGGTACAGGTCGCGCATCAGTTTATCATTTACCTCCATCATCTCACCGGTCTTCATCCCATAATCTGACACTTGGTAAGTAAAAAAATCCGGGTACCCCAATGCTTGCACACTCTGGTTACGCAGGTTGCGCAAGTTAACCAATCCGGGCTTCAGCTCTACGCCTACCTGCTTGCTTTCTTCCCATGCCTGGTGACGGCGGTTCATGTCTTTCTCTTTTTTTAGTATCTCATCAATGTCGTTCACGGTCACATCTTTCCCCTCCATATGGTACCGGTGGCCATAGAGCTTTTGGGTCTGTTCATTCTCTGCCTTTATTCTTTGCTTTACTATTGCGGGTATGGTTTGCGGGTTGTTGGCAGCAGTGTAGAGTATGAACTCCAATTGCTTTTTTTGTAATGAGGTCAACTTTTCAGGATGGGCAAGATACTTGCGCGATAGCTCAATATTCTCCTTACTACCCGTGAACTCGGCCATGGCCTCATCAGCTCTTGTTGAGGCCGCGGTGTTTGTCGTATCGCCAACCCTTATTTCAATGTTTGACCTCCACTGCCCTTCTTGCGAACGGGTATACAGCTGTACGTAGGTCTTGGTATAGGCATCCAGGTATTTTTGCACTGCATTGGCGCCAGCCTTAGGCTGTGCAGGGCAGGTAAGTGCAACTGCAAGCAGCACTGTAGTAACAATGATCTTTATCTTATACATACTATAGATATTGGAAATGAAAAAACGGCACGACTATTTCACTTTATTAAGAGCAACACCAAAATCTATGAACAGGCGCGCGGCCTTGTCAATATTGGTAAGGGTCACTTCCCTGGCATTATCCATTACATCGTGATAGTAGCCTTTGCCGCCATTGCTGAATATAAAGAATGCAGGTACTCCCTTCTTGGTGAACATGTAGTGATCGCTATTGGGGGCGTTGTCTCGAGCCTTCACTGCGGGAAGATAGTTGTTCTTTGCGTTGAGGCTTTGCAGCAGCGTCATCTCCTTGGGCTGGCCGGTGGCATTTACCACTGTTATGCCTTCAGTGGCATCGCCCATAATATCTATGTTGGTAAGGAACTTAATGTGGTCGAGCGGTATCAACGGATGCGCCGTAAAGTACTCAGACCCTAACAGCCCTGCCTCCTCTCCACTGAACGCAATGAACACCATAGTATAGTGCTGGGGGTGTTGTGCAAAGTAAGATGCCAGGTACAGCATCATAGCCGTGCCACTGGCATTATCACTGGCGCCGTTGAACATAGCATTGCGACCCATCATGCCCAAGTGATCGTAGTGGGCGGTAAATACAATAAAGCTATCGGCCACCTCGCCGGGCACGGTGCCAATAACGTTCTGGTTCTTAGATGCAGGCAAGAATACGGAATGCACATTGAGGGAAACTTTCTTTACATGTTTAGGCAGTACAGTATCTTCTACATATAGTACAGTGGCCTGTGCCACTTCTGTACTCGCGGTCCAGGTGAGCTTGCCATGCTGGGGAATGATATATGCACCTGCGGGTAAAGCATGTGCAAAATGCCACAGCCGCGTGCCTGTGCGCTTGCAATAATCATCTGCATTTTGCAGAAGGTAAGTATACTTATCAAGATGCCATCCCGATATTGCTTTACTGAAGGCACCGGTATCATTTATCTTACCGAGGTCTATGCGTTTCACCTTCATGTTCTCGCGAACAAAAGAGGGCGACGAAGCATCGACGAGGTAATCAACCCCTGGGGTGAGGTCTGTTTTGTTGATCTTAAGATCCACCATATCGGGAAAGGTATTTACCGGGAAAGTATAGGCTTGGGAATAAATGCTATCTCCTGCCGGCCCTATACCTACAGGCGATAGGCCCAGCTCCCTGAACATGCGCACCAGGTAGCGCGCGGCATGCTCTCCTCCTTTGCTTACATACCCGCGCCCAAAATAATTGCCTCCCGTTAGTGTAGTTATCTGATGTTTCAGCCACCGGGTCTCCGGAGTGGTGTGCGCAGGCCTTACATACTGGGCATAGCTACTTGTAAGGCTGCATAGGAAAGGCAATAAAAGATAGAGGGTGCGTGAATATAATTTCTTGCCTTGCTTCATAGACCGTAAAAATAGATAATTAGCAGCTAAATCATGTTTTATTGCTCCTATTTCACGCATCAAAACTTAGCAGCAATGTGGTATACGCGTCCTGCATCTTTGTGTGTTCAATAATGGTAAAAGGACTGGCAAATAACAAAAAGGATGCCTTTCGGCATCCTCAAAAAAACCTGAACAATTTATACTTTATTTCTTTTTATACTTGCTTATCAGCTCTGCAACAGCAGTGCGCAGCAGGTAGTCGGGGTTAAGGCTGGTAAATAGCTTTAGCTTTACAGGAGCTAATTTCAGCCCTTTCTCCAGTTGCAGCAGGGCTTCCTTCGATTTACCCAGTTCCAGCAAGATAGCTGCGTGGTAGTAGTAAAAATCCGGCTTATCGCCACAATGCTCACGTGCTACCTCAAGCTGTGTCAGGGCCTCATCATAATAGTTGGCCAGGAACAGGCCGCGTATCAGCGCTACCCATGTGCTTTTGTTGCCTGGTTTCAGGCGCACCGCATTCAGGTAGCATACCAGCGCTTCGCTTTTTACATCCATCTCCATAAGGCAATTACCTATGGCCATGCAATATGATGCGTTGTCTTTATTAAGGTGCAGCGCTACTGAATAAGATTTTACTGCTTTTTCCCACTGTTTTTCGCGGGCGTAGGTCTCACCTATCTTATAAAAGATATCATCGTCCTGCGGGCTCAATTGCGATGCCTGACGATAATAGTAGCGGGCACGGGAGAAGTTCTTTTTCTTTTCCCAGCAAAAGGCCATAGCCTCGAATATCACATCCTCAGGCTTGGCTATCTCGAGGTGTTTCTCCAGTACCTGTATGGCCTTCTCGAACCATTTTAACCGCATGTAGGCATCAGCCATGTTGCGGTAAGCAAATTCGAACTTCTCATCAATAGCCACACAGAACTCATAGGCATCAATGGCCTTTTCGTACATCTTGAGGCCCTGGTAAGCTGCGCCCATATTGAACCAGCCAAGAGCATTGTACGGGTCTGCATCGGTAAGTGTGATGTGCATTTCTACACTTTCATCCAGCCGCTCTGTGAACTCTGCCCAGAAGCATATTTTTTGCAGTGCTTCTTCGTTGCGTTTATCTATCGCTATTACACGTTTCAGGGTATCAAATACGGCATCGAACTCTTCCGATTCGTCGTATACATCAGAAAGCTCAAGCAGTATCTCTATCTTATCTTTTTTATCAAATTCGTTAGCCTTTTGCTCCAGCCACAGGGCTGCCTGGTCGTACTTGAACTGACCTAGCAAAATATCTGATCTCAGCAATACAGCATCCAGGTTTTGCTGATCGTACTGCTCCATCTCGTCAAGGGCCATAAGGGCCTGCCCATATTTTTGGGCCTGTGTCAATATCTCTGCTTTGAATAATAATATAGAGGCTGAGAACGGATAGTATGTGCGGGCTATATCGCAAGCCAATAATGCCTGTTCTTCCTGGCTGTTTTGAAAATAATATTGGATCACCCGCTCAAATTCATCTTCTTCCATCATGCTGGCAGATTCGCCGTCTTTCACACTTTCGTACTTCTGCAGCAGATCGTCTATAGAACCCCATTCATCATCTGAAAAATCGTCATCGAACATATGCTATAGGTTTGTAGTAAAATTAACTAAAAAAGAGTGCCATTCCGCATGGGAAATGTTATGAGAGTGTAAAAATGCACACGTTATACACATGGCAAATTTAAGCTACATAACCTTAAAAGTGATTTTTTGAACAAATACATTGCTTACCTATCGTATGTACTCTGCGGGTCACTACCCTTGCTCTCATTCCATAGGCGATCGACAGCGGTGACGACGTAGGTACACTTCTGGTGGCGGTTGGCGTCATGGTCCAGGTAGTCAGGGGTTTGTTGTATGCTGAGTATGCGGTCGGCACGCTCGAGATTCACGGGTTCATTGTCTAAGAAGCGGTACACGACAAATTTAAGCGGCTCCTTCGTGGGGTTAGTCACCTGCCACTGCAACAATGTACCTTCTACAGAAGGTATGGTCTTAAGATAGGGCGCCATAGGCGGTATACTATCCAGCCACTTCATGCGCGGGGGCATAGCCGGGTAATGGTTGTAGCTGCGCAGGCTATCTTTTATAGCATACAGTTTATCGAAGCAGGATGCGCTGTAGAGTGCATAGCCTGATGATGGGGCTACACTGCGTATCTCCCGTACCTGCGACAACAATTCCCGGGTGCCTGCCCATGCGCCTGTGCCTCCTACCATGCGGTATAGGCCCAGGCCATAGTACACATCGCGACCATAGCTGTGCTGCGCCCACCAGGGCAGCAATACACCGAAGGGAGCGGCGTGGCTGGCATGCTCCCAGTAGAGCTGCGGCAGCAGGTAGTCTATCCAGCCCTTCTTCATCCACAGCAAAACATCGGCATAGAGGTCATCAAAGTCAGTCTGGCCACCGCGGGTCATAGAGCCTTCGGGGTCTTTAGATGCATTGCGCCATACCCCGAACGGGCTGATGCCGAGTTTTACATATGGTTTTATTTCTTTTATATTGCGGTTGAGCAGCGATATGAACAGGCTGACATTGTTCCTGCGCCAATCTTCGCGGTCCATGCCGTTGCCAAACTGGGCATAGCTGCGGTAGTCGCCAAACTGCTGGCCGGCTATGCGATAGGGGTAAAAATAATCGTCGAGGTGTACTGCGTCTATATCGTATCGCTTTACCACATCAGCTATCACCTTTATCACATACTCGCGGGCGCCGGGAAAGCCGGGGTCTATATAGGCCTTGCCGCCGTAGTTGATGATCCAGTCGGGATGAGTATAGGTAATATGGCTGGGTGGGTTTGGGTTCTTATGGCTATCGACCAGTGCCCTAAAGGGGTTGAACCACGCGTGGAATTCCATGTTCCGTTTATGGGCCTCTGCTATCATAAAAGTGAGCGGATCGTAGTAGGGGAAAGGTGGCTGTCCCTGGCGGCCGGTAAGATAGTGGCACCAAGGCTCTATAGCAGAAGGATACAGCGCATCGCTGGAGGGACGTATCTGCACAATGACCACGTTGCAACCCGCTTCTTTAAGCTGATCGAGCCGGCGGATGAATTGCTCCTGCTGCTCTATAGAAGGCAATCCGGGCCTGGAGGGCCAGTCGATATTAGCAACGGTAGCTATCCACGCCGCGCGAAACTCGCGTTTGGGCGGTTGGGCCGCAGCACAAAAGCAGGAAAAGAGTAAAATGAGGGTAAGTATCCTATGCATCAAAATAAGAATGGAATGCTAAAACAAAATAACATAAAAAAGGCTGACCTGTAGTGCAGATCAGCCAATATTATCTAAACAACATAATGCTATTCTTCTTCTGTTTTTTTCTTTTTGGCTGTTTTCTTAGGCTTGGCTTCTTCGCCATCGGCTGTTGGCTCTACCACAGCTTTCTTTGCCTTCTTAGGTTTAGCAGCAGGTTTTTCTTCCTCAGCAGGTGCTTCAGCAATGCTTTCTTTTTCTTTCTTAGCCTTAGCAGCTGGTTTTTCGTCTGCCTTTGATGCATCTTCAGTTGGTGCGTCCTCATCAGCAGTTTCCGGCTCTTCTTCCTTAAAGGTAAGAAGGTCGTTCGCTTTCAGCAGGTCGTACCATTTGAGCATTTTTTTCATGTCGCTCACATACACTCTCACCTCATCAAAATCAGGGAAGATGCTTTTGAAATAGTGCCTGATACCTTTATCATCGGTCTTCTTAGCATCGATGACAGGTATTGAAGTTTCGTGCTCCAGCATTTTTTTGAACACTTGGTGCAGGCGTACATTTTCGGCGATCGTATATACTTCTATACTCTCTAACGGCGTTACGTTGTGCAAACGGGCCGATATGAATTTGGTAGTATTATCTGCCAGATTCTTAACTATAGCGCCATCACTTTTGGTAGACAACAACTGAAAAAGACCCGGCAACCCGGTAACTGCTACAATTTCTCTATATTCCATACTTTAACTTGAAGGGTGACAAAAATAAAGTTTTTACAATAAAGTGTCCCCTAAACTCTATATTTCTTTATAATGAATGTATTGTGCCTCATTAGCGAATGAGTGTTACATCGCCATGCAGCTCTATATGGTGGTCACCTTTATTACCGCAAATGCCTTTAAAAAAGTAATAATAAGTACCCATATCCTGTGGCACTCCGTTGTATTTCCCATCCCACCCCTGGTCTAAATATATAGAACTGTACACTCTTTGCCCATAACGGTTGTATACCGAAAAGTTCTCTAATGTAAGGTCGCCCTTATATACCACCCGGAAAACATCATCCTTGCCATCGCCATTTGGGGTGAAGGCGTTGGGTATGTATGGCTTGCAGCAATCATCGTAAGCTACAATGGCAACTGCTGAGTCGTTGCACTTATTGGCATCGGTGATCAGTACCTTATATGGTCCATTGGCCATACCAGTTATCGTGTTCGTACTCTGCGCCGCAATGGTGTTCCACAAGTAGCTGTATGGACCGGTACCACCTGTAACATTCGCGGTCACACGCCCCATATTTTCGTAGCCTACGCACTCATTTGGCGTAGCTGTGGTAACTATATGCAGGGAATCGGGCTGGATAAGTGATACCGTGGTATCTTTTGTACAGTGCATGCTATCTACCACATATATGGTATAGTTATCTGCTCGCAAACTATCGAAGTTGCTGGTAGATGCCGCCGTACCAAACTGTCCCAGTTTGTAGCTTAATGGCTGTACCCCACCGGTTGCTAAAACATCTATGCTACCAGAAGGGGCATTATAGCAAGTGATATCCTTTACTACGATGTTGTCTATGACTATATGTGGATATCCCTTTAACGTAATGACCGTATCGTGTACGCAGTTGTTCTTATCCTCTACATAAAAAGTATAGGTACCTTCTATCAGCTTATGATAGCTGTTCTGTGATGAGTAGTTTCCGGTACCCATAGCGTATGTGTAGGGCGATGTACCACCAACACCTTCCAGTTTCACTGTGCCATCCTGGTAGCCCTGACAAGTAGGATCCACCAGCGAATCGAGCTTGAACACCAGCGGCGCTGGCTGTGTAAGTATTATCGTTGAATCGGTAAGGCAGCCATTATTATCTTTCACTGTTATCATATGAGATCCAGCATTAAGACCGTGTATAGTATTGATACTGCTAAACGTCCCATTATCTGCAGTATATGTGTACGGCGAAATAGCACCCGTAGCAGTAACTCTAACATGGCCCGACGTATCGCCGAAGCACTTTACCTCAGCTATGGCCAGGTTAGTGATCTTTAATGCAGATGGCTGGGTAATGGTAATGACCGTATCGTGCAGGCAGCCATTGTTGTCTTTGATGTGTAACGTATCGCGGCCGGCGAGCAGGTTACTGAACGTATTGGCAGATGCATATGCATTGCTGTTGATAGCATATTGAAAAACAGGAGTACCCCCCGACACATTAAGCAGCACTACCCCATCGTGGTAGCCATAGCAGGATGGCGATGTGATGACAGGTGTGGGCACCAGTGATCCAGGCTGCCCAACAGTTACCGGCTGATCGCCTATGCAACCATTAGCATCTTTGGCGTGCAGGGTATAGGCGCCTGCCGGTATACCACTCAGCACATTGCTGGTACCATAAGTACCCGTGCCATATGCGTAAGTATATGGGCTGGCCCCACCAGAGCCAGTAACTGTAATGCTGCCGTTACTTTGCCCATAGCACAGGGGTTGCGTCACCACATAGTTGTCTGTAATTATTATAGAATCTATTATGGTCACGTTAGTATCCTTTACACAACCATTGGCATCTTTGATATGGAAGGTATATGTACCACCAGCCAATGTGGTAAAGGTACCCGAAGGCACATACGCGCCCGCACCGTTGGCATAAGTATAGCCAGGCATGCCCCCATTGGCAGAAAGCATCACAGAACCATTGGACAGGGTATGACAGGTGGAATTCTTAACGGCAGCAGAGGGTATAATGACCGATGGCTGGGTAATGGACAGCACAGTATCTTTTGTGCAGCCATTGGCATCTTTGATGTGTATAGTATAAGTACCTGCCGCCGATCCGCCCAATACATTAGAAGAGCCAAATGCGCCTGTGTTTATTGCATAGGTGTATGGTGTGGTACCACCAGTGGAATTCACTGTGAACGAACCATCGGCACCGGAGTTGCAACTTACATTGTGCACCACAACAGAACTGATACCCAGTATGGCAGGCTGTGTTATGCTTACCGCTGCTGTCTGCACGCAATTATTAAAATCTGTAACGGTAATGGTATAGTTGCCTGGCGCTACCGCGGAGAATGTATTGCCGGGCTGTGGCGGAGCGCCAATACTGTAAGTATATGTAGGTGTGCCCCCGGCCGCATTCACTACTATGCTTCCATTTGCCATACCATAGCAGGTAATGTTGGTAAGCACCGGTGTAATGATTATCTGACTGGGCTGTGTAAGTGTAACGGTAGTATCGTGAAAACATTGGTTGGCATCGCGTACATGAACAGTATAGGTACCCTGTGTAAGGTTGCTGAAACTATTGGTGCCCACATAAGGGTTGGCATTGATAGCATAGTTATATGGCGACCCGAACCCTCCCGAAGCTATTACCGAAATGACACCATTGGTACCGCCGTAGCACGATACATTCACCAACGTGAGGGAAGCGTTCACAGACAACGAATCTGCAAGGGTTATTATAGTATCACTCACACAGCCATTGGCATTTTTTATATGCAGGGTATAGCTACCCACGTTCAGGTTATTGAAGGTGCTTGTGCTGCTGTAGGCACCCGACCCTATGGCATAGGTATACGGAGGTGTGCTATTGGATGCATTGATAGCAATAGCTCCGTTGCTGTAGAAATTGCACCACGGGTTAGCTATACCCGCATTGAAGTATGCATGTGTGGCATCGGGAAGCACAACAGTGGTGTCTTTTATGCAAAGATTGACATCGCGGATATGAAGTATATATGTACCCGGCGTGAGCCCCGTAAATGATGAAGCGCTACCGTAAGCTCCCGTACCTAATGCATAGTTATAAGGAGCAACACCACCCGTTACTGAAACGCTTAAGCTGCCGTTGCTGCCACCTGGGCATGAAGGCGCATTTAATGTAACTGTAGGGGTGATAACAATAGGTGGAGCAATGGTAACAGTAGTATCGGCTGCGCATCCACTGGTATTGAGCACCCTTATTGTATAGGTGCCGGGCGACAAACTATCTGTGAATACACCATTTATACCTGCATTGGTCTGTATAACAGTGCTGGCCTGTATCACCTGGATAGTATAAGGGTTGCCAGAGCCCCCGGGGGTGATATGAAACACTGCTTTCTTTATACAAGTAGCGGCCGATACCAACGAAAAAACATTGGTAGGGTATGGAAGTATATTAACAGTGTAAGCAACAGTTTGCGTGCTGGATAACGGGCAGGCATCGTCTTTGAATGTAAGGTAGAAAGTATAAGAGCCCGCAGGCACGCCGGTGGTATTCCATGTAAAAAGCCCATGGGGTGTAGGTGTGCCATTGTTAGTGATGGTAAACGCAGCACCTGTCGGCAGGCCGGCTGCTGTTACTGTAATATTTGCCGTAGTGTTAGCATCAGTTGGGTTGATATTAAAAGAGAAAAAGCCCGCAGACCCACAGGCATTCACATGTGTGCTATCCACATCGGTCACGCCCACCCCGGTAGTAATGACATTAGTAATAGACCCTAACGGCGGAGGGTTATTGCACGACAACACCACTACCGTCATTTCCCGCTGGCTGGTGCCTACCAGTACACCATTCCGGTATTCTGATACGGTGTACACTACCAGCGAACGTTGTATAGCATTGGGTGTGAACGCCAGCTGACCGTTGGCAGAAGTGAATGTGAAGCTACCTGCGTTAACTGCTAAAGGACTGGTCGCCGTAAAAGAACCGTTGTAAGTAACGGCCGTACCTGCGGGAACAATACCCGGCACCAGCGCAAAAGACAAGCTATCGCCATTCGGGTCAACAGCTCCAGGATTGAAGTTCGCTGGCTGATTGATACAAAAGAACGGGGTAGGGATGGTTGTGTAAACAGAGGATGAATTTGGCGATGTAAGGTTATTGAGCTGTGCATTAAGCGCAATGACACTCATACCCGGTGCATTGATATTAGATATGAGGCTGCTGCGCCCGGCAGAAGCCGCGCCGCCCATTCCGCCATCAAAATGAAAACGCCAGTTAGCCGATGCTCCGGTCAAAGTAACATTCAGAGAATAAGTGAATTTTCTTACACCCGGTATATTGCTGTTTATATTAGTACAGGTAGTATTGTTGGCCTGGCTGGCGCATACGGGAGTTACTTCAGCACCCTGGTTACTGCCGGGGTTAAGGTTCACTGTTCGTACCAGTGTAGTGCCATTATATATCTGTACCTCGGGTGTAGCAGTGTATAAAGAGTTTATAGTGGTAGAACCACAATCTCCATAAACAGACATATTTATAGTATAAGTATTGCCGCTTACATAGGTGTAGTAAAGGTCGACCCCAAATATATGCGTTGCAAAAGCTGTTTTACCTCCCAGTATAAAAAGTAAAGAAAGGACCAAGCTCTTAATAATAATAGAAGGTAAAAGTTTACTCATATAAAAATTGATAAAAATATAGAAATACAAGTGCAACACGCATTTAAAAAATATTTTACGAGAGTAAAATATTGATCAAAAACATGATCTTCAATGAAAGATACATGTACAAAAAATGGATCTTCAGGGCTGGCCTACGAAGATATAAAATTTAATACGTGTTTTGGGCAAAAAAGGTAGAAATCAAAATGTGTCTGCGAACTGCATTTCTCTCTTAGTGTCCGCACAAAGAGAATACGATTTAATTATTAGCTTTATTTTAACTTTTAAGTTATTTGTGTTAAATTGCTATTACATCTACCTATCATATGTTTATTTCTGATATTCAACTGGTCTTACCGCCATCCTTCATTGCGTATACCAAAACGTGCGGCAATGCCTGTCTTCAAGTATTTTGCCCGCTCCAATTCCCCTACCCCTTAAACACTTGTCGTCATGAAGATCAGTAAACTATACCAAAAAGCATTGTTATCACTATACACCCTTACCTTGCCTGTATGGGCCATTGCCCAGGCAGACATACACTTTTCACAGTTCTACGAAACATCCATATTGCGCAATCCGGCTCTTACCGGCGTTTTTTCAGAAGACTATAAGTTTTCGGCTGTATACCGCAACCAGTGGAGCAGCATCACCAACCCTTTCGAGACAGCGCAGGTAAGTGCTGAAACTAAAATAAAGGTAGGCAGGGAACGTAACGACTTTTTTAGTTTTGGTGCACTGGTATACTATGATAAAGCCGGCAGTATAGATACCAGGATACTGGGCGCTTACCCCGCCATCAACTACAATAAATCGCTGGGAGATCAGCATAATTCTTTCTTGTCTGTAGGCTTTACAGGGGGCTATGTGCAGCATAGCTTCGACCCCTCAAAGGCCACTTTCAATAACCAATATCTTAATAATACATTCAGCGCAAGCAACCCTACTGGTGAGCACCTGCCAAATCCTAAATTGACTTTATATGATGTAGGTGCAGGTATCAACTTCAACAGCAGCAGCGGGGAGTATAATAGTGTGACCTATGTAATAGGCGTATCAGGATATCACTTCTCTCAGCCCAATATTTCTTATTACAAAGACGCCGCAAAGATAAACATGGATATGCGCTTCAATGTGAATGCTGCATTGAGCGGTCATTTTAATGAATCGTATTCCTACCAGCTTCAGGGCAATGTTGCAGTGCAGGGCGCTTATAATGAAATAATAGCAGGCGGCCTGGTGGGCTGGAACCGTATATCAGATAACGATCTTGACCCCGAGTTTGCCATGTACGTAGGTTTGTTCTACAGATACATGGATGCCGTGATACCCTCCTTCAAGCTAAAATATAAAGACCTTGCCTTTGGCCTCAGCTACGATGTGAACGTATCTTCCCTAAGCCCGGCAAGCGGCTACAAAGGCGGTTACGAGATATCCCTGATAAAAACAGGGCACTTCCGAGACAAGAACGCTACAAACGGTAAACCCCTATGTCCTAATTTTTATTAGGCGACCTTAGTTCATAAATAATAATATTACCTATGTGCAGGTATCTAAAAGTAATATTGCTGCTGGCATGCACGGTATGTATCGCACAGGTGCATGCCCAGGTCACAGCAAGCTTTACTGCAAGTCAAACCTCTGGTTGCTCTCCGCTTATCATAAATTTTACGAACACATCTACCGGTGCCACTTCTTATACATGGACACTGGGAAACGGCAATAACTCTTTCTTTCCCAATGCTACCGCTACTTACACTGCCCCCGGCACGTACACAGTAACGCTTACTGCTACCGGAAGTACCGGGTCTGCAACGTCCAGCATACAAGTAACGGTGCAACCTCCGCCAACAGTATCTTTCTCTGGAGACACGGCAGTATGTATTGGCGCAACGGCAACCTTTGTGAACACTACAAGCCCTATGGCGCCCGGCACCACTACTTATAGCTGGCAGTTTGGCGATGGGCTTAATTCCACACTGCAAGCTCCCCCACATGCGTATGGAGCTTCCGGGTTCTACACAGTAACACAGACCGCGACCAACAGCTATGGGTGTGCAGCATCACTTACCATCAATTCTCTGGTGCATGTGCTGGCATCCCCGGTAGCACAGTTCTCCACCAACAACAACAGCTTTTGCAGCGTACCTTCTACAGTAATATTCACAGACCAAAGTACGGGAAGCAGCCCGTTTACCTACAGCTGGACGTTTGGCGATGGCACTTCATCACCGGCAGCCAGCCCTACACACAATTATCTGGCTGCAGGGAGTTATAATGTACAGGAGATAGTTACAGACAGGCGCGGCTGCAAAGACACACTTTTAATACCTAATAATATATTGGTACAGAACCTGCGGGCCACCATGAACGTACCAGACACTGGTTGCGCTCAGCAAACCATTGCCTTTCAAAATACAACTCCAGGAAGTGGGGCCACCAGTTACTGGATATTCGGTGATGGGACTACTGATAATAACACCAACACTACACACATATATGCCACAGACGGCACCTATACCGTAAAAATGATAGCCTTCCTGAATGGCTGCATTGATACCACAAGCAAGCAGATATTTATAAGACCGATACCAGTTGGCAGTTTTACGTATACCCCCCCACATCCTTGTCCGGCACCTGTAACGGTACAATTCACATCATCTGCACCTACAGGCTCTACTTATACATGGAATTTTGGTGATGGAAGCCCTGTATCTACCCAGGCAAACCCATCTCATACCTACAACTTAGATACTTTCATGGTAGCCAGCCTCATTATTAATAACCATGGCTGCATGTATGTGACCACCAATAGTGTGAATATCTATTCCATGTTCGCAACAATATCAAACAAACCCAACGGTGGCTGCCCACCGCTGCACGACACGGTAATGATCATGCAGCCATCAACCAATACATTGAACCTCAGCTTCCCTGTGCCCTATCCCTGGGCCATCACTTCTACTTTTTATGATTTTGGTGATGGCGGAGCTACATCAACAACGGACACATCGTACCATACTTATACAAGTCCCAACTATTATCATACTACATATTCTTTTACAACAGCAAATGGATGTTTGTTCACCGATACTACAGGTATCATTGTAGGGCAACCGCCTACCATCGATTACTTTTATGGTACACCACTACATATATGCAGGAGAGATACCATCACGCTACACGCCCATGCGCATGGCGCACCTCCCATACTATATACATATAATTATGGTGGCCAGAGTGCGGAAGGTGGAGTAAATGACACCTTGGTGCACAGGACACTTTTGTTTCCGGGCACTTTGAGCATTACGCTTACTGCATCAAATTATGGTTGTGCTGCAGCAATACCTGCTCCTGTATCAGTTATCATAGACTCACCGTCAGCATTTTTTCAAGAATCTATAAGTTGCGCTCTGCCCTCAACAGCACTTTTCTTAAATGCTTCCATAGGTGCAACATCGTATGTATGGTTGTTTGGCGATGGCACTCCTAACTCAACTATCGCTAACCCATCACATTCCTATTCGCCCGGCTTTTATGCGGCTACTTTGGCTGTGTACAATAGTCGGTCCGGATGCCGCGATACAAGCATACAGGGTTTCTATATACTTGATTTCAGACCCAGTATCGTGGTCGCTGATACTGCCATATGCAAACATAGCTACCTGAATTTCAGCAGTGCGTATAACTTACCTAATCCGCCTCCCAGAGCACACAACTGGTATATAAACAATAATCCTTTTGACACAACGGCGCAACTGCTTTACCAATTTGATACAGCTGGCATTTACATAATAGACCTGAAAGATAGAGACTATAATGGTTGCCCTGAGAATGTACAGCGAAAGATATTGGTAGCCAAACCTATAGCCGGATTTAATACATCTACCGCAAATGCATGCCTGCCTGCCAATGTGCTATTCACTGACAACTCTTACTATATAACTGGTACTTACCCGGTAAGCCACATATGGGATTTCGGGGATGGGAGGTCGGGCAACACATCGAGCAATACAATAAACCACACCTATACATTACCAGGAACATTTGGCATTTCGGAAATAGTCATTGATAATTTAGGATGTACAGACACAGTACTAAGGCCTGCTTTGCTCACTACCCACAAGCCCACCGCAAGCTTTGCCGTCGCCAATACCTTTCACTGTGCGTGGGATACTATAACCTTTGTGAACACGGGTACCTCTGCGAACCTGCGGTCTACTTATTGGACGTTCGGCGACGGTGCCGCTTCTACAGCGGCCAACCCTGTGCATGCTTATGTAGCTTCCGGCACCTATACCGTTACCCTAAAGATAGTGGACACTACCGGGTGCAGCGACTCCATCGCAAGGCTGGCCTTCATCACCATATCAAAACCACATGCTGCTTTTGCTGAGCTGAATGGCTCGGGGGTTTGCGTTCCCCTCATCGTGCAGTTCAATAATACTTCTACAGGTGGCAGCACTTACAATTGGAGCTTTGGCAATACCAACACTTCGCTGGCCCCTAACCCTTCCAACTCCTATGCAGCACCGGGCAACTACAATGTGCAATTGATAGTTACTGATGCACATGGCTGCAAGGATACCGCTTATAACCATGTGACCCTTTATGGATATTCCGGCTCATTCTCTTACAGTCCCCTTTATGGATGTCCGCCATTGCCGGTTAATTTTACAGCTACCATTACCGGCATACCCAACATTACTTACGACTTCAGCGATGGCTCTGTAGCAGGGCCCGGCACTGCTACAAATGCCACACATACTTACCTGAGCCCCGGCAAATATGTACCCAAAATAATACTGGTAGACAGCGCTGGTTGCCATACCAGCAGCTACGGTACCGATACCATAAAGGTAGATAGGGTACATGCTGCCTTCTCTGAAACTAAGAACATCTGTATCTATGATACCGTACATTTTACTGACGCTTCATCGGGACTCTTTGCGCCGGTCACCGGGTGGACCTGGTACTTTGGCGATGCCGCAACTACCAATGCACACAACCCGGCACATACTTACCACACTGCCGGCACATTCAACGTTACACTTATTGCTTCCGATGGTGCCTCGTGCAAGGATACTGCAGTAGCTGCTATTACTGTGCACGCACTTCCCGTTATAACTGCATCAGGCGATACTACTATATGCCCTGCCGATTCAGCTAAGGTACTCGCATCAGGTGGCATCAGCTATATCTGGGCCCCTTTGGCTACCATCAACTGTCCAGTATGCAACCCTACTTACGTAAGGCCTCTACTTCCATCTACTTACATAGTAACAGGTACCGATGCCTTTGGCTGCGTGAACAAGGACAGTGTGAAAATACTATTCACTTACAAAACAGTAAGCCATGCTGGACCAGGGGGTGAAATTTGTACCGGGCAGTCCATACAGCTTTCCGATTCAGGGGCGCAGGTATACCACTGGTATCCTGCAACGGGCCTCTCCAATGCGCAAATAGCTGACCCAATAGCTACGCCCACAGGTGGCATCACTTACCTGGCCATTGCACAGACCGCAAGCTGCATACCAGACACTAACTACGTATCGGTTGTTGTAGACCCCCTACCCACCGTAAAAGCAACAGGGGCGGGCACTGTAATAGCAGGTGGCAAGACCAACCTGCAGGCTTATGGCCCCAATATCATCTCCTTCCTTTGGAACCACAGCGATGAACTGAATTGCGACGATTGCCCCGACCCTATAGCTACCATGCAGCAGACCACGCAGTTCACTGTGACCGCTACTAACCAGTACGGCTGCAGGGACAGTGCCAGTGTGGAGGTGAAAGTACTGTGCGATAAAAGCCAGATGTTCATACCAAATACCTTTACACCCAACGGCGACGGACAAAATGACGTCTTCTATCCCAGAGGTATCGGCATAAAGACAATTCGGTCCATGCGCATCTACAACAGGTGGGGACAATTGGTCTTTGAAAAAGACAACATAAATATCAATGACGAAAGCAGCGGATGGGATGGCACCTACAAAGGCGCCAAACCGGTACCCGATACTTATGTGTATGCAATAGATGCGATCTGTGATGAAGGAACTCCAATAGACTGGAAAGGAGATATTACTTTATTGAAATAAAATTACCCTTACTGCGGCCTGCTGCATAACCCTTATCGTAGATGATACAATATTTAAGAACTGTGCTCGTACAATTATTGTTCATTGCGTGTTGCACTATGGCAGGTACAGCGCAGGGGCAGGTAACCGCAAACTTTACTGCCGACCATACAGCCGGGTGCGCTCCGCTCATTGTCCATTTCACCAATACGTCTACAGGCGCTACATCCTATACGTGGTCATTAGGCAATAGTAATACTTCGCTTCAAACAAATGCTTCTGCCAGTTATACTACGCCCGGCATCTATACAGTAGTGCTTACTGCTATTAACGGCAGCCAAAGCAGCACTAAAACATTAACTATCACTGTTTACGGGCCACCATTGGTGAGCTTCAGCGCGCCGCTCACAGTTTGTGTGGGCACCCCTTTCTCATTCACTAACACTACCACTGCGGGGGTACCGGGCCCGGTAACTTATAATTGGAGCTTTGGCGATGGCGGCACATCCACAGCCGTTAGCCCAACCTACACGTATAGTACGCCAGGGTTCTACACGGTCAGCCTGCAGGCTACTAATAGCCAGGGTTGCGATAGTCTTTTGATAAAGACAAGCTACATTCATGTATTACCAGCACCGGTTGCTCAGTTCACAGTGAACAATGCGCAGTTTTGCAAAGCGCCTGCTACTGCCCTATTTACAGATCAAAGTACAGGCACTACCCCATTTACATACACCTGGACATTTGGCAACGGCAATTCTTCTTTCTCACAAAACCCTACTAATATTTACCAAAGCACGGGCACCTACACTGTAACATTAGTAACTACAGATGCTAATGGATGCAAGGATACTGATGTGCAGGCAGCGTACATAAAAGTAGGTGGTCCTACCGCATCTTTTACCCCTCCTACAGGCTGTGCCGGTGCCCCGGTAAGCTTTCAGAGCAGCTCGACCCCAGCTGGCGTGCAAGCTCATTGGAGCTTTGGTGATGGAGGCATAGCCAACGGCACACCCACCACGCATACTTATAGCAGTGCGGGCATTTATAGTGTGCGCTTGATAGTTGACGATGGCAACTGTAAAGACACCTTGACCCTCCCGGTCACCATCAGCCCTAACCCTGTTGCCAGTTTTACGTTCACACTGCCTTCATGCAATTTACCAACAACCGTGCAGTTCACCAGCACGGCTCCGGCAGGTGGTAGCTACGCGTGGTCGTTCTCAGATGGCGGCAGCAGTGCCGCAGCCAACCCGACGCATACCTACAATGCCTTTGCTATCGATAGTGCTACACTCACAGTGACCAATGCTAATGGTTGCTCAGCTACTGTTACACAGGCGGTAAATGTCAATGACATCTATGCCGTTGGTATAGCACAACCGTTATCATCGGGCTGCATACCGCTTACAGTTAATTTCTCTTCTTACGACAGCACAAATACACCGTCCCCTTCCGCCAGCGTGCCTTATCCCATAACTTCTACGGTATGGAATTTTGGTGATGGCTCCCCACTAAGCAATAATGCGAACCCGCAACACACTTATAATACACCTGGCGTATTTGCAGCTTATGTCATTATTACCACATCTAATGGTTGTACCAAGGTGGATACTGTACAGATAAGAACGGCCCCTATACCACAAGTATCTATAACCGCCCAACCCACACGTTTGTGTACAGACCAGAATGTTATTTTTCATGCTACCCCCATCAACGGCGCCTTATATACCTGGTATTTCAAGGACGGGTCCAGTCCGGTATCCCAATACAATGACTCTTTTGATATACACAAATACGTGAACCCGGGACTGGATACGCCATTTTTAATAGTGTCATTGAATGGATGTAATGATACTGTTACCAACTTTCATATCTATCTGCAGGTAGATTCACCTAAGTCTTTGTTCCTGTCTAATTATTTTTGCGACACGCTGACCAAAGTGGCATTCACAAATTTGTCTTTGGGAGCCAATACATCTGCCTGGAGTTTTGGCGATGGTTTTACCAGTGCCGCCACCAGCCCCACACATAACTATCCTGGCCTGGGCAGTTATAATGTACAATTGATAACGTTCAACACGGCCTCAGGGTGCCACGATACGCTGAACAGACCGGTGACGCTGCTCAAATTACAACCTTCATTTACAGCTGCCGATACAGCCATTTGTAAAAGATCGTTTGATACTTTCTATGCTGCTGTATCAGGGGGCGGCGCTACCAGATATGACTGGTATGTGGACAACAACCCCTTCCCTAACCTGTCGTCTACGTTCACAGATAGCTTCGGGGTGCAAGGCAGGCATTCTGTAGCGCTTGTCGTCACAGATGCTCATAACTGCACAGACACCTTTCGGCGCAATAACTATGTACTTGTAGCACAGCCTAAAGACAGCTTCGTGGTAGCGCCGTTACAAGGTTGTTTACCATTAACGGTACAATTTAATGACTATAGTTATGATGTACCTGGAGCACATATAGTAAGCCGGTCATGGTTCTACAGCGATGGACATGCTGACCTGAACGGGACACCTGCGCCTACACACACCTATACCACCAGGGGAAGTTTTGGCCCTGAAGAGGTGGTGATAGATAACCTGGGCTGTACTGATACTTTATATAGCCCTGCAGGCATCAATGTATATAAACCTACTGCAGCATTTACTGCCGCTACCACGTTCCCGTGCAGGTATATCCCGGTGCAGTTCAACAATACAAGCACCAATGCCGCTACCAGCGCATGGACATTTGGCGATAACACTACCTCCAACCTCAATGCACCAACACATACGTATACGCAGAATGGCACTTATAGCGTATCGCTAATAGTCACAGACACGCATGGCTGTATGGACACCGCAGTGCGCAATGCATACCTGAACCTTTCATCGCCTACAGCTGCTTTTACCTTAGGCGATAGCGTAAGTATCTGCGCACCGCTCATAGAGCATTTCATCAATACATCAGTAAATGCGGTCTCTTATGCGTGGGACTTTGGCAACACCGGCACATCGGTACTTACCAACCCCACACAGCCCTATACCAGCGCAGGCAGCTACACACCAAGGCTTATTGCTACAGATGCGCATGGATGCAAGGACACTACTACAAGAACGCTGAAGATATATGGCTATGCTGGCGAGTTCACCATTACGCCCATAACTGGTTGTAGCCCGCTCACTGTCAATTTCACAGCCAATATCACCAATGTGCCGCACATCACCTGGGATTTTAGTGATGGTAACGTAAGCGCCACCACCAGTTCGGTAACAGCTACCCACACCTATACAGCCCCCGGTGTGTATGTACCAAAACTTATCATCAGCGATAGTACCGGCTGCGCGGCATCGAGCATAGGCGACAGTATAAAGGTAGATGGTATAATAGGAGGCTTCACCACCATACCCTACCCGGTATGTATCTACGACACTGTAAAATTCTCAGACACTTCAAAAAGCCTTTTCACACCTATTGTCAGCAGGAACTGGACCTTCAACAGCACAACAAACACTTCGGCAGTATCGCCTGCATACTTCTTTAACAATGCGAACGACCTTACCGTACGCCTTATTGATGTAAACGGGAATGGCTGCCGCGATACGGTGACAGGTAGCGTAAAAGTGCACCCACTGCCCATAATAAATGCCAGCAGCGATACGGTGATATGTCTGCACGATTCTGCTACGCTTACAGCTACAGGTGGCATATCGTATGTGTGGTCGCCGGCAACAACGCTCAGCTGCACAGCCTGCGCTATTACACACGCTATGCCTTTGACCGCAGCTATGTACCTTGTAAAGGGTACCGATGGTTTTGGCTGTACCAATATAGACAGCACAAAAGTGAAGTTAAAATCAAAGACCACAGACTGGCCGGGCACGGGTGGCGAGATATGCTACGGACAGAGCCTGACCTTAACTGACTCCGGGGCGCAAACGTATAACTGGTACCCAACTGCCGGCCTTAACAATAGTACCATTGCCAACCCGGTGGCATCCCCTTCTTCCAGCACCAACTACATGGTAGTGGCCCACCAGGGCTCCTGCGTGCCAGACACCAGCTGGGTTAGTGTGATAGTGCACCCTAAACCCACCATAAAAGCCACAGCAGGCAATGCCACCATAATAGCCGGATCTGCTACTGATGTGCTGGCAACGGGAACGAATATCCTTACATTCTTATGGGAGCCAGCCACCCTGCTCGATTGCGATAGCTGCTCGCGCGCCATAGCCAAGCTCACACAAACAACTACATTCACAGCAATAGGCACCACCAAGTATGGTTGCCAGGATTCGGACAAGGTGACCGTGAATGTGATATGCGATAAGAGCCAGGTATTTATCCCTAACACCTTTACACCCAATGGTGATGGTCAAAATGATGTCTTCTACCCAAGGGGTGTAGGTCTGAAGACCATCAATTACTTCAGGATATTTAACCGTTGGGGCGAGCTATTATTTGAGCGCACAGGTATACAACTGAATGATGAGAGCAGCGCCTGGGATGGCACCATAAAAGGCGCATTACCCAAGCCCGATGTATACGTATATGTATTAGATGGCGTGTGCGACAACGGATCGCCCATTAGCTGGAAGGGCGATGTGACACTGGTGCGGTAATAAAACCTTCACAAAATATTTATGCGCATAAACAAATAACTTGCAGCATAAATACACACCTCATGGTTTACAGCCTTTTTGGCGCAACCATTTTACTCGCACTGTTGTGCATCTATTTTGCCGGAAGATCGCGTAAGGGCGATAGTACCTTGAAAAATGCAGTACGCCTCATCTTCGTGCTGTCTTTCACCTGGTTCACTTACTTGTATGGTTGCTGGGTCTTTGTTTCCATATACCTCAAGTATGTGTTTGCTGCACTGTCTGTAATAGCCTTAGTTGCGGGCTTCACAAAACACAAGGCCACACAGCGGGGCACAATTTCGCAGTTGGTCTTCGGTCTTCTTTTCGTTACATTGTGCACACTATATTATACTGGCACCACAGGCACGCCACAAACTTTGAACCTGTCGCTACCTTTCAAACATGGTCGCTACCTGGTCTTCCAGGGAGGTAAGGGCTTGCCTACTAATTTGTTCCATTACAGCTACCGCGGTACCATTTATGCCATGGACCTGATAAAGCTGGATAATACCGGCAACCGTGCCAAAAAGATCTTTTCGACAAACCTGAACGACTATCAGACATTTGGCGACACTGTGTACAGCCCCTGCAATGGCATTATAGAAAAAGCTGAAAGTGAGAACCCAGATAACATACCACCAAGCCGCAAGCGAGGCCGTACCAATACTAATAACGTACTTATTGATGCAGGCAGTTACTACGTCTTCATGGCCCATCTGAAACAATACAGCCTGCTGGTACATGATGGCGATACGGTAAAGACCGGGCAGCCATTAGCACAAGCGGGCAATTCCGGTTTCAGCCTGGAGCCGCACTTACACATACAGGCGCACATTAAAGAAAGCGGAGTGCCATGGTATAGGGGAACACCTCTGTACCTGCTATTCAACGACCACAGCTATCTTTTATTTCAAACAATAGACGCAATCAACTGATACACGATGAAGAAATATTTTCTTTTATTACTGCTATGCACTTCCTACTATACAACACAGGCACAAACAAAAGAGGAACAAGCTATAAAAGGCTTGCTGGACGCTCAGGTAATAGAGTGGAATGCAGGCAGCATAGACGGCTACATGCATGGGTATTGGGATAATGATAGCCTGCTGTTCATCGGCAGCAAAGGCCCCCGATACGGATACAAAACAACACTTGAAAAATATAAAGAAGGCTACCCCGACGCCGCACATATGGGCAAGCTTACCTTTACGGTAAAGAGCATTCAAAAGTTATCGCCCGAATACTATTTTATTGTGGGTGCCTGGGCATTGAAAAGAGAGGCGGGCGATGTATCAGGATCATCTACATTGCTGGTGCACAAAATAAAAGGACATTGGGTAATTGTTGCAGACCACAGCAGTTAATATATTTGCAAAAATATCACATGAACTCAACCATACATATCGCCGAACAATGGTTCGCGGCATTTAACGAACACGACCTGGAAAAACTATTAGCACTCTACGATGACGATGCGCAGCACTACAGCCCCAAGCTAAAGGTGCGCCAGCCGCAAACAAATGGTTACATAAAAGGCAAGGCAGCACTACGTAACTGGTGGCAGGATGCGTTCGACCGACTGCCATCATTGCAATATGATGTACTCACCATCACGGCCAATGATGAACGCGTGTTCATGGAGTACATACGTCGTGTAGATGGCGAACCACATATGCAGGTGGGCGAGGTATTAGAGATACAGGATGGGCTGATAGTGGCATCGAGAGTGTACCATAGTTAGGGCGTTGATCAGTTCTTCACCACCTTACTCACATTTATTACCCTGTCATTTCCATCAGTTACAGATAGCAGATATACTCCGTTATCGAGTGTTGATATATCCAGTTGCTTGCTGTTCACTGTGCTCATCAATACCCTTCCGTCTACTTCGTATAGCGTTGCTTTTACAGGTATGGCAGCGTCTATGTACAATATAGAATGGGTTGGGTTGGGGTATACTTTTATGCTGGCAGCGGTAGCTATATTATTCAATCCGCTGTATGCAAAGTAATAGTTGGCGGATGTGCCGGTGCAACCATTCGCATCTGTGACCTGCAATGTATATGCACCACGTTGGGTGGGGCTGTATGTGGCTACGGTAGCACCATTTATTGGTGTACCATTCAAATACCATTGATAAGTGCTGAATGGCTGTGTGGTAAAGTTTGGCCATTGATAATTGATAACAGGTACAGGTACATTGCCCGGCGTAATGATAGCTACCTTACTGAAAGCGGAACATCCGTTTGTTGTATCTGTTATCCTTAAAGCATAGCTGCCCGCCATTGAAGCAAGGTAAGTGGAAGTATAAGCTGATGGAATGGACAGCCCATTCATATACCACAAATATTTTTCTGCACTGCCGGGAATACCACCGTTTATGGTTATTCCTTGCCCACCTGGGCACAATACAGTAGTAGTTACGTTAAGCAAAGTATCGGCTGGTGCAGGCCAGGTAGTAACAGTGAGTGGTGCGGAAGTGACCATGCAATCATTATTGGAAACTACAAGGCTATAGTTACCGGCTGCTCTTGCGGCATATGCATAGTATGTTGCGCCGGGTATGCTATTTCCGTTTTGCTGCCACTGGTAGGTATAGGCACTATTGCTGCCAAACGTAGCGCCAAGCACCACGCTGTCATTACTGCATATATGCAAGTAGCCACCTATGTTGGCTATTGTTGCGGAAGGGACGGCTGACACTGTTACAGGTACCGTAGTGGAAGATACTGAGCAGTTATAACTATTGGTCATCAGCACAGAATAGTTACCTGTAGTATGTGCCGTGTAGGTTGCTGCCGTAGCGCCAGATATGTTGGTGCCATTAAGGCTCCACTGGTATATATTTCCTGTAGCAGCATGGAGCATTACAGTGTCGCCAACGCAACGGTGTATAGATCCGGAACTGATGATGGTCGTATCAGGTATTGGATAGATGGTAAATGCTGCAGGTTGGCTGCTGCCGGGCGCGCTGCACGTTTGATTGCCAGTAACGCTGCAAAACTATAACATCAGTAGAAGTTAAATGGCTGTCGGTATAACTGCTGCTTACAGCACCCGGTATAGCTATTCCATTTTTCCTCCATTGATAAGTAGCCGCCGAACCTGTATCTGTTGCATTTGCTGTAAAGGTTATGGGTGTGCCTACGCATACTCCGATAGCTGGACGAGAGATCACTGCAATATTTGGTACCGCTGAAGGTAATATTGTCACAACCAAGGGACTGCTAGTAAATGGTAACGCGCATGGTTGAGATGTGGTAAGTGTACAAACTAGTATGTCACCCGTTGTTAGAGAACTATCTATGTACGTCTCAAAGTTTACACCAGTACCATTTACATTTATTCCATTTTTATTCCATTGAAAGGTTGGATATACCCCACCTGACGACCAGGTAGCGATAACACGAAATGTATCCGCTCTGCCAGAGCACCACGAATTACTATACATGCTTGAACGAATACCAACAAAATTTATGTTGGTTGTTTGACTTATTTGTATGTTGAACTGATCATTCTTTGATATCATAGCTGGATTCGTTGAAATGATCCGGATCCTATAACGACTTCCAGAAGGGATTAAAGAGGGTATAGTATATGGTATGACCCCAGTGGAATTGCTTATCACGGAGCCAATGTTAATGGGATAAGTAAAGCCCCCAAATAGCGTCCGACAATTGAGCTACGAAAGTGTTCCCAGCTTGAAAAACACCGGGAACATTTACAGAATAGTTCAATTGGTGTGTAGTGTTCGTACATAGATCGATATCAGTAAAAGGTTGATTTATTGATATTGTGTCTATAGACACTTGTCCCCAAATAAGAAAAGAACACAAGCAAAAAACGCAATTTATAAGCAAACGCTTCATGGTTATCTGTTTATAAGGTAATAATATAAATATACGCATATTAATTAATATCATTTTCATGTTTATCAATTTAATATGCTTTCCTGTCATTTTGTCAAAATTCCACCTTTGGAACATACATTGATATGATACTTACAGAATTCATATCAAAAAAAATTATAAATATATTATGCAAGAAAAAGGTACTATCTCGATACATACCGAGAACATCTTCCCGATCATTAAAAAATTCCTGTACTCTGATAACGAGATCTTCCTGCGCGAGCTGGTATCGAACGCGGTAGATGCAGTACAGAAAATAAAGCGCCTGGCTTCCATAGGCCAGTACAACGGAGAACTGGGCACTCTTAAAGTTGCTGTGTCTTTTGACAAAGAAGCGAAGACCATCACCATATCCGATAATGGCTTGGGTATGACGGCGGAAGAGATCAAGAAATATATCAATCAGATAGCTTTCAGCGGCGCTACCGAGTTCATGGAGAAATTCAAGGACGCGAAAGATGCCAACGAGATCATTGGTAAGTTCGGTCTGGGCTTTTACTCTGCCTTCATGGTAGCCAGCCAGGTGGAGATCAATACCCTTTCTTACCAGGAAGGCGCAGAGTCTGCTCGCTGGATATGCGATGGCAGTACCGAGTTTGAAATAACCGAAGGTACACGCACCACTCGCGGTACAGACATCATCCTGCACATCAACCCGGATTCAGAAGAATTCCTGGATGAAAATAAACTGGGAACCATACTTGAAAAATATGGCAAGTTCTTGCCCATACCTATATACTTTGGCACTAAGGAGAAATCTGTACCAGATGGCGAGGACGAAGAAGGCAAACCAAAATACAAAACTGTAGAGGTTGATAACATCATCAACAACACAGTTCCTATATGGACCAAGGCCCCAACCGACCTTACCGATGAGGACTACCTGAACTTCTACCACGAGCTATACCCTTATGCAGAGGATCCATTGTTCTGGATACACCTGAATGTGGATTATCCGTTCAACCTGACAGGTGTACTTTACTTCCCTAAGGTGAAGAACGAATTTGATATACAGCGCAACAAAATAAAACTCTACAGCCGCCAGGTGTTCATTACCGATGAGGTAAAGGATATAGTGCCTGAGTTCCTTATGCTGCTGCACGGTGTTATAGACAGCCCGGATATTCCGCTGAACGTATCGCGCAGTTTCCTGCAGGCCGATAGCAACGTGAAGAAGATCAACAACTACATCACCAAAAAAGTAGCCGATAAGCTGGGCGACCTGTTCAAAGCCGACCGCAAAGGTTTTGAGCAAAAATGGAACGACATTGGCATTTTTGTCAAATATGGTATGGTGAGCGAAGAGAAGTTCTACGATAAAGCTAAAGACTACGCTTTACTGCAGAACACTAAAGACGAGTACTATACCATAGAAGAATATAGCGAGAAAATAAAACCACAGCAGACAGACAAGAATGGTCAGGTAGTATACCTGTATACCAACGACCCCGCTAAGCAGGATTCTTTTATACAATCAGCAAACCGCAAGGATTATGATGTATTGCTGATGAACGGCCCGCTGGACAATCACCTGATACAAACACTGGAACAAAAGCTGGACCAGGTATCCTTCAAAAGGGTAGATGCCGATGTAGCTGATAAGCTGATAACTAAAGAAGATGCCCCGGCACACATACTTACCGCTGAGGAAACAGAAAAAGTGAAAGGGATATTTGATAAGGCCATCAACAAACCACTGATGAAGGTGGAAGTAGAAAGCCTGAACCCTGAGGAACTGCCAGTAACGGTGACCATGGAAGAATTCATGCGCCGCATGAAGGAAATGGCCAAGATGGGCGGTGGTGGAATGGGCTTCTATGGTAGCCTGCCAGATAGCTACAATGTAGCAGTGAATGGCAACCACAAACTGATAAGCAAGATACTGGCTGCAGGCAATGAAGAAGAGCAAGTGCAACTAGCCCGCCAGGCGTTCGACCTTGCTTTATTATCACAAGGCATGCTCACAGGTGCAGAGCTTACCGCTTTTGTCAACCGCAGCGTACAGTTGATATAACTACCACACTTATTTTTTAAAAGCCCCGTACAAACGGGGCTTTTTGCGTTTTGGGGGATGGCTATATCCTACAAACGGTATGGAATATCTCATGTAGATATACCATGAAATATGCAATAGAATAACCTTACCTCCCATCTCCTAATATATGTTGCTATTTCATAGTATACCGTTCTTGGCATAATTATTGTTTGCAACTTGGCATAAACAAAGAGTAAACTTATCTTTGGCAAACATTATTTAACTAAAACTATTATCTATGAGATCAATCAAACAAATTGCGTTAACGATCCTGTTAACTGTCGGTGCATTCAGCGCTATTACCTACACCGCATGTAATAAAGATGCTTGTAGCGGTGTAACATGCCAAAACGGTGGTACCTGCACAAGCGGTACTTGTACATGCCCTACGGGATATGAAGGCACTACTTGCCAGACCTTATCTCGTGATAAATTTGTAGGCACTTACTTAGGTTCTGAACAATGCACAACAGGTCAAGATAATTATTCTATAACACTGGCTACAAATTCTGGCAATTTGAACCTTACCTATACGAATATTTACAATCAAGGCTTTACTGCTGTATGCACTGTCACAGGCGCTAAT
>CBDIBP010000007.1:0-213522 GCA_965276955.1 Flavipsychrobacter sp.
GCGCAAGCGTAGCCAGTGTGCTCACTAATGCCAGTGCTTTAGCGCCATTGCCGGTAGCAAAGCTGATAATGCCTGTAAGTAGTGGAATAAGAATAAGTAATACTAAGATCATATGCCTATGTGCAATGTTGGTACTGTGTAATATTATAGTTTAACCCAGAAAAAAGCTGATTGCGCAAATAAAGCTATCTATCCCCAGCACCATTACAAATATATAAAAACCTACCTGCCCACTTTGTAGCATAAGCGTATTCTGTCGCTGCCATAGCGCACGCCTCTTGCCTACCCCGTTTACCAGCACCGTCTATACCCAGTCTTTTCGGCAAAACGATCCAGCAGTCTGTAAACCTGCTTAACGTCTCTATGGGCTGTACTACAATGGTAGCATCATAGAGCTCATCTATATACCATTTATGCTCCAGTAGTTTTAGCCAGGCCTGTATTGGGCGTGAATGCCGGAACGCTGGTGTTTTATTTGCAAACCATGCGAACAATAATCATTACTACCGCCAGGCCTGATGATATACCCATTAGCAGCCATTCCATAGCTCGCCTCCATGTGGTTTTCACATCAGCATTGCTTACTACCACAGGGGCTTCAGGAATGAGCCTGCAGGGCATGGTGCTCACTCATAACAGCAGGCATACCTACATACCCGCCAACTATTGACAGTATGGCTAAGCACTATAAGCGGCAGTGGTCATGGCTACAGGGCTTTCGTGCAGGTGATGCTCTTCATCATGTGTACCCCTGAATACGCCAGTGAACGTAAGGAAATACAAACGAAACATATAAAATGCGGTCATCATAGAAGCGGCTAAGGCCTAAGTAGTACAAGTATAGGGTCGTGGGCATAAGCTGGCTGCCAGTATCTCATCTTTTGAAAAGAAACCGGAAAACCCAGGGATGCCCGATATGGCAATGCAGCCTATGAGGAAAGTGATCTTGCGTGACTGCGCATCTTCTTGCCGAGGCCACCCATTTTGCGTATATCCTGCTCGCCACCCATTGCGTGTATCACACTTCCAGAACCAAGAAACAGTAAGCGCTTTGAAAAAGGCATGTGTCATAACATGGAAAACAGCCGTACGGAATAGGCTCCTACACCCAGGGCAAGGAACATGAAAACCAAGCTGGCTAACGGTGGAATAGGCCAAGCACTTTTTTAATATCGTATTGCTTTATAGCTATAGTAGCCGCGAACAATGGCAGTGGATAAACCTATTATGGCAACTATGTGCAGGGTGAATGGTGCAAGGTTGTACAGCAGGCTGCTGCGGGCTATCATATAGATACCGGCGGTAACCATGGTAGCCGCATGTATTAGTGCTGAGACCGGGTGTAGGGCCAGCCATGGCATCGGGCAGCCATGTATATAGGGGTATCTGCGCACTCTTGCCTATAGCGCCTATGAACAGGCAAAGGGCTATCCAGTTATATGTATTAGTGCCAAAAGCACCGGGGACTGTACCCAGTCTGCCAAAAAACTCAGCTGATAAGACAGCGTGCCATAATTGAACAGGATCATCATCATGCCTACCAGGAAGCCCAGGTCGCCAATGCGGTTCATGACAAAAGCCTTCTTTGGCGGCATTGGTATAATCGCGGTTCTTAAACCAGAAACCGATAAGCAGGTAGGAGCATAAGCCCTACTCCCTCCCAGCCTATGAACATGACCAGGTAGTTAGCACCCAGCACCAGCAGCAGCATGGAGAAATACGAAGAGGTTAAGAAACGCAAAATATTTTACCATGCCCTCGTCATGGCATGCATGTATGATGTGGAATAAACATGTATGAGGAAGCCTACGCCGGTAATGATTAAGCAGGAAATAAGGAAGATAAGGCGTCTACCTGCAGGGTAAAAGGGATATGTGCAGGTTACCAGACTCGTATAAAGTCGAATAGGGTGCACATAGTACCGGCCCTTGGAAAGATGGGCTGTTAACTTCAAAGAAGATATGCCTACTGACACTGCAAATGAAGCCAATATGGCCAGGGTGCCGATAATACCGGCTACCGCT
Organism: Flavipsychrobacter sp.; assembly: GCA_965276955.1. GTDB lineage: Bacteria > Bacteroidota > Bacteroidia > Chitinophagales > Chitinophagaceae > JABDEZ01. Next base: position 2,025 of record CBDIBP010000007.1, read on the forward strand.
TTTGGGGAACTGGTTCTCCAATCCAAGGCCATTGATCAGGAAACCCGATCAATGGGAAATAAAGGAATTAAGTAAACGAGTTGTGTCATATCAAATGATTCAAAGAAGCCAGAGGTCCGTTACAGTATATTTGCTGTTGCTGAGTTAGCTGTTCTATTAATGTTTTAGCCTGTTCAATATATTTACATCTACCGAATGCACTTTCCGGTACATCATCACTATCACTGCCAGCCCCACTGCTACCTCTGCCGCTGCCACTACCATTATAAAAAACACAAAGACCTGCGCCCCTGCGTCCACATACATTTTAGAGAATGCTACCATCAGCAGGTTCACGGCATTGAGCATTAACTCTATGCACATGAATATGATAATAGCATTGCGGCGGATGAGCACCCCCATAATGCCTATGCAAAATAGCGTAAGGCTAAGGAACATGTAATGTAATGGTTGTATCGGCATATGACCTACCCCAAAGGGAAATTTTAAAATTGAACTTATTACTACGCCTGCGTATCTTCTTTCTTCCCTATCACTATAGCACCTATCATAGCGCTCAGGAACAGCACGCTGCTTATCTCGAACGGCAATACATATTGTGTGAACAGTACCTTACCCAGGTTCTCTATAAGGCCTATGCTGTTCGGCGTAGCCTCAAGGGATGGGTAGTGTGCCGTTCTCAACGCTGCCAGCAACACCAGCAGCAATACGCCGCCCGATACCACACCCGCCATCTGCACCAGTCTGCCCTTTTGAGGCTCTACATCGGCATTCAGGTTCATAAGCATGATAACAAAGAGGAACAACACCATGATAGCCCCCGCGTAAACTATAATATTGACTATAGCCAGGAACTGTGCATTCAGCAACAGGTAGTGTCCGGAAATAGCAAAGAATGTAGCAATAAGAAAAAGGACACTTGTAATGGGGTTGCGGCTAAGGATAACACCCAGCGCACAGCCCACTGCCATAACAGTAAGTATCCAGAACGCTATATCATATATACCCATATTATTTGGCTTCCTGCTTTTTAGGGTGAGGGATCAGGAGGTCTTCTTTTTTATAGATAAAGCTTTCCCTGTTATAGTTAGCCGGCATTACTGTCTCTGTAAGATAAACAGCGTCTTTAGGACAAGCCTCTTCGCAGTAACCGCAGAATATGCAGCGCAGCATGTTTATTTCGTACTTAGCCGCATATTTTTCTTCGCGATACAGGTTCTCTTCGCCCGGTTTGCGTTCGGCGGCTTCCATAGTTATGGCTTCTGCTGGGCAGGCCAAGGCGCAAAGGCCGCAGGCGGTGCAATTCTCACGGCCTTCTTCATCGCGGTTGAGTATGTGCAGGCCACGGAACACCGGGCTGAACGGACGTTTTTGTTCCGGGTAACGGACGGTCACCTTCTTTTTAAAGATGTGTCCCAATGTTATACGCAATCCTTTTGCCAGTGCAGGCAGATATGCGCGCTCTGCGAGCGTCATAGGACTGCGGTCTACGGCAACGGACCTGTTTGTTAGTTTTTGCATTTTATTTTTTCAAAAAGTTAAAGACCAAAAGTCAACAGCACTACCACTAACCTTTTGTGTTTTATCTAATTCAAATTACTTTCTAAAGTATCAATGATTTTCGCAAACTTAATTTTCAATCCTGGCAATATCAATTCGATCACTTCCCAAACCATCAACCAATCAACCCCATTATAAGCATGTGCATAATAGTTTCTTGCTGCTTTTAATAGTTGCCATTCCACGTCACTAAACCGATCTTTCAATTCCTTGTCAACTCTTCCGCTGTATTCACCTAAGACCATTAACCTCGTCAATACAGCATCTTTTATTACATCACTCCTCAAAAACAAATGTTCATCACATCCGGCGGTATACTTTTCAATATAGCTGATCTGTTCGATCAAATACCTCAAAATATCCAACTCTACTTCCAGGTCCATATTATGTAATTATTGGAACCTTGTTCTTATCAATATTTTTCCTCACCCACCTGTGAACCAATTTGTCGTCTATCAAGTCTACCTTTCTTTTAAAAAGCTCCTCCAATGCTATCTGGTATCCAAGGATATCAAACAACGACAATCGCTTCTTACCCTCTTCATATTCCACTAACAAGTCCACATCACTATCCTCACTTGCCTCTCCTTTTGCATACGACCCGAACAGGTATACAGACTTTACCGGCTTATCTTTAAAATAGTCGGCAACCGTATTTTTTATCTGTTCTACTGTAAGCATCCATTTATGGTTTATTAAAGAACAGCAGTATTACTACTGCTGTTATCAGCATATTTACCAATGCCAGGGGTATCAGCGACTTCCAACCCAGCTTCATCAACTGATCGAAACGGAAACGCGGCAGCGTCCACCTTACGAACATGAAAAAGAGTATCATACCTATTATTTTGGTCATGAAAACCAAAACACAAACCAATGTAAATAATATCGGACTGTTCAATCCGGCTGCCACCTTGTCCATGAACGGGAAGTTATATCCGCCAAAGAACAAAGTAACGATGACTGCAGAGCTTACGAACATATTAATATATTCAGCAAACAAGTAAAAGCCCAGCTTCATAGAAGAATACTCCTGGTGGTAACCCATGTTCAGCTCGCTCTCGCACTCAGGGAGGTCAAAAGGTGCGCGGTTAAGCTCTGCAAAAGAACAGGTAAGGAAAATAATAAAACCCAGTGGTTGTTTAAAGAAGTTCCAGGTAAAGTAACCGTTTGACCAGAAACCATGCTGTTGCTGCCCAATTTCGCGCAAGCTTAAAGAGCCGGTCATCATGACCAAGGCGATAAGGCTGATACCCATAGGCAGCTCATAAGATATGGCCTGCGATGCAGAACGGATACTACTTAACAAGCTGAACTTGTTGTTAGAAGCCCAGCCACCCAGCATAATACCATATACACCCAGACTTACAACACCAAACACGAACAGGATACCTATATTAATATCAGCAACCTGCAGAGATAAAATGTGCCCGCTTTTAGTGACCACATCTGGTCCCCACGGTACTACCGCGCTGGTCATAAGTGCGGTAAGCATGGAAAGACACGGTCCAAGTATAAATAATAAACGGGTAGAACGGTCGGGGATGATCTCTTCCTTCATAAAGAGTTTCAAACCATCGGCCAGGGGTTGTAAAAGCCCCAGGGGACCCGCCCTGTCCGGACCCAAACGATCCTGCATCACGGCAGCTACTTTACGCTCGCCCCAGGTAGCATACATAGCTATACCCAGCGACCCGAAAAGTATCACAGTAATGAGGAGTATCTTCTCCACAAGAAACGCCATATCCACCTGTAGTAAAAGCATAGCCGCGCAAAAATAATTTAGTTTGTTATAAAATCTCCTGTTAAGACAAAGTAATTATAGAAATCTGTTCTTTTAAATTTTTCAAAAGCGTTGTAGCAGCCAACCAGATAATTTCATAGTTGACCCCAAAATATTCATGAACTACCGTATTCCTTAGTCCGATCATCTTTCTCCATTCAACGTTAGAAAATTTATCTTTCGTTTCATCTGTAATATGATTGGCCGCTTCTCCTATGATCTCCAACCACTTAACAACTGCGATTCTTAAAACATGATCTTCAGAAAATGTCTCGAAGTTTTTGTCTTGCAACGCTCTTTCGATCTCTACGATACACTCATAAATATGTCCGAGACGCACATGATCAGTAAGCTCACTTTTCATATATCACCTTTTTATCCTTATCTATAAAAGGTTTTATATGTTTATTTTCCCAACCCACACTAACTATATCTACTTTTTTCCTTAAGCGCTCTCCAAGTTCCTCTCTCCAAAAAAGATAATCCAGGCACGCAGGGGTACTGCAATCAATATCAAGTAACAGATCAACATCACTATCCTCGTCCGCTTCCCCTCTCGCATAAGACCCGAACAGCCATGCTTTTCTTACTACACTGGTAGCAAAATAGCTGGCGACTATTTCTTTAATATGTTCGGTTGTCAATACCATATGTAACTATTACCCTTTAAAATCGTCAGAATGCGCAGGCCCTTCTATTTGAGACAGGTCCACATCCGGGCGGTTCACGTCGCTGATGCTGTGGATATCCATCAGCAGTTTTGGCGCTTTACCTATCACCTGGTCAATAAGTCTTGGTTGTTCTTTCACCATGCCCACATTACCCTGGTAGTGGCCTTGCGCTATCACACTGCTCCTGTTCACTACTGAAGGACCTTCTATTACCCAATCTTTTGTTTCCTTCTTATGGAAACGGCAGGTGTTGCAGATAAACTCTTCCACCTCGCCCCACTTGTCCTTACGGGCCGTAACACGGAATACTTCAGGCCCACGCATCCACAGGCGCACCTTACCGGTACAGGTAGGGCAGTCGCGATGTGCATCTACTGGCTTGGTGAACCAAACGCGGTTCTTGAAACGGAATGTTTTATCAGTAAGTGCACCCACAGGGCATACATCAATAACGTTACCTATAAAATCATGGTCCAGCGACTTGCTCAGCATAGTGCTGATCTGTGCATGGTCGCCACGCTCCAGTATACCATGCTCACGTTTGTCTGTAAGCTGGTCGGCAGCATACACACAACGGAAACACATGATGCAACGTGTCATATGCAGCGAAATGTAAGGACCTATATCTTCTTTCTCAAAAGTGCGGCGTTTAAATTCGTAGCGCGTTTTTTCGGAGCCGTGTTCGTAGCTCAGGTTCTGCAGGTCGCACTCGCCGGCCTGATCACAAACCGGGCAGTCGAGCGGGTGATTGATGAGCAGCATTTCCACGATGCCTTTGCGGGCATCCAGCACTTTTTCAGAGGTAATGTTCTTTACCTCCATACCATCCATCACATTCGTGCGACAGCTGGCTACCAACTTGGGCATAGGGCGCGGGTCTTTTTCAGAACCTTTGCTTACCTCTACCAGGCAGGTGCGACACTTACCACCACTATCCTTCAGCTTGCTATAGTAGCACATAGCGGGTGGGGCTACCTCGCCACCAATAGCACGTGCAGCATTCAGTATAGTAGTGCCAGGCGCGACCTCTACTGTTATATTATCTATCGTTACTTTGACGTTCTGAACCTCAGACATTTTCTTTCAATATTATCAATACCCAATAGCAATAATGTATTGCTTATGACAACCTATTTTAAGCAGTGACCATTGGCAACGGATCAGCATAATGTGCCAACCCATAATTCCGTACCTGCGATTCTTCAGGATTCAGTACATGCCACTCGAACTCGTCGCGGAAGTGGCGTATAGCAGCGGCCACCGGCCATGCTGCTGCATCGCCCAGCGGGCAAATGGTATTTCCCTCTATCCTGCGCTGTATATCCCAAAGCAGGTCTATATCGCTCAGCTTGCCTTTACCGTTCTCTATGTTCTTTAATATCTTGTACATCCAGCCGGTACCTTCGCGGCAAGGGCTGCACTGGCCACAGCTTTCGTGGTTGTAGAAGCGTGCCAGCGTCATGGTATGGCGCACTACGCACTGGTCTTCGTCCAGCACTATAAAACCACCCGACCCCATCATGGTACCGGTAGCAAAACCACCGTCCGAAAGGCTTTCGTAGTTCATCATGCGGGTCTCCCCCTTTGCTGTTTTGAATAGCAGGTTAGCAGGTACTATAGGTACTGATGAGCCACCCGGTATACAAGCTTTCAGCCTTTTACCGTTTGGTATGCCTCCACAATATTTATCGCTGTATATAAATTCCTCAACCGATATCGTCATGTCTATCTCGTACACACCTGGCTTGTTCACGTTACCGCAAACAGACAATAGCTTGGTACCAGTAGAGCGACCTACACCTATCTTAGCATACTCTTCGCCACCCATGTTTATGATGGGTACTATAGCTGCCAGTGTTTCCACATTGTTCACCACTGTAGGGCGCATCCACACACCCTGTATAGCGGGGAATGGTGGTTTCAGACGCGGGTTGCCACGCTTGCCTTCCAGCGATTCTATCAGTGCTGTTTCTTCGCCGCATATATAAGCGCCCGCACCGCGGTGCACGTATATTTCACAATCGAAACCGCTGCCCAGTATATTCTTGCCCAGCCAGCCATATTGTTTGGCTTCGTCAATAGCATGTTCCAGTATATCTGTTATCCAGGCATACTCGCCGCGTATGTATATGTAGGTGGCATTGCTGCCCAGTGCAAAGCTGCTCACTATAAGTCCTTCTATCAGCAGGTGGGGCAGAAACTCCATTAGGTAGCGGTCCTTGAAAGTACCGGGTTCTGATTCGTCGGCATTGCACACCAGGTGGCGTGGCACACCATCGGGCTTGGCCAGGAAGCTCCACTTCATACCGGTAGGGAAGCCCGCACCACCACGACCGCGGAGGCCGCTTTTCTTCACCTCTTCCACTATGGCATCGGTACTCATTTTGAACGCTTTCTCTACAGACTGATAACCGCCATTTTTACGATATACATCGTAAGTGCGGATACCTTCTATATGTGCGTTCTGTAATAATAGTTTCATCGTATACCGAAAAATGAAGCAGGACCAACGTCCCGCTTTAATTATTAATTGGCCGCTTTTGCGGTCAGTTCAGCAATTATATTATCTACTTTTTCTTTGGTTAGGAACTCTTTGAAGTGGTTGCCCAACTGCATCATAGGTGCATAGCCACAGGCGCCCAGGCACTCTGCAGGTTTCAGCGTAAACAGGCCGTCGGGGGTCGTTTCTCCTTCGTTGATGCCCAATTTTGCTTTTATGTATTCTATGATCTCGTCACTGCCATTCAGCATGCAAGGGCCGGTGCGGCACACTTCCAGCAGGTACTTGCCTACAGGTTTTGTATTGAACATGCTGTAGAACGTAGCCACTTCATAAACCTCTATAGGTTTTATATGCAGCAGTTCGGCCACGTAGTCCATCACAGGAGCATCCAGCCAGCCGCCAAACTCATCCTGCGCCATATGCAGCAACGGTATGAGGGCACTCTTCTGCTTCCCTTCCGGGTAGCGGGCTATAACTTCCTGTACTTTATTCAGTTTTTCCTGCGAAAATTTGATACTCATTGTTCCCTGCTATTTCTTATGTGCCGGAGCACGTGTATTCATTTCTTTTATCAATGCTTACGCATCCAGCTCTCCTGCTATCACATTCAGCGAACTGAGTGCAATGATCGCATCACTCAATAAACCGTCCTTTATCATCTCAGGGTATGCCTGGTAGTAGATGAAGCAAGGTCTGCGGAAGTGCAGCCTGTATGGCGTACGGCCACCATCGCTGATAAGGTAGTATCCCACCTCGCCATTGCCACCTTCTACAGAGTGGTATACCTCACCCGGCAGTGCATCTATCTCGCCCATTATCATTTTGAAGTGGAATATCAATGCTTCCATCTTCGTGTACACATCTTCTTTTGGCGGCAGGTGAAAATGGTCTGCCTCAGGTGCATAGAACAAGTTCTTCTGATCCGGGAACTCTTTCTCCAGTGCTTCTACCTTGGCCAGTGCCTGGTTGATGATACTGATACTCTCCCACATTTCCCCCTGGCGCACCAGGAAGCGGTCGTATACATCGCCATTGCTACCTACCGGTATCTTAAAATCAAAATCTTCGTAAGAGGAATATGGTGTGGTCACGCGTACATCGTAGTCCACGCCCGCAGCCCGCAGGTTAGGACCAGTGAAACCATAATTCAATGCCCGTTCCGCGCTTATAGGACCAGCGCCTATACAGCGGTCCATGAATATACGGTTGCGGTTCAGCAGGGTCTCAAATTCCTTCAGTCCCTTTGGCAGGGCCTTTAGTACTTTATGTATCTTGGCAAATGAGGTCTCATTAAAGTTGCGTTCAAAACCGCCTACACGACCTATGTTGGTAGTGAGGCGCGATCCGCATACCTCTTCAAATACCTCGTATATCATTTCGCGCAGCTGGAACACGTAGGTGAATACGGTAAGTGCACCGGTATCCACACCTACTACCGAATTACACACCAGGTGATCTGCAATACGCGACAGCTCCATGATAATGACCCGCAGGTAATCTACACGCTTAGGTGTTTTAATACCCAGCAGCTTTTCTATGGTCATGTGCCAGCCCATGTTGTTGATGGGCGATGAGCAATAGTTGAGCCTGTCGGTAAGTGGGGTTATCTGGTAGTAAGGGCGGCGTTCTGCGATCTTCTCGAATGCACGGTGTATGTAGCCAATGGTAGGCACAGCCTCCAGCACACGCTCTCCATCTATCTCCAGTATATTTTGGAACACACCATGCGTGGCCGGGTGCGTAGGTCCCAGGTTCAGCGTGGTGGTCTGTTTTTGCAGCGACTCTTCAGCCAGTTTTATATGGTGTTGTGGCTCAGACATTAGTCTTTGTTTTTTATCTTTTATTCTATTGCCGGGAGTTTAGCGCCCAAACATTTCATCATCCTTATCTATGCGTGTAGGGTCTTCCATAGGGTATTCCTTGCGCATAGGGAAGTAATCCATCTCGTCCACATTCAGTATACGGATGAGGTTAGGATGTCCTACAAAATTCACCCCGAAAAAATCATACGTTTCGCGCTCCATCCAGTTGGCTGCGGAGAAGAGTTGGCTTGCAGTATACACATCGGGCGCTGCAATAGGGACATACACCTTCATGCGTATACGCGCATTATCAACAAGATTGTGCAGGTGATATACCACGCTCAGCTCTTCGTCTTTCCTATCCGGAAAATGTACACCGGTAAGGTCGGTCATGAACCGGAACTTCAATATTTCATCATCGTACAGGAACTGTAGCACCTTCAGATTTTGGTCTGCAGGCGCCCTGAAGGTGAGCATACCATACGGTTCCTCCCATTCAGTTATCTGTTCGCCAAACTTGTCGGTAAGCTTTTGTTTTATTAGTTCGTTTGTCATTGTGCGCTTAAAAACTGAACACTTATTGTTTTGTATTACTGTATGTTGTAGCTCTCCAGCAAATTTTTGTATTGCTCGCTGCCCCTTCTGCGCAGGCTCTCGTTGTGCACCAGGTCTTGCAGTTTCAGTATACCATCTATAATGCCTTCCGGCCTTGGGGGGCAACCTGGTACATATACATCTACCGGTATCACCTGGTCTATACCCTGCAGTACCGGGTAAGAATCGAATATACCACCTGTGCTGGCACATGCGCCTATGGCTATCACCCAGCGGGGCTCTGCCATTTGCAGGTATACCTGGCGCAGGATGGGTGCCATTTTCTTAGCTATAGTACCAGCTACCAGCAGCATATCGCACTGGCGTGGGGTAAAGCCCATACGTTCTGCACCAAAGCGGCCAAGGTCGTAGTTGCTACCCATGGTAGCCATGAACTCTATACCGCAGCATGATGTAGCAAATGGTAATGGCCACAATGAATTGGCACGTGCCAGGCCCACAACTTTATCGAAAGAAGTGGCAAAAAAGCCTTCGCCCGTATAGCCATCGGGCATCTTCACTATTTTTATCTTCGTATTATACTGAACCGGACGACTCATAAAATTCCTTTTTAAAAAATTTCGGAATGGCGCATATCGCTTTTCGCTATTCCTGGTTAAACCATCGTTTTCACAATTTCACTTACACTTCTTTTTAACCTGTTACCTTAATCTTCCCATTCCAAAGCTCCTTTTTTGATGATGTAGTAGAACCCACAAAAAAAGAAAGCCACGAACAATAACACCGCATAAAAGCCTTCCAGCCCCAGCGCCTTAAAATTGACCGCATAGGGGTAAAAGAAGATAACTTCCACATCAAAAAGCACGAACAATATGGCTACCAGGAAGTACTTGATACCCATAGGCTGCCGGGCATTACCTACAGAGGGGATACCGCTTTCAAAGTTGATGAGCTTGTCTTTTGTACGGCGTTTAGGACCCAGTAAGTGGGTAGCACCCATCATGATAACAACAAAACCAACTGCAACGACCAACTGCAACACTACCGGGAAATAATTGAAAGGGGTATTGGGGGTAACTGCAAGGAATAACATGTTCATATATGGCGCTCGCTTATAAGATTCTCATTTTAACCATGTAAAGTTACGCCTATGTAGCGAAATTGCAAGGCGCAATAATAGCATTCACTTAATTTTAATATAGTGTTTGCAATGAAGAAGAGCAATAAATAATAAAGGTGTCCATGTAGACACCTTTATTTAGCATTATTGCCAAAATATCAGTAAACATCTCCAGGTAGGTCGGTGGATCTTTGATGCATAACTTATAAATTCATGGGCTTTGTACCAAGACCATATATGAGATCACATTTACACTAAGTCGGTTTTTAGGCCAAAATAACACCGGTTGCACACATCATATCCATTTTTGTACCTTTGCCGCGTTATGCACATAGAAGTACTCAAGTCAAAGATCCACCGCGTTAAAATAACGGAATCTAATCTCAATTATATTGGTAGTATCACCATAGATGAGAACCTGATGGAAGCCGCCAATATGATAGAGAATGAAAAGGTGACAGTTTTGAATATCGACAATGGCGAAAGACTGGAAACTTACATTATTAAAGGCACCCGTGGCTCGGGTATGATATGCATGAATGGTCCAGCCGCCCGCAGGGTATCTGTAGGCGATACCATTATTGTTATATCTTACGCCACTATGGATTTTGAGAAGGCTAAAGAATTTAAGCCCACTATCATCTTCCCTACGGAAGACAATAGTTTGTAAACAGTACCTTTATTACTATGAAAAAAGCCCTCAGTATCATTCTGCAGTATGTGATCTTCCTGGGTCTGGGGGTTGCGCTCATCTTTTATACGTTCAACCAGCTTACCGCGCAGGATAAAGCACAGATGTTCTCTTCTATAGGCACTGTGCGGGTACCGCCGCTGTTCCTCATACTCATTGTAGGTTTTTTCTCGCACTACTTCCGTGCAGTGCGCTGGAAGCTGTTGCTGGAGCCTTTACGCATTTACCCCTCTACCGTCAATACCACTTTTGCAGTGCTTATAGGCTACATTACCAATCTGCTGGTGCCACGCGCCGGCGAGGTAGCCAAGTGTACCGTACTGGCCCGCTACGAAAAGGTACCTGCCGATAAAATGGTGGGTACCATACTGGCAGAGCGTGCTTTTGATGTGCTGAGCCTCGGTATCATCATAGTGCTTGCTTTTGTGCTACAGGGCCATGTGCTGGGCGGTTTCATACATGAGCACCTGGCCAATGCCGCCGGAAAAACAAAAAGCATACTGCTGGGTCTGCTGGGTCTCATTGTCCTTATCATTATAGGGGTGGTCATATACCGCAGGAACAAAGGCAATAAAGTTGGTGGTTTCATAGAAAATATGGGCCACGGCGTAAAGTCGATACTCCATATGAAAAAGAGGTGGGCGTTCATTGGCTATAGCTTCCTGATATGGATAGCATACATGGTGCAGATATATATAGGTTTCTTGTGCCTGCCGGCTACAGACCACCTCAGCATGTTAGTTGCCTTTGTAGTGCTGGTGTTCGGCAGCTTCGGTATGATATTTACCCAGGGTGGCATTGGCGCCTATCCTGTAGCTGTGGCGGCTATACTGCTCGCTTACAACATACCCGAGCCTATAGGCCTGGCCTTTGGCTGGGTGGCATGGGCGGTGCAAACAGGCATTATCATTATCCTGGGCACACTGTCCTTTATATTATTACCTATATACAACAGGAACCATTATGCAAAAAGCCCGCTGGGTACAAGACAGGATAGTAAGCAGGGACGCGCTGGCGCATAAGTGTGCTGCCTGGCGTGCCACACAGCGCGGTATAGTGTTCACTAATGGCTGTTTCGACATCCTGCATCACGGCCACCTGGCCTTGCTTGCTGAAGCTGCCAGCCTGGGCCACATACTTATTGTGGGCGTAAATACCGATGCTTCGGTACGTGGACTGAAAGGACCAGAGCGTCCCATCACTCAGGAGAACGACCGCTTGTTCCAACTGGCCTCGCTGCTTTATGTAGATGCGGTTTGCCTGTTTGACGAACCTACCCCGCTGGAACTGATACAAATAATAAAGCCCGATGTGCTGGTAAAAGGTGGCGACTATACTATAGACAAGATAGTAGGGGCCGACCTTGTGACCAGTTACGGTGGTAAGGTCGCTATCATCCCGTTTGTATCAGGTTATTCTACCACATCACTTATCGATCGTATTAAGGAATTGTAAACAATTGATAAATAACGGGTTGTAAAGCCATTTGCGTGGGTTGCCTTTTTTACTTTTGTTTGCATATTTATCACACACCATGGCTATCACCAAGCACACCATAGTAAGGGACCTCAGTTGGCTGGCATTCAATGCCCGCGTGTTGCAGGAAGCTAAAGACCCCTCCAACCACATTTACGATCGTTTTCGTTTTCTGGGCATATACTCCAATAATCAGGATGAGTTTTTTAGGGTGCGGGTAGCTGCCCTCAGCAAAATGGTGCTGCTGGGCAAAGCTGCCAAAATGCACCTGGAGGCCAACCCAGACAAGATACTGCGCAAGATAAACCATACCGTTGCCAGCCAGCAGACAGAGTTTGACGACACCTATGCCAATATTATAAAGGAGCTGGAGCATGATGGTGTGTACATAAAAAATGAGACCCAGCTGTCTCCCGCACAAAAGAAATTTGTAAGTAAATATTTTGAGGAAAAGGTACGTACAGAGATAGTACCGCTGATGATAGAATCGATACCGGCAATGCCCTTGCTCCGCGACAAATCGATATACCTGGCCTGCGTTCTGAAAGGCAGGAACGGCGAAGAAAAACTACAGCGCTATGCCCTTATAGAGATACCCAGCAAGGTGCTGCCCCGCTTTGTGATACTACCTGCTGATCACGGGCAAACCAACATCATACTGCTCGAAGATATAATACGCTTTAACCTCGATGCCTTGTTCGCCCCCTTTGGCTTCAATGAGTTCAGCGGGTACATCATAAAAGTGACACGCGATGCCGAGCTGGACCTGGATAACGATGTCAACACCAACATCATCCATGAGCTGGAAAGAGGCATTAAGAACCGTAAGAAAGGCCGTGCTACCCGTTTTATATACGACAGGGAAATAAATACCCCCTTGCTCAAATACCTTACCAAGCGCCTGTCGCTTACCACAAAAGATAACCTGATAGCTGGTGGCCGGGTACATAATTTTAAGGATTTCATGAACTTCCCTTCCAGTGTTTTTCATGACCTGAAGCCCCGCCAGCAGCCTTTTGTGCACCCTGTGCTGAAACAGCCTGTACGCATCATGAATGTGCTGGAAAAGCAGGATGTGATGCTCCACTTCCCCTATCATTCCTTCGATAGTATCATAGATCTGCTGCGCGAAGCGGCTATCGACCCTTTTGTACAAAGTATACGCATCACATGCTACAGGCTGGCCAAAGATTCTAAGATAGTGAATGCCCTTATCAATGCCGTGCGCAATGGCAAGCTGGTAACTGCGGTTATAGAACTGCGTGCCCGCTTTGATGAGGAAGCCAACCTGATGTGGAAAGCACGTCTGGAAGAAGAAGGCGTGAAAGTAGTGCTGGGGCACCCCCTCCTAAAGGTGCACGCCAAGCTATGCATTATAAAAAAACGAGAGGGCAACCGCACCAAGCAATACGGTTTTGTATCTACCGGCAACCTGAACGAAGGCACTGCCCGCTACTATGGCGATCACTGCCTGCTCACCACCAACCGCAATATAATGGCAGATGTGAACCGGGTGTTCGACTTCCTGGAGAACCCCTCGCAAAAGCTACCATTGCTTAAGGCCTGCAAGACCCTGCCTTTATCGCCCACCAATATGCGGCGCACCTTCCTCAACCTGCTGAATAAGGAGATAAGGGCCGCCCGGAAAAAACAATCCGCATCGGTCATCATTAAGCTCAATAGCCTGGTGGATGAGGTGCTTATTGATAAGCTATACGAAGCAGCAAGCGCGGGGGTGCAGATCAACCTCATCATCCGTGGCATATGTTGTGCATATACTGAACAAAAGTCGTTCAAAGGCCACATGCACGCCATCAGCATTATAGACGAGTACCTGGAGCACGCCCGCGTGTTCGTATTCCATAACGGGGGCAACCCTCAGGTGTTCATCTCATCGGCCGACTGGATGGTACGAAATTTGGACCACCGTGTAGAGACCGCTTGCCCTATCTACGACGACACTATAAAACAAGAGTTGATAGATATTTTGAACATTCAGCTTGCAGAAAACGTGAAAGGGCGTAAATTAGATAACGATCAGAGTAACGATTATGTGCAGGCAAAAGAAGGCGAGCCCGTTCACAGATCGCAGGTGGCCACATTCGAGTACTTGAAAAATAAACAGAAAGCAGATTGATACTAGCGGCCATTGATATAGGATCGAACGCAGCCCGCCTGCTGATATCAGAGACATCTGTATATAAGGACGGCAACGTGGATTATACCAAGCTACAACTGTTGCGCATACCGCTAAGGCTGGGGTTCGATGTGTTTGACAATGGCTTTATCAGCGACGAGAAGAAAGGCCAGCTGATAGAAACGCTAAAGGCCTACAAGCACCTGATGAACATTTACAAGGTGGAGGCCGTGAAGGTGTGTGCTACATCGGCCATGCGCGATGCCAGCAATGCAAAGCAGATACTGGAAGAAGTGAAGCAGGTGACCGGCCTTACCATAAGCGTCATCACCGGGCAGGAAGAGGCCAATATCATTTACGAGACCCACATAGCCGAGAACCTGAGCCTCAACAAGTCTTACCTGTATATAGATGTGGGTGGCGGCAGTACCGAGGTAACACTATTCTCGCAAAACCATACCATTTTCAAAGAATCGTTCAACATTGGCACCATACGCATGTTGCGCAACAAGGTGGCCGATGAGCAGTGGGACCACATGAAGTGGTATATAAAGACCCACGTGCGCGACTATCAGCCCATAGAGGCCATAGGTACCGGTGGCAATATCAATAAGATATTCTCCATCAGCAAGCGCAAAGAGGGTCGTCCGCTGCCGCTTGAGGTGCTGAAAGACTACTATAAAGAACTAAGCTACACCAGCATAGAGGACCGCAAACACCTGTACCAGTTCCGCAGCGACCGTGCCGATGTAATAGTACCCGCCCTGCAGATATACATATCGGTAATGCGCTGGGCCAATGCCGACGAGATATATGTACCCAAAATAGGCCTGGCAGACGGATTGATAAAGATGCTGTATAAGGAGCGATTAGCACTGTTGTAATGTGCATCTTCAAATGGTGCTATTGGGTGACCAATATATGGATTAGCTATTTCAAAAATGCTAAAGCAACATACAAAATAGCCCTCCCGCAATGCGGAAAGGCTATTAAAAATTTGATTTACAATTACTATCTCAATACATTAAGGCGTTGTGTATTCAAACCTTTGCTGGTTTGTATCGTTACATTGTAGATACCAGCAGATAAGTTTGTGGTAGCTATTTCTATGTTATGATTTCCAGCACTCATTTTATCATTCACCACGGTAGATACAATCCTACCTATTGCATCTATTAGCAAGATTTTTACATTATCCTCAGCCCCAAGCGTGAATGTAAGATCTGATACATCTGACGCCGGGTTGGGAGATAAGGCGACGGCATCTATGGCCTTTGTAGTTTGCGAAACTATAGTTTGTTGAGCATGCTTAGCCGCAACATCAAAATCCTGCATCTGGACTATACATTGAACATTATATTTTACAAAAGAGATGTACTCGTCAAAATAATAGTTCATGGTAATGTTCGTACTTGTTGAACCACTAGGGTATGGCAGCAACAGGTCGCCCGGATAAGACTCATTATTATAAAAGGTTGTGCCTCCAGACCATAAAAAATTGACTGCCGGAGACGTAACGTTTGGCACTATGCTATAAGCATCGGTGGTCACAAAGACATTATCCAATGCTTCAAAACGCGCACTAAAATCAATGCCTATACAAGGGTCTGGAGAGATAGTAGCTGGCATGCCAGCACTGGGTCCGGTCAAATAAGTTGCCCGTGTTTCTTTATACAGATATGGCACTCCTATGTTTCTATATCTAGTATACGCTGGTGACCAGCTATGGGCGGAAACTTCGCTGTAATTAGATACTCCCGTACTGGAGACATTATAGGGAAAATATGTATCTAAAACTTCCGTTGCGGTATTATACCCACTTCCGAAATAGGATGCCATATAGTTAGGCCCGTTTTCAATTATATGCACTGATGCGGAGGTATAGCTAGGTGCTGTGCCACTGTAAGAAGCACTGTTTACAACATATTTAGGTCTTGCTTCTGAACCGGTATTTAAGGGAGTTGCCCATGTGTAACCAGCATATTTATAGGGAGCTGATGACGCGAATGACCCGAATGACGCATCATTATAGTACATGAATTGATATACCAGGTCTGGGCTATATCCAGTAATATCTGTTTTTGGAACTGTATATACAAATTCAGTATACCTGCCATCGTAAGCATTAGGAACTCCTCCTATGCCTGGATAAGAATGATAATTATGTACTGGTGCTGACGGTGGCCCAGTTATATCATCATGCCATAAATAAATAATATTATTTACAGGAGATGTAACGGCGTCGAAGTAAAGTGTCACTCTGATATTATTCGAGTTATTCGGATCTTCCACATGCGAACATGCTATAGGCGCAGGAATATCAAAATTTGGCGTAAGTGGTATATCATTCGATCCATTCGGAGGTGTAGAAGGGTCATCTGAATAGTAGTAGACACCAGACAACGGGTTGGTGCCCGAGTCGGTAAAAGGAGTGATCGTACCATTATCCACTTGTACCAAATAATCGTAACTAATACCATCAATATCTAAAAGTGGGCCAGCTGTTGGAGTGTACACCGTACTACCCCAGGTTGGGGAAGTAGCTGTTGGAGTTGTATTTTCCCAAAAATAGAGTGTTGCCAAATTAGAAGTTGAGTTACCCTTTATTCGCAGATACATTTGACCCGCGTTATTAACATAGTAAGAAGCACCTAATATAGGATTAGCTATTTGTGCTGTGCAATGTATGCTTCCGTTGTAAGTAGCATTGCAAAAACGTTCATAGTTATTTTTTTCATTGTCTAATTTTTTGTGGTTGAAGTGAAAATGTTTTGATTTTATTAAAAGAATAATTGCAAACAACACTTAGTTACTTTCATTAGAACTATCATAAAATAGTAGAACATAACAAGAAGACCATATAAATCTTAATGAACTTCAAAATATTAAAGTCCTTCTTTAATATTAAACTTAAATAAAGTTTTACAGGTTAACTTATAAGATCTAATATAGGAAATATATTGCATAGTGAGGCAATTTATGCGGTTATTTAATAGTAGTCACTTATTTGCCCTGTTAGCTGTAGTGGATATGTAAGAGAATATATGTTAAATTCTTAATTACATCCCGTTAACACTACCCCCATAACCAAAACTGATCATTATCATTTCCATATATCACATTTTATAAGGAATTTTGTACCTTATAGATGACAATATGTTAGTAAAGCAGTTATACACCAATTGCCTCAGTGAGGCGGCATATTTTGTGGCCAGCAATGGCGAGGCAGCAGTGATAGACCCCATTCGCGATGTGGACGGGTACTTGCAAATGGCCGAAGAACAGGGCGTGAAGATCAAGTATATTTTCGAGACACACTTCCATGCCGACTTCGTAAGCGGGCATATAGACCTGGCCAAGAAGACCGGGGCTACCATAGTTTATGGCCCCGGTGCCGAGACCAGGTTCAAAGTGCACTTAGCTACAGATGGTGAGGTGTTTGAAGTGGGTGCGCTGAAGATAAAGGCTATTCATACCCCCGGCCATACGCTGGAAAGCACCTGCTACCTGCTGAGCGATGAGCAGGGCGAACCGTATTGCATCTTCACCGGTGATACCCTTTTTGTAGGCGATGTGGGCCGCCCAGACCTGTTTAGCGGCAACCTGAGCAAGGAGCAGCTGGCAGGTATCATGTACGATACCCTTCAGGCAAAAATAAAAACTCTTCCAGATCATCTTATAGTATACCCGGCACACGGCCCGGGCTCAGCCTGCGGTAAGAATCTTGGACCAGAAACATTTAGCACTATGGCCACGCAAAAGCAAACCAACTATGCGCTACAGGACATGACCCGCGAAGATTTTATAGTAACACTTACCAACGGTCTTAGTGCGGCACCAGCCTACTTCCCCCTGAATGCGGGCATCAACAAAAAAGGATACGAAAGCCTGGACGATGTGATGCAGCAAGGCATGACAGCGTTGAGCGTAGCAGACTTCAAACAAAAAGTAAAAGAAGGTGCCCTTATATTAGATACCCGCAGCTCTGCAGTGTTCACCACGGCTTTCATCCCTGAGTCCATAAGCATAGGGCTGGATGGGCGTTTTGCTGAGTGGGCGGGCACTTTGCTGCCGTTCAATGAGCCGATAGTATTGGTGACCGAGGCCGGTAAAGAGAACGAAAGTATTACTCGCCTGGCACGAGTGGGTATAGACAATGTGCAGGGCTACTTGGTTGGCGGCTTTGAGGCATGGCAGCAAAGTGGCGAACCTATAGACCTGATAATTGACATAGAAGCCGATGAGCTGGCTATGGATATTCCTTTCGATACCCGCATGGAGATAATAGATGTGCGCAAGGAAAGTGAATTTGAGAGCGGCCATGTACAAGGCGCCAGCAACATACCGTTGGATATCTTGATGGACCCGCTTAACGTAGCGCTGATAGACATGGACAACAACCTGTACGTGCATTGTGCAGGCGGTTACCGCAGTGTTATAGCAGCCTCCATATTAAAGAAGCATGGCTACCACAACCTGCGCAATGTGGTGGGCGGCTACGGTAAAATAAAAGAGCAAAAAACCATACCTGTAGTATTGCCAGGAAAGGCTAAGGCATAGTAATATATTGATAGTCAATAAAAATGGGCTGGTGCAAATACCAGCCCATTTTATACGTGGTAGTTGGCACGCTTTAGGTAGTAATATATATGGTATGAAGACGGTCTTTTAACATTTAAATAGTAGATCTGATTTTGCCATAAGTAATAATATTTGTATTTTGCACCAAATGTGTTGAAAATGAAAAAAATAATACTTTCTATATTTACTGGTTTATCTGTTATGTCTGCAGTTAGCAGCTATGCACAAACTGCAACATTTACCACTGCTGCATCAGGTAACAATGCTGCTGTAACAGCGGATACTGTTAAGGGCCTTGTACAGGGCGCTGGTGGACCTACCGATAACATTACAGCATCAGCTGCAAGCGGTGTTACTATCAAATGGAAGGCGATCGCCAGCAACTTCCCAAGCGATTGGTTGGTTGATTCAGTTTTGGGTATCTGCGATAATAACCAATGTCATAATAATACTAATGGCACGGCTATATGGGGGCCATTCGGTACGGGTACAACATTTACATCAGACCTTTATAAGCGAGGTGTTCCAGCAGGTTTTTACATGTCTATGAATATGACTGGAACTGTTACCAATGGAACTTATTATATTACCTGTCTTCTTTCTGATGCGAATAGCGGCTACAGCAAAACGGTAACTTTCTACGTTAGCAAATGGGCAACAGGCGTGACGTCTATTACTAAAACGGAAGACGACGTTACTTTATATCCAAATCCGGCTGCAGACGAAGTAAATGTTGTATATAACCCCAATTCAGGAGTTAAGAATATTGCCATATATAATATCATAGGTAAGGTTGTAAAAGTGTATAATACGCTTGACAATAGTAGCGCCAAGCTCAACATCGATAATATTCCATCTGGTGTGTACTTCATCAGGGTGATGGACGGACAGGGTCACGTTGTAGCTACCCGTAAATTTACCCGCCAATAATTCTTTTTCTATTTATAACGAAAAGCCTCCTGTCTTAACAGGAGGCTTTTTTCGTTATAGTAGAATTTGCAGGCCGCTTCGCTGGAACGCTTTCTGTAAGCAGCGCCATTATTATCATCAGCATATTCAGGTCCCCAAAATACCTGCAGTTCGCGCCTCCTTCTGCAGGCCAGCCAGTAAATGGTAATCTGTACAGTGTAGCAAGCCACAAGCGCCTACTACAGCAACAGGGATAGATACTAACAAAGGTATTCTTGTAGCAGTGCTGCATGAAGAGCCCGATAAGGATACCCTATATAACGCGTTGCTATCCTGCCAACAGCTAACGCAGTTCAAATTAAGCCTACAGATATATCGGATGTCGGGTCGGTATCAACACCCAGTTTGTTACTGGCACCCATTTAATATGGCACCCAACATTGTATCTTCCGCATAAAAAAGCGTCTCGCCAAAGATGGCGAGACGCTTCAAAATATTGTCCAACAAGGACACCGTTATAATTTATTTTATTACACTCAGGCGGTCTGTAAGGCTGCCATTGTTAGTTACAATAGTAACATTGTACACACCTGCAGCAAAATTAGCTGTAGGTATAGCAATGGTATATGTACCTGCGGCGTAGGTCTTTGCAGTGGTCGCAAATACTTCACGGCCAGCCATGTCAGTAACACGCACCTGTGCTGTAGACTTTGCGCTCAGTTCAAAAGCTACATTGCTTCCTGTTGTTGCAGGGTTAGGGAAAACTGACGCATGTGTAACGTTCGCGGTTACGCTCTGCACGCCTTCTGTCCACAATGTAGTGTTGTTGCTGTTCAGCACCACACCATCGCTACCACGTACCAACATAGCCACCAGTTTAACGAAAGGCCTGTTCCATGTAGCAGGAAGTGTAGTTGTCATTGTTGCATTGTAACCAGTACCTACGGCCATAGTAGCGGGCAGGTTAGTAGTACCTAAAGGACTTGGTGTTATGGCGCGGGCCACATGCTGGAAGTAGTTATTGGTCATCCTGTCTAAAGAATCCTGGTAGTTGATACCCTGGCCTGAAAGTGGCTGGTTATTGTCCTGGTAGCTATAGTAGTTGTGCTGAGACCAGATGCCTGTTGTAGTTACCGGAAGTGGGCCATGTATGTTATCCTCGGTCACTGCCATAACTACGCGGTAGTCGCCAGACAATGGAAAGAACGGAGTAACTGTGATCGGAACAGAAAGGGAAGTGCCGGTGATGGTACGTGCACCAAAAGATATATTGGCGAAACCATAAACGCCCGATTCCGAGTTGTATACATCTAACAGATACATAGGGTCTACAACACCACGCCTGTCTACGATAACATTAGGGAAACCTGTGAAACCAGGGAAGCTGGTCTCAAAATTATCATAAGCAGTTACGGTCATTGGGTCTGATGCAGAGTTGTGTACAGCCACAAGACTTACGCCATTGCCATGCAATTCCTCAAGAGAGTCCATGAACACGATACCACGTACGCAATATCCGCACCATGTACCAGTACCTTCTTCCATCAACAGCCTTTTAGTAGGCAGGCTTGCGCTGTTGTAAGCTCCAACAGTTATACCTGTTACGCTATCGTTAGTATGGTTCACATCACCAGTAAGCGATGTCCATATCTTTACTTGGTAAGTACCTACTGTAGTTGGCAATGTTATGTTACCCGTTGTAAAGTTATAAGTACCAAAACTACGTATAGATACACCTGTAACAGGGAAGCTGACCGGTGTACCATTACCTATTTGGTAATTAACATTGAAGGACGTGATAGTTTGTGCTCCAAAATTCTCTACAGTACCACTTATTGGCAATGTACCTCCTGTAGGTCCGTAAGCACTTGCAGGGTCGTTATTTACCGGTACAGCGCTTTGCAGCCATATGTCGTTATTAGGTGGTGAATAGGTCACCACGTTATCTATAGCCAAGCCAAAAAGGTATGCACCTTGGTCGGCGTATGTGAATGCTATGCGTACGTTGGTCGAGTTTGCATATGCTGCAAGGCTGGTGTACTGTGTGGTCCATGATGCATTACCACGTACTGAATCAAGATATACCCATGGGCCATTGTTGTTAGATATCATTACCAATGCAGTTTCATGCTTACCTGCATTAGGGCCCGATTGGTATTGGTAACCACCGTATAACTGATCGAACTTAAGGAATGGGTTGGTTACACCGGATAGACTAAAAGATGGTGATTTAAGTGTATCGCCTGTGTTCAGGTTAGTAGCACTTTGATCTGTGACCTGGGCATAACGTGTATGAGAAACAAGATTAAAATAGCTCGTAGACCACTGCCCTGCGGGAAATGAACCGTAGGTGCCCGTTTGCCATCCTGGCTGCGTGTTGGTCCCTTGTGACCATCCGGTTGGGAGGGATGTACCTGTAGTACTTTCGAAATCTTGCGACAACTGCGCCTGGCTATTCGTAGCAAGACCTACAGTCGCGATCGCGAACATGAGTAAAAACTTTTTCATTTTTTCTTATTTATTTTTTTAAAAGAATAGAGACGAGTACCGAAAGTAGGAAAAATAATAATTCAAAGATCAGAATTTGATATTATTTTGTTAATACTATGGTTTGTGATACATTTGTATGACAAGTCGTTATTTTAGCTTGTACGGGGTGCCTTAATATATAGGGCTGAGATCATACCCGCTGAACCTGGACCGGGTAATGCCGATTAGGGATATTTAAAACATCAGCGCAATATCTCTGTAAGTATGTGTATCAATTAATGAAGCAGCTTTATGCGTTGTGTCATTTCTGAATATACATGTTGCAGCAGCTATTTTCTTAGACCACCCCGGGTATCATTCATTTTTAAAAACCGGAACGGGACAATGAACAAATTTCTACTAATAGCGCCAATGCTCTTTGCCGCTATTAATACTCAAGCACAAGTACGTAAGGATAGCCTTACCAAAACACAAAGCCTGAAAGACGTAGAGGTACGGGCCGTACGCGCAGGCGACAATGCACCATTCGCCAAAAAAGAAATCAGCGGTAAGGATCTCGAAAAAGAGAACCTGGGGCAAGACCTGCCCTACCTGCTGCAATACACGCCATCAGCAGTGGTCACGTCCGATGGCGGTACGGGCATAGGCTACACAGGTATTCATATACGCGGCACAGACCCATCCCGTATCAACGTGACCATGAATGGCATACCGGTGAACGACGCCGAAGAGCAGGCCACCTTTTTTGTGGATATACCAGACATTGCATCCAGCACCAGCTCCATACAGATACAGCGTGGCGTGGGCACCTCTACCAACGGCGCCGGCAGCTTCGGCGCTACTGTAAGCCTCAATAACCTGCAGCAGTTCGATAGTGCTGGCGCTGTCCTCAGCAGCAGCACAGGTAGCTTCAATACCTATAAGAACACTTTGGTAGCCGGCACCGGTATGCTGAAGGGTGGCTGGCAGTTTGATGTACGCCTGTCCAAAATAAACTCAGACGGGTATATACAGCGCTCCGGTACCGATCTCAAGTCACTGCAGTTCACCGCTGGATGGAAGGCCAGTGAGAACACGTGGCTGCACTTTATGATAATGGCCGGCACCGAAAAAACAGGCCAGGCATGGGATGGTGTGCCGCAAGACTCACTTAAGACAAACCGCACCTACAACGAGCTGGGCCAAAAAGCAGATGGCACTTACTATAACAACCAGACCGATAACTACCTGCAGAACTACTACCAGCTATTTGTAGACCATAAGTTCTCTCCCTATATCACAGCCCACGTTGGTCTCTTCCTCACCCGTGGCAAAGGCTACTACGAGGAGTATAAGCAGGCACAGTCACTGGCCAATTACAACCTGACCACCCTGCCCGACACCACTACCGACCTTACCCGCCAGCTGTGGCTAGATAACTACTACTTTGGCGGTGTCTTATCGCTGATGTACGAGAAGAACAAGACACAGGTGACACTGGGCGGTGGTATCACACAGTTCCAGAACTACCATTATGGCGTCATAGACTGGTCGGCAAATGGTGGTGTACCCAATAACTATGAGTGGTACCGCTACTACGCACAGAAGAACGATTACAACTTCTACGCAAAACTACAGCAGCGTGTAGGCAACAAACTGATACTGTTCGCAGATGCGCAAATAAGGAACGTGGCCTACTTCATTAATGGCTTCCAGGACCAACCTACATTCAAACCAAATGTGAATTATAACTTCTTCAACCCCAAAGCCGGTGCCACCTACCTGCTGCAAAGCACCAACGATGTGAAACAGAAGATATATGGATCAATAGCCGTAGGCAATAGAGAGCCCAACCACGATGACTACGATACAGACCCGCAGCACCTTCCCAAACCAGAGACCTTGTACGATGCAGAAGCCGGCTATGAATACACATCAAGCAAGTTGAGCTTCGGCGCTAACCTATATTATATGAGTTACCACGATCAGCTGGTACTTACCGGACAAATAAACGATGTGGGCAATGCCACACAGACCAACGTAGCCAGCAGCTACAGGGCTGGTATAGAGCTTATGGGGTCTTATGCACCAGTATACTGGCTGCGCATTATAGGCAATGCTACCTTCTCTGAGAATAAGATACAGAACTACAATAACTACCTATACGATACCGCTTACAATGCGCACGAGTATCACTACAACCATACAGACATTTCCTTTGCACCAGCCGTTGTGGCCACAGGCACCTTGCTGTTGGTCCCTTACAGCAGCCTAAAGCACCACCAGCGCCTGGAGATAGCCATAAGCGAAAAGTATGTAAGCAAGCAATACCTGGACAATACCGCCAGCAACGACCGCGCACTACCACACTATGACTATTGCAATGTGCGCCTGCGCTATTCGTTCCAGCCACATATAGTAAAAGAGGCGGCACTTACACTGGCGTTGAACAACATTTTCAACGAGTACTACAGTACCAATGGCTTTGTATACCCATCGGCCAACCCTGATGGCAGCGTAGTGAACACCAATTACTTTTTCCCGCAGGCAGGGTTCAATGTGCTGGGCGGCGTGACGTTTAAGTTTTAAGAAATGGGTAAAATGGCCAGGGCATAGTGTAGGTCAATATGAGGTAGCATTCCTTAGCTGGGTACTACAGTAGCACTGGTGCCTGCACAAAGCTGCGTCGGATGCTGCGGTGATCGCAGCCGACTGCACTTTTCTTTGCTACTTTCTTTTGTGCATGCAAAAGAAAGTAGGATTACGTGGGCAGGTTCTGAGTTAAAACATTCCTGCAACCTATCGCAGCCATCAATTAGGGAAATAACTTGTCTGCACAGACAGGTTATTTCCCTTTTAATTATTTTACATTTGCCCTCAAATAGTATATATATGCCAAGCGCCAGCTTCTACGAGCGAATACAAAAAGAACTGCAGGAAATAAAAGATGCCGGACTATTCAAACAGGAGCGCATCATAGCTTCGCCACAAGGTGCGGAGATAACCGTGAATGGCCGCACAGTGCTCAACTTTTGCGCCAACAACTACCTGGGCCTCTCAAGCCACCCCAAGGTGATAGCAGCTGCCCACCAGGCCATTGATGATCGTGGCTATGGCATGAGCAGTGTGCGCTTCATCTGCGGCACACAGGATATACACAAAGAACTGGAAGCCAAAATAGCTACCTTCCTGGGTACAGAAGATACCATATTATATGTTGCCTGCTTTGATGCCAATGGTGGCGTGTTCGAGCCTCTACTAGGCGAGGACGATGCCATCATCAGCGATGCGCTTAACCACGCTTCTATTATAGATGGTGTGCGCCTCACCAAGTGCCGCCGTGCGCGCTACGAGCACAACAATATGGCCGACCTGGAAGCACAGCTACAGGCGCAGGCCGATGCACGTACTCGCATCATTGTTACCGATTCTGTGTTCAGCATGGATGGCACCATAGCCCAGCTGGACAAAATATGCGATCTCGCCGATAAATATGATGCGCTGGTGATGATAGACGAAAGTCACTCATCGGGCTTCATGGGCAAGACCGGCCGTGGCGTGCACGAGCTGTGTGGCGTTATGGGTCGTATCGATATCATTACAGGCACCTTGGGCAAGGCCTTAGGTGGTGCATCGGGTGGCTTCACCAGTGGTAAAAAAGAAATAATAGAAATGCTGCGCCAGCGCAGCCGTCCATACTTGTTCTCTAATACTGTAGCGCCATCGGTAGTAGGTGCTTCCATAGCTGTCCTCGACCTGCTGAGCGAGACCACCGAACTACGCGACAAGCTGGAAGAGAACACTACTTATTTCCGCAAGCAGATGACCGATGCCGGTTTCGATATTAAGCCCGGCACCCACGCTATTGCACCGCTCATGCTGTACGATGCAGTTGTAGCCCAGCAATTCGCTGCCAAGCTATTGGAAGAAGGTATTTACGTTATCGGGTTCTTCTACCCCGTAGTGCCTAAAGGTCAGGCACGCATCCGCGTACAGATATCTGCCGGCCACGAACGTCACCACCTGGATAAGGCAATTGCTGCTTTCACCAAAGTAGGTAAGGAGTTAGGGGTCATCAAATAATATCTGATCTTATTAATAAAAAAACGGGGCTGAAAATTTTCAGCCCCGTTTTTGTGCAACCCTCTCTTTCCCTACCCTTGTCCGTGCCCCACCCCACCCATCCCGCTAGGCAACACCCAAATTTGTGGACATCTTTATTTGGAAACCCCTACTCCCATATCGTATCTTGCCTGCAATAAAAGCGGTAGATAGACATAAAAAACGTTGAAGATGTGGGCCGCACAAATTTCCGGTATCGGTAAAAAGCGGAAAGAAAAGAAATTTATCTTAAAACGCATATAAGCCACTACGGCTATTTTTAGGGTAGCCTCTCGTCAGAAATAACAAATTTTATTTTTTCTTACCGGTCGGTAATTTTGATAAAGGTCGGAGGGTTGCACAATTATAGACAGCTCAATTGTCGCATTACCGCATTATCGTATTACCACACCCCTTACCATCACCCGATTTTTAACTATTTTCGCAGCCTTACATTTTATATACACTTATGCTCACTGCCAACGAGATACGCCAGCAGTTCCTCGATTTCTTCCGCGACAAAGGACACCATGTAGTGCCCTCTGCGCCTATTGTCATAAAGAACGATCCTACCCTGTTGTTCACCAACGCGGGTATGAACCAATTCAAAGATTACTTCCTGGGCAACCGCGCACCAGAATATACCCGCGTGGCCGATACCCAAAAATGCCTGCGCGTAAGCGGCAAGCACAACGACCTGGAAGAAGTGGGAGTAGATACCTACCACCATACCATGTTCGAGATGCTGGGCAACTGGAGCTTTGGCGACTACTTTAAAAACGAAGCCATAGAGTGGAGCTGGGAACTGCTCACAGAGGTATACAAGATACCCAAGGACCGCCTGTATGTTACCTACTTCCAGGGCGATGCAGCCGAAAAGCTGGACCGCGACGATGAAGCGTATGAATTGTGGAAGCAATACGTGGCCGAAGACCGCATCATCCCCGGCAACAAGAAAGACAACTTCTGGGAAATGGGCGATACCGGCCCATGTGGCCCATGCTCCGAGATACACGTGGATTGCCGCACAGACGATGAGCGCGCACAAAGCAGCGGTCGCGACCTGGTGAATGCAGACCACCCGCAGGTGATAGAGATATGGAACAACGTGTTCATGCAGTACAATCGCCTGAAGGATAGCAGCCTGCAGCCCCTCCCTGCTCGCCATGTGGATACAGGTATGGGACTGGAGCGCCTGGTGCGCGTGCTGCAAGGCAAGCAAAGCAACTATGATACCGACCTGTTCACCGGCACCATAGCCCACGTAGAGCAGATAACGCAAAAGAAATACGGTTTTACAGATAGCAAGGCCGATGTGGCTTTCCGTGTACTGGCCGATCATATACGTGCTATAAGCTTCACTATTGCCGATGGGCAACTGCCATCAAATACAGGTGCCGGTTATGTCATCCGCCGCATACTGCGCAGGGCTGTTCGTTACTACTATACGTATCTCGATCATAAGCACCCTTTACTGCACAAACTGGTGCCGGTATTGGCTACGCAATTCGAGCATGTGTTCCCCGAACTGCAACACCAGGTAGACCTGGTGAGCAAAGTAATAAAGGAAGAAGAAGATGCCTTCCTGCGCACGCTCGATAAAGGACTGAAGAAGATAGACGATATAGTAGCCGATACCAAGGCGCAGCAAACGCATATCATAAACGGTAAAGCTGCTTTTGAATTGTACGACACCTATGGCTTTCCAATAGACCTTACCCGCCTTATAGGCTCAGAACATGGGCTGGAAGTGGACGAAGCTGCTTTCGATAGTGAGATGCTGCAACAGAAGACCCGCAGTCGTGCTGCCGGTGTGCTGGACACCGACGACTGGATAGTGGTGCGCGAAGGCGGCGCCACGCACTTTGTAGGGTACGATAGCACCCAGGCAACAGCACAGGTACTCAAATACCGCAGTATACGGGCCAAGGGCAAAGAAAGCTACCAGGTGGTGCTGGATACCACACCGTTCTATGCCGAAAGCGGCGGTCAGGTAGGCGATACCGGTACACTACTGTTTGGCGATGAGGCGATCACCGTCACCGATACCCGTAAGGAGAACAACCTGACCATACACTTTACCGATGCACTACCTGCTGATATAGAAGCACAGGTACATGCTACCATAGATGCAAGCAAGCGCCTGCACACCGCAGTACACCACAGCGCCACCCACCTGCTGCATGCAGCGCTGCGCCAGGTGCTGGGAACACACGTAGCACAAAAAGGCTCCTTAGTAAATGAGGATTACCTGCGTTTCGACTTCTCCCACTTTGCAAAAGTGACCGATGAGGAGCTGGTGCTGATAGAAAATATAGTGAACGCCAAGATACGCGAGAACGTACCTGTGGTCATCAAAGAAATGACCAAGGACGAGGCCGTGGCTATGGGTGCCATGGCACTGTTTGGCGAGAAGTATGGCAACGTAGTGCGCGTAGTAATGATGGACCCTGGCTATAGCATAGAGCTATGTGGTGGTACCCACGTAGGTGCTACCGGGCAGCTGGGTTTTTTTAAGATAACCAGCGAGGCAGCAGTAGCAGCAGGTGTGCGCCGTATAGAGGCAGTAAGCGGCAAAGCGGCAGCAGAATATGTGAATGATAAATTGCTGCAACTGCACCAGGTAGGCACCTTGCTGAAAAGCACTAAAGACCCCATTAAAGCAATTGAAAAACTTTACGAAGAAAAGAGCCAGCTGGAGAAACATGTAGAAAGCATGGAGGCTCGTCAGTTGGTAGGCATCCGTAACGAGGTGCTTACTAAGGATGAGATCATCAACCAGGTAACTTTTGTAGGCACTATAGTGAACGTAAGCAACGGCGATGCCCTGAAAAAGCTTTGCCTGGACGTAAAAGCCCACCTGAACGACCACGTGATAGTGCTGTGCAGCAATATAGATGGTAAAGCATTTGTAGCCGTAGGCATAGCCGATAGCGTTGTGGCAGCCAAGGGCCTTGACGCAGGCAAGATAATAAAGGACATAGTAGCCCCGCTCATAAAAGGCGGCGGCGGCGGACAGAAAACAATGGCCACAGCCGGCGGTCAGTTTACGGGCAACCTGCAAGCCGTTATAGATGCAGTAAGGAGCATGTTGTAATTACTAAAAGCTAATAGGAATAAGGTAGACACTGTCTGATGAATATATATTACTATTTTAGGGTATCGTTCTAACAGTAATAAGTAGTGTATGAACCTGCATACTGGTATCGAGCATAAAAAATATTGATGCTTCCCTGAAACAGGAAGCCAATAAAGCCGTGAACCGTTTGCTTACCATCCGGAACTGGCTCATTGGCTACTACATTATAGAATACGAACAAAAAGGAGAGGACAAAGCTAAATACGGCGATGGTCTATTAGAGATCTTATCTGATTCTTTGCGGGTAAAAGGCTTGTCTGTTACCGCTTTACGCACCAACCGCTTGTTTTATATTCAATTTATAAACATTCGTCAGACAGTGTCTGCTGAATTACAAAATAACCTAATGGGAATTCATCAGACAGTGTCTGCTGAATTACAAAATAATATAATAGGAATTGCGCAGACAGTGTCTGTGCAATTGATTAAACAAGAAGATACGCCTACAGCTTTGTCTTATGAAGACAAGTTAAATGAGAAAATAATAAACAAACTTTCCTTTTCACATATCACATTATTACTTCCCATTGAGCAGGCTCAAAAACGTGCCTTCTACGCCATAGAAGCTATAAAAGGTACTTGGAGCGTACGGGAACTGAAAAGGCAGATCAACTCGTTGCTCTACGAAAGAAGTGGTATCTCTAAAAAGCCGGAGCAACTACTGGAGATGCTGAATGAGACAGCAGAAGTATTACCGCAGACGTTTGTAAAAGACATATACACTTTTGAGTTCTTAGGGTTGCCTACTAAAGATGCAGTAGAAGAGAATGATCTTGAAATTGCCTTGCTGGATCACTTGCAAAACTTTCTCCTGGAGATGGGGCATGGCTTTTGTCTGGAAGCAAGACAAAAAAGAATATTGATAGGCGATGAGTATTTCTTTATCGATATTGTTTTTTACCACCGTGTGCTGAAATGCCATGTACTAATAGAACTGAAAGTAGAAGAGTTCACACACAACAACGCCGGACAACTCAATACTTATCTCAATTATTATAAGAAGGAAGTACAACGTGCTGATGATAACCCTCCTATAGGTATACTGCTGGTAACCAATAAGAACGAGACCCTTGTAGAATATGCCACAGCGGGAATGGACGAATTGCTATTTGTAAGAAAATATAAATTAGAGCTTCCCGACAAAGCTGAACTGGAATCGTTCCTCAGGCAGGAGTTGAGAAACTTATAAGTTCATGTTGTCATAATGATATGGGTATGGCAAAGTTGTTTAGAACAGCGCTTGTTATCTTACTTATTGCAGCACCGGCCAGCAGCCGCGCGCAGCAGACCATTACCTTAAAAAAGCTGTGGATAGAGCCACAGGTGACCGTGCTCTTTGGCGACTACCGCCTGCTGTTCACCATAAAGGATATTGAAAAAGCCATGCAGCTATTGCCCACAAGCGACCAGGCACTTTATGGTGCCAGCGCTGCACTGGACAAGAATAGGACATACACCATAGAACTACTGCCGGGGCGAAGAACAGAATACCGCTTCCCGCTGCAAGGTATCATGCAGAATGCTGTTGGTGGATTTTTGCTCTACAGGGGCCATGCCGCAGTAATGAAGGGCAGGCACAAAGAGCTGCGTAGCATAGACATCAAGTTTGGCCCTCCTGTAGATATGGATGGTTACAGCACAGTGTCTGTTACCGCATATGACCCCAAAGACGGCGCAATGATATTTTCAGGCGTAATGAATGCGGAGATGTATTATAAAGACCTGGGGCTGGATTGATCGGTAAGTACCTTTGCCATCACCACGTGCGGTATGCCTACTTCTGTGAACTCACCGCTTACTATCTCATAGTTCAGCTTGCTATAGAAATCGCGGGCTACTATACGGGCATGCAGCACCATCTTTTTAAAGCCTTCCTGTATCGCGAATTGCTCAGCATGCTGTACCAGCGACCTGCCCACACCTGTACCTTGATATTGCGGATACACTGCCATCTGGCGCAGCTTTATCACATCGGCATCAATGGGGTGCAGCATTACGCAGCCTATCACTTGCCCGCCTGCTGCAGCAGTAAAGATAAGGTCTTCAGCATCCATGTTCAGGTCCTCATTTTTTAGGGACATGCCCAGGGGTTGGCGCAATACTTCTTCCCGTACCTCCCACACCTGCTGGTAGTTGGGGTGCCTGCTGTTTATCAATTCTATATCGATGTCGTCCATAGGGTTACTTTATCTCTACTTCGGTTACGGCGTTGCTCTTTACATTAAAGGTCACCATGCTTTCTGCTACAGTAGGCAGGTTCACATTTTTGAAGAAGTGCGCCTGGTAGGTACCCGGCTGCAGCTGTAGTTTCTGGCTGGCTGGGTTACCACTTATCTCTATGGTATGGAATTTCGCATACTTGTCGCCCAGTGGGGTATACAAGCTCACATTGCCCAGCTTGTTCTGATTGGTGAACTGCACAAAGCCAGGCTGCTCTATACTCAGTATCGATTCAGATCCCGGGTCTACATCCACGTTCCTGCGCGATATGGGCAACGTGTTTATTTCTACAAAATAATTCCCCGGATCGTAGTTGATCTGTGCAGTACATTTTTGTGTTATCACCGGGCCACCTCTGTCTGTTCGCAACACCACCACCGCCCTGAACTCGGTCATAGGCCTGTTGGGCGCACCTGCATATTCAAACTTCAGTGTGCCAGAGCTTACTACCACATATATCTTGTTGGTCTTGTTGGGCTGCACGGTTATGCTGCGCATTATCATGGTGCTCTTGCCACCCATCACTATATTGTAGTTGCCTTCTTTTAGTGGTTGTGCATCGGGCTTGTTGGTAGCATCCAGCGTGCGGTAGAATTGTGATACGGTGTTGCCACTTGGCGGATCCTGCACTGTTATCTGTGGTGATGTGTTGTAAAACTTGCCATGGCCATCGGTTAGGTATATCTCAACTGTAGTTTCTTTAGCGTCTATCGTTTCTATAGTAAAGGGAACTATCTTGGCCGCGGTAGGCATGCCAGGTACTATAGCAGGTGTAATAGCCGGCTTAGTTGGTTTAGCAGGTTTCTTTACCACAATTGGTTTGACTGGCACAGGCTGGGGGGCAGGGGGCGCCACTACTACAGGTATAGGATCTGGCGGTATAGTAGCCAATACGGGCGTAGGCACGCTGGCGCGTACCAATGGAATGTACTCATCAGAAAAGTAGCTGAGTTCCTTTAGGGTGCGCGACCGTGCTATTTTACTTATGTTTGTTTTAGGTGGCATTGACGGCGCAGGTGGTACCACAACGGGCGGCGGCGGAGCTACCACTGGTGCTGGCGGGGGTACTTGCACCACTGTTGGCTCTTTCTCTATTTTGGCCAGTATAGGCTTCGGTACACTGAAGGTTTTTATGGCAGAGAATTTTCGCACAAAACTTGTCTCTACAAGCGTTCTAATGGGTTCTAACTTTGCTATCACCACTTTCTCCGGTACTGGTGGGGGTACCACTACAGGTGGTGGCACTACTACTACTACAGGTTTGAGGGTATCTATTTTAGGTTGTGGCTTGGGTGCCTCTATCACCGGTTGTGGTTTGGGCTTTGGTGCTGCTACTACTGGCAGTGCTACAGGTATTTTCTTTACCAGCATATTGGTGTCTGTGATCACCGGTCTTAGCATGGGGCGGTAACTCTGTACTATGGTACTCACCGCACCGGGAATATCTTTATTGGCAATTACCTGCAGGTAGTTGCCCAGGCAGTCGTACTCGGTGCGCAGGGGTGCGTAGTCTACCAGGCTTACTATGTAGGGCTTAAAGTTGATCTTGCGGGCCAGCAGCGTCTTCACCACATCGCATATATTGCCACCGCAGCTTTCGCCGCCATCGGTAATAAGCACTATACTATAAGCGTACTTCCACTCGTCGCCCAGGTCGTTCTCGGCAGCTTCTTTAAGAGCATAGGCTATGGGGGTAACGCCAAGTGGAGTGATATTGGCTAACCTCAGCGACATCTGTGTATAGTTGTCCTTGCTGAACATTACTTCGTTCTTGGTATCGAAGCAGTTGTTCTCGGGAACGGTATATTGGTGCCCAAATACGCGCAATGAGAATTCTACCTGGTCGTTCACCTTGTACACACTGTCCATCAGGTTAAGGATGATACGGTCTGCAACCTGGTAGCGCTTGTCTTTGTCACCCCACTTGCTTATCATACTGCTCGACTCATCAAGCAGTATCAGGATGCGTGGGGCCTTCAGGTCGGGAGTTGATTGGGCAATAGCAACAGTACCGGTAAAGGAAAGAAGGAGTATATATAATAAAAGGTATAACCGCATGAATAGTATAGCTGTACGGGCAAACCTACGCTAATTGCCTAAGAATAGAAAAATAATGCCAGTTCATGAAACAATTGTGACGCATGATATACTTTACCTATACAGGCTTCGCATCCACTACTTTTATCACATTCAGCTTATGCATTTCCAGTATGGTACTTTGGCCATCCGGGCTTTCGCGGTACATTGGTACGAACTTGGCATTGAACTTCATTTCCTGGTAAGTGTAAGAGGTACGCTGCTGCACGGGGCTGCTGTACACGGCGTCAAAGCCGGTTATCAGCACGTATAGCTCTACATCGGCATTCTCCATGTCCTCATAAGTGAAACCAGCTACCGGGCTATTGTCATCTATGGGGTGCACTACGGTCCAGTTCATAGGCAGGCTGTCTACCTTGTAGCGTTCCAGTTCCAGGTCATAAAACTTGTACACCTCCTTGTTGTTCTCGGTCACCTTCAGGGCTATGTTCACTTTTATCTCCACATTGGTGAGCACATGGTTGTCTTTGTAGGTAGCAAAGCGAAAAGTGAGCGCGGTCTTGTCGTTATACGGACTTATAAGCGCCAGGTCGCTGAACATGAGGTAGGAGCGTGGCTTGGCAAAGCGGCCATAAATGAGACCGGTAGCAATAGCAAAAGACAGGAAGCCCGTAAGCGCCTCTACAGATGCTATGATGTTAGCCCCATCGCCCAAAGGGTTTATGCGGCCATAGCCTACAGTGGTAAATGTTTGGCAGCTGAAAAAGAACAATTCTTTAAATTTTATCCAGTCTGTTGCATTGTTCATACCCAGCATTTGCCCATCACATAAAATGAAATATGCGGAGGCATAGCACAAATTGATGGCAAAGAAAAAAAGGATGATGATACCTATGAACTTCCAGCGGGGTAGGTTGAGCATTTGCTGGTATATGCTGAACCGGTTAATGAAGGATATACCCTCACGTTTCAGATTGAACGAGCCATCTTTATTGATGAACCTGCTGCCGTTATTGCCGGTAGCACTGCCAAAGCCGGTGTCGTTGTTCACCTTTATGCGGGGGTCTACACTTTTTAGTTTTGCCATGGGCCTGCTTTAGATGAGCTAAATATAAAGAATGTCCAGAATATTTGGCTGCGCTTTGATTTCCTTATCTACACAAATTTCACCCCACGCTAACTAATAATAAGATAATTTTGCACTTATTTTCAACATGGCAGACCTGTATCTATATAATTCATACACAAGGCAAAAGGAAAAGTTCGAACCCATAACGCCCGGCTATGCCGGCCTTTATGTATGCGGCCCTACCGTAAGCGGCGAGAGCCACCTGGGCCATGCCCGGCCCTACATCACCTTCGATGTGGTGAACCGCTACCTGCTGCACCTGGGCTACCGGGTGCGCTATGTGCGCAATATTACCGATGCCGGGCACTTTGAAGAAGAAGGCCGCGAAGCAGTAGACAAGGTGAGCGACAAGGCCCGCCTGGAAAAAATGGAACCTATGGAACTGGTGCATAAATACACCAACCTGTTCCACTGGGGCATGCGCCTCTTCAACACGCTGGACCCAAGTATAGAGCCTACGGCTACCGGCCATATCATAGAGCAGATAACTATGATAGAGACCATCATAGAAAAAGGATATGCCTACGAGGTGAACGGCAGTGTGTACTTTGATGTGAAGAAATATGCAGAACACTATCCGTATGGCAAACTAAGCGGCCGCATTATAGACGACCTGCTGGAGACCACGCGCGAGCTGGAAGGGCAGGACGAAAAGAAGAACAAAACAGACTTTGCACTGTGGAAAGCTGCACCTCCACAACACATCATGCGTTGGAAGAGTCCATGGGGCGAGGGCTTCCCTGGCTGGCACATAGAGTGCAGCGCCATGAGCAGCAAGTACCTGGGCGAGACCTTTGATATACATGGTGGCGGTATGGACCTGCAGTTTCCCCACCACGAAAGTGAGATAGCACAGAGCACAGTAGCACACGGCCATGCGCCGGTAAACTACTGGATGCACAACAACATGATAACCATCAACGGTAAGAAGATGGGAAAAAGCTACAACAACGTGATAAAACTCACTGAATTGTTTAGCGGCAACCATCCTATACTGGAACAACCCTACCACCCTATGGTAGTGCGCTTTTACATATTGCAGACCCACTACCGCAGCACGCTCGATTTTAGTAACGAGGCACTACAGGCATCAGAAAAAGCACTGAGGAGACTTTGGGAGGCTTACGAAGTACTGCAAAAGTTGCAACATACCGGCGGCGATGCTACTGATAAAGAACTGGACAAACAAGTGACGGAATGGTGCAACAGCTGTGCAGAGTACATGAGCGATGACTTTAACACTGCCAAAGTGCTGGCCAGCCTGTTTGAGCTGGCACCAGTGATAAATGGTATAAAGGGCGGCCAGATCAGCGGCAATGCAATAAGTGCCGATACGCTGGAGCTGTTGAAGAGCACCTACAAAACGTACCTGGAAGACGTGCTTGGTCTGCAAGGACTGGCCGCACCGCAAAGCAACAACCTGGACAGTGTGCTGCAACTGCTGGTAGAGATACGCAAGGATGCCCGCAACCGAAAAGACTTCGCGACCAGCGACCAGATACGCAACCGCCTGGCAGAAGCAGGTGTGCTGCTGAAGGATGAAAAGGACGGAACTGTGAGCTGGACGCTGGCCGATTAGTTTTACTTTTTGAATTGACGACATGTTTAAAAAAATGGCCCGGATACTCAGGTATCTGAAGGATTATAAAGCACAGATAGCATTATACTTTACCACCAACATATTGGCGATCATCTTCTCGGTCTTCTCGCTTACTATGCTGGTACCTGTGCTGCAGGTATTGTTTCGTGGCGATGCTCCGCCAGTGCCTACAGGCACTAAGTCGACAGGAGCACTTTCTTATATTTCTACTACTGTACAAGACATCATCAACCAACAGGGGAAAGTGACAGCACTGGCCTGGATATGTGTGGTGGTGGTCATCTTCACAATGCTCAAAAATCTATTCCTGTATTGGTCGGTTTATATATTGAGCCCTATACGCAACTCTGTCATCCGCCGCTTGCGCGATGATATGTTCACCAAAACACTGTCGCTGCCCATAGGGTTCTTTACAGAAGAGCGCAAGGGCGACCTGGTATCGCGGATGACAAATGATATTACCGAAGTGGAGTGGAGCATCATGAGTGTGCTGGAAACATTTATACGCGAGCCGCTCACCATCATCTTCTTTTTTGGGACCATGATCTATATCAGTTTTCAGCTCACTTTGTTCCTGCTTATCTTTTTGCCGGTAGCGGGCGGGGTGATAGGGTTGGTAGGTAAGTCGCTGCGCAAGTCATCGAACATTGCACAAGAGCAATTGGGCATTATGCTGGGGCTGGTAGATGAAACACTTGCCGGCATGCGCGTGGTAAAATCATTCAACGCAGAAAAGAGCCAGCACCTGAAATTCACGAAGGTGAACAACTTGCTGTTTCGTGTACGCAACAAGATCAATGCACGTCGCGAGCTGGCATCGCCACTGTCTGAGACCATGGGGGTAATAGCTGTGGCTGTAATACTGTGGTATGGTGGTAGCCTGGTACTCACCGGGCGTGGTGGACTGCAGGCCGAAACTTTTCTTACTTATATAGCACTGTTCACGCAGATCATTACTCCATTTAAAAATCTTTCTTCAGCAGTATCTACGGTGCAGAAAGGTAATGCGGCGCTTGACCGTATAGAATACCTGCTGATGGCAGAGAATACAATAGTGGAAGCGCCAAATGCCAAACCCATAAAAACATTCAGCAACAATATAGAGTTGAAAAATGTACACTTCAACTACGGTGATAAAAAGATACTTAACGGCATAGACCTCATTATACCTAAAGGTAAGACCATAGCGCTGGTGGGTGCATCGGGCGCTGGCAAGAGTACGCTTGTAGACCTGATACCGCGCTTTCATGATGTGACCAGCGGTGATATACTTATAGATGGCACCAATGTAAAAGACCTGAAGATAGATGATGTGCGCAGGCTGATAGGTGTGGTGAGCCAGGACCCTATGCTGTTCAATGATACGCTGTACAACAACATCATACTTGGTACTGGCGGTGCCACAAAAGAGCGTGTGGAAGAAGCGGCTACTGTGGCACATGCGCATACCTTCATCATTGGCAAACCAGATGGTTATGATACTGTAGCCGGGGACCGCGGCACCAGGCTCAGTGGTGGTGAGCGCCAGCGCATTACCATAGCGCGTGCTATACTTAAAAATCCACCTATACTGATACTGGACGAAGCTACCTCATCGCTGGATACGGAGAGCGAGCGCATAGTGCAGGATGCCATCAATAAACTGATGCAAAACCGTACCTGTATAGTTATAGCCCACCGGCTGAGTACAGTACAGCATGCAGATGAAATAATAGTGCTGGAAAAAGGTACTGTTGTGGAGCGTGGCACCCATGCACAACTTATAGCCAGCAATGGTAAATATAAACGCCTTGTGGATATGCAACAGGTAAAATAGAAGCGTTATATTTGCTTACAACCTGTGAGTGATGAATAAGATATTAGTTACCGGCGGATGCGGCTATATTGGCGGCCACACTATTGTAGACCTTGTAGAGAACGGATTTGAAGTTATATCTGTGGACAACCTGTCGCGTGGCTCTTTGCGTATGCTTGGCGGCGTGAACAAGGTGCTGGGTAAGACGATAAAGAACTACAAGGTAGACCTCTGCAACCTGGAGGATACAGAAGCTATCTTTATTGAGAATCCAGATATAGTGGGTGTTATCCATTTTGCGGCATACAAGTCGGTACCAGAGTCTGTAAAAGAACCACTAAAATATTTCAGGAACAATCTTAATTCACTGGTCAATGTGCTGCAGTGCGTGCAGGAATATGACGTGAATAATTTTGTATTCTCTTCGTCGTGCTCTGTATACGGTAATGCTACCAAGTTGCCGGTAGTAGAGACCGCACCACTTGGCGAGGCAGAGTCGCCATATGCCCGCACCAAGCAAATGGGCGAGGATATATGCAGGGATTTCTCTAAGCCAAATTCGCGCTTCAATGCTACATTGCTCCGTTACTTTAATCCTGTAGGTGCGCACCCCAGCGGCATTATAGGCGAGCTACAGGAAGTGCCGGAAAATCTTGTGCCCTTTGTAACACAAACTGCCATAGGTAAGCGCAAAGAAATGACCGTTTACGGCAATGATTACCCCACCCGTGATGGCAGCTGCGTGCGCGACTACATACACGTAATGGACATAGCCAATGCCCACACCAAAGCACTGCAATACCTGATAAAAGGTGGCAACAAAGAGAACTGCGAGGTATTCAATCTGGGCACTGGCAACGGTGTAAGCGTACTGGAACTGATAGCGGCTTTTGAGAAAGTATCGGGTGTGCAACTGAACTACAAGATAGGCCCGCGCCGCCCTGGCGATGTGGTAGAAGTATATGCTAACAACAACAAAGCACAAACAGAACTGGGCTGGCACACCAAGTACGACCTGGAGCAAATGATGGACACCGCCTGGAAATGGGAACTGACCATGAAGCGCGAAGCAGAACAGGTGAAAATGAACTAAAATTGCCGGGGCGCTATGCTGGCGGACCATAAATCCTTACTTTTACCTGTCCGTAATTCTACATAGCGGAGTATGTACAGTATATGAATAACAAC
The DNA here is from genome assembly GCA_965276955.1 of Flavipsychrobacter sp. Taxonomy (GTDB): domain Bacteria; phylum Bacteroidota; class Bacteroidia; order Chitinophagales; family Chitinophagaceae; genus JABDEZ01. The sequence continues at coordinate 41,491 of CBDIBP010000007.1, forward strand.
ACACACAGGCCAATACGGGTAGTAGTAGCCAAGGTGGGCCTGGACGGGCACGACAGGGGTGCCAAGGTAATAGCCACATCACTGCGCGATGCAGGTATGGAAGTAATATATACCGGGCTGCGGCAGACACCGGAAATGGTAGTAGCAACAGCGCTGCAGGAAGATGCTGATGCTATAGGGATAAGCATACTAAGCGGCGCCCACATGACGGTATTCCCCAAGATAATGAAACTGATGCAGGAAAAGGGCCTGGACAATGTGTTGCTCACGGGTGGCGGCATTATACCCGAAGAGGATATGGCTGAACTGAACGCAATGGGTGCCGGCAAACTTTTTGCCCCAGGCACATCCACATCTGAGATAGCAGATTATATCACCACCTGGGTGCTGGAGCACCGTAAGGAGCTTTTTTAATTTATTCCTTGCCACGCATAAAAATAGCCGGAGCACAAACTGCTCCGGCTATTTTGTATACATGCTACTCTTGCTACCGCAATAGCGTCACGTTGCCCTTGTAGTTCTCAGATTCGCCATCAGTAAAGGTGACCTGTATGGTGTAGATGTAAACACCTTCGGGTTGGTCGTGGCCATTAAACTTGCCATCCCAACCGCGGCCACTGATGTTCCCTGTTTCGAACATGATTTGTCCCCAGCGGTTGTATACATTCATCTTGAAAGTGGACACACTGGAAGATAACTGCTGGCGCGGGAAAAAGTAGTCGTTAATGCCATCACTGTTGGGCGTGAAAGAGTTAGGGATAGACACATAACAATCATTCTTTATCCACACGGTGTCTGATGTGGAGCAACCATTGACACTTACGGTGGCATAATATACACCCGGTTGCGGGGCATTGATGATGGCGGTTGTATCGCCGGTATTCCATAGCCATGCAGCATTAGGGTTGCCGGCATTTATTAGGTCGCCTATTTGTATAGGGTTGGCATTAGGACACATAGAGGTATCCGCACCCAGGTTAAGCATAGGATAATCCCTTACTGTAACATCCTTAAAATAAGTAACATTAGGGCAGGCCCTGTACTTAGTGGTAACGGAAATATGGTAGGTACCTGAAAACAGGTATCCGTGCTCTATAGGGTTGGTATTGGTTATTTGTGCGCCGTCCCCAAAATCCCATTCATTGCCCACGTAGCCACTATTAGCATATTTGCCGGTGAATATAACAGCCTTCCCCCTGCACAGCACACTATCGCTGGCAGTGAAGCTGACCGTGCTTAAAGAGTCTACGGTCACATACTTTTTCACCGTATCGTAGCACGGTACAAAGTCTTTCTCGGTGAGGGTGACCAGGAAGGTGCCTTCATGAGTATATATATGTGCAGGGCTAAGGGTAGTGTCTATGCTGCCATCCCCAAAACTCCACAGGTAAGCAGGAGTGGTACCAGCCGATGTATTGGCAAATGTTATGGAGCCATCCTGGCAAATGGTATCGGCACTGACAGTGAACGATGCATGAATAAGATGTGGTGGATCTACAGCCAGGCGCATAGTATCTGTGCACTGCCCGTTGCTTACTTTTAGCAGTACACTATGGTTGGCCTGATTGGTGTATATGTGTGTGGGGTTCAGAAGGGGAGAACCGCTGTTGTCCCCAAAATCCCAGTACTGGCTGGTTTGTGCTGTAGAAAGGTTGGTGAATATTACAGTGTCTTGTCCACATCCTAAATGCAATGTATCGGTGAAGGAAGCTATGACACCTGTGTTTATGGTATTGAGCAGCCCGCTATCAGAAAAAGAACAGTTGCCTTGGGTAGATATCGTAGTGGCTGTGAGCTTAAAAACAGTACTGCCGGTAAGGTGCACTGCCGGGCGCAAAGTATTGCCGCCAGATGAAATGTTTGCTACAGGCGACCACATCAGGTCGTAGGTAAGTCCTGTAGTTGTATCGGTAAGCAAGCCATTCAGCGTATCGATATACGTATTGCATCCTGATACTGTACCCGGAAGACCGGAGTGTACTGTTGCCTTTGGCACTATGATATGAAATGTATCGCATGAGTTATTTGCACCATTTTGGGCAACGATAATAGCATTTGCATTAGTAGTTACAATTCTTGTACTGTCTGTAGCTGTGTGTGTAAGTGTAGCTGGCCCGCTTATCACGGTCCAGGTATAAGGTGCGGCACCAACAACCGAAAGTTCTACCCCTAAACTTCCCGGACATAAATAGACCGGCCCGGTGCTTTGCGGGTTTATTCCTGTGGGACATGAAGCCAGGTCGTTTATGAACGAGCCGGATGGCAGTGTAGCAACCATGCTAAAGTTGATGGTGCTGCCAGTAATGGTACCCATGTATAGATCGTTGCTGTTATCAAAATAAATATTGTTATTGAACACAGCAAGCCCACCGCCACCAGTACCAGTATAGCCCGTCATGTTATAGGTATTTAATAGTGTACCGGCAGTATTGAATTTTTTTACTGTGGTGGGAGCAACATTTTGTTCTATAACGTAAAAATTACCAGAGCAATCTGCAGAGATATCATAAGAGTCCCCTGCATTCCAGCCGGGAACGGTGGTCAACAGTGTGCCATTCGATGTGCCGTTGAACGAATATACCTCGCCGTTAAAGCCAACTATGTTATAGATATAGTTGCCTCCGCTGCCAATATTTACTGCTGCAGTGTTCCCTGTACTAAAACCAGTATTTACCCAGGTGGTACCATTATAATAATAATAGTTGTTATTGGAGCCCACCATATAAAAAGTGATGGAAGGGCTTGCTGAGTTAAAGTTCCTGCCAACAGACAATCCATTAGCACCCGCTAAAGGCACTATAGTATTAACAGTAGGATTGCTTGCAGATACCGGGAGCGTAGGATCAAAATTATATATAGATGTGCCGCTGAGATAGTAAATATAATTTGCTGTAGGCCCTATACAGGTAGGTAATTGCGCAAATGAGGATGGACCTATGAACAAAAACAACGACAAGAGAAATAAGGACGTTAATTTTGACATGTTTGCTTTCTTGAGTACCATAGGGATATAGTTGTCTGCACAATATAATGCTTTACAGTATAATATGATAATGTTATAAGTAAGATTATTAAAAAATAAGCCGGGCGTGTGCCCGGCTGATCCTGTGCGTATTTTGTCTATATTATTTGATCGTGGGCTACTATAATGTAGCGTATCTTAAAGCTTGCTCCATATTTTCCAGGCTGCCTCTGCCTGTAGTGGCAGCATTTCCATACCATTCTTTATTACTGCACCTTGTGCTTTGCCCAGCGTGAGGAACCTGGTCTCTGAGGGGTTGTACACCAGATCGTAAAGCAGATGGTGGGGGGTGAGGGCGCTATATGGTAGCGGTGGATAGGTGTCTACATCCGGTGCCATACCCAGCGGTGTAGTGTTCACAATAAGTGTATATTCTTTTATTATTTCAGGTGTCAGCTCATCATAGCTTATGGTATCGGTACCGGTCTCCCTGGTTCGCGATACTTTTTTGTAGGCAATGCCTTCATTGCCCAGTACGTAGCCTACTGCACGGCTGCCGCCGCCGGTACCCAGCACCAGCGCCTGCTTGTGCCAGGGTTGCAACAGTGGCAGTAAACTTTCCCTGAACCCAATAATATCAGTATTATATCCTTTAAGTATACCACCCCTCATATCTATGCAATTGACAGCGCCCATTCCCCCGGCTATAGTATCGAGCTCGGTAAGATATGGGATAATGGTTTGCTTGTAAGGTATGGTAACATTGAGCCCGCGCAGCAAAGGCACAGCATTGAGCAATACTTTAAAGTCATTGATCTGCGCCAATGGGTAGCAGCTGTATACAGCGTCTATACCTTCTTTGGCAAACTTGGTGTTGAAATAGGTTGGGGAGAAGGTATGGGTAAGCGGAAAACCAATGATACCGTATGGAGTGGGCATAATATAAACATTAAAAAAGGCAAGTGCTACGCACTTGCCTTTTGGGGTAATTAATGACCTATGGTGCTGGCCTCGTCATACCATCCAGGAAAAGATAGAAGGTATCGCCACGCAGGCCCACCCTGGTAGACTCCAGGGATATCACCTCTGCAGGGGCTATGTTGCCCAGGTTCACATTGGCGCCCAATAGCTCCAGGAAGTATACCTGCTGTGCTTTTTGCGGCGCTTCCCATATTATTTTCTCAGAAGGTATCTGTGTCAGTATCTCCTGTACCAGGCCCTCGCGCACCTCACCAGAGCCACGGTATATACCTACATTACCTGCTTCGCGGGCTTCAGCTATCACATAGGCCGAGCCTGAATCAAGTTCTGCCTTCATCAGGTCTATCCATTTATATGGGGCCATGATGTGCTTCTCATCTTTAGAGCCCACTTCTGATAATACCGTTGTATGCTTTGCGAACTTCTCTATATACCCACACTTTTCGGCATGCGGTATCGTTATAGAACCGTCTGATATTTCTACAAAGTCCAGCTTGTAGTCTTTGACCACATGCAGGTAGTCCTCTACCTGGTTGCGTATCAGGAATGCCTCGAACAAGGTACCTCCAAAATATACAGGTATACCATGCTCCTGGTATATCTCTATCTTCTCGCGAAGTTTATTGGTAACGAAACTGGTACCGAAACCCAGCTTTACAATGTCTGTGAATGGTGCCGCTACGGACAGGAAATCTCTTACGCCAACAAGGCCTGTCCCTTTGTCCATGACCATGGTAATGCCATGGCTACGAGGCTTTTGAGTGCGTTCTGGTATGTTCTTAAGTGGAAAATTCATTTAAGCATTCGTTCTTTTATGTAATAAAGATAGTCTCTTTAGCAGTTTTCTGTACAAATGCCTTTTCACTTTGTATCTTTGGACAAGATTTTAACATTTATGGATCGTAATGTACCGTTGCTTGGCTTTGTGATAGGATTGATCTTCCCTTTTCTGGGCCTTATCATTGTCAACTATACTTTATTGCACGGAGAAACTTTACAGGCATTCATGCATACCATGCTCGCCATGCACGATGTTGCATCGAAAGTGGTGAGCCTGAGTTTGCTTACCAACCTGATACCCTTTATATATTATACCAGCAAGCGGCTGGACCACACTGCTAAAGGTGTATTTGTGATCACCATGATATATGTGGTGATAGCTGTATTACTTAAGTTCAACTTCTTCATGTAAAATGCGCTATTACCTGATAGCCGGTGAAGCCAGCGGAGACCTGCACGGTGGTAACCTGGTAAAGGCACTGCACAAGCAAGACCCCAATGCCGATATACGCTGCTGGGGAGGCGACAATATGCAGGCAGCGGGTGCCACACTGGTGAAACACTATCGCGAGCTGGCCTTTATGGGCTTTATAGAGGTGGTAAGGCACCTGCGCACCATACTGGACAACATAAAATTTTGCAAGAAAGACATAACTGATTATAAGCCCGATGTGCTGGTGCTTATAGACTATCCAGGCTTCAACATGCGCATAGCCACATGGGCAAAGGAACAGGGTATAAAGGTGGTGTACTACATAAGCCCGCAGGTGTGGGCCTGGAAGGAGAACCGGGTGAAGAAGCTGAAACGTGATGTGGACCTGATGCTGGTGATACTGCCCTTTGAAGTACCCTTCTATGAAAAATGGAATTACAAGGCCATATATGTGGGACACCCACTGATAGAGGTGGTGGGCCATGAAAAGAACGATGTGCCTGCTATACCTATTGCCAGCAAACCCATCATAGCGCTGCTGCCGGGCAGCCGCACGCAGGAGATAAAAGCCAAACTACCTATTATGTTGCAAATGGTACCCCACTTCCCGGCATACCAATTTGTAATAGCGCAGGCGCCCTCGCAGCCCGATGAGCTGTATAAAGCGATACCCGGCGCTACCGATGTGCTACTGGTGAAAGGGCAAACCTACAACCTGCTGAAACAAGCAACAGCAGCCTTGGTGACCAGCGGCACCGCCACACTGGAGACCGCGCTGTTCGGTGTGCCGCAAGTGGTGTGCTACAAGGGCAGCGCCATAAGCACCTGGCTGGCGCGAAAGCTGATAAAGATAAAGTACATAAGCCTGGTGAACCTGATAATGGACAAACCAGTGGTAACAGAACTGATACAGGACGACCTGAACGAAAAGAACCTGCAACAGGAACTGAGTAAGATACTGGAAGACGGCCCTTACAGGCAACAAATGAAAAGCGACTACGCCACGCTGTGGCACAGGCTGGGCAGCACACCTGCATCAGCAACGGCCGCCAGCCACATTATAGCCTTAGTGTCTGAATAAGCGGACGATCATTATAATAATAGCCACCAGAAATATAAAGATTGATATCCTGTTCATGCCATGCATCAGGAATATATTAGCGCCGCGTGGTGCGTTTGGATCTTTTTTGCGCAGGTAGAAGTACCGCAGTATCTGGTTCCACATTGTCTTTTCCTCGTTTTAATAAAGTTAGGAAGAAATTGACACTTCATAAAAAAAGTCACCCGAAGGTGACTTAAAGCTTGTGGAGAATAGCGGGATCGAACCGCTCACCTTTTCCCCGAAAGCTTTCGGGGCATGCAAACGCTCTATCCATTGGAACTGAGCCATTCAATATACTTTCTGCTTTTCTTTTTCTTGATCTCCATTTCCCTATTGCGTGCATTCTCCCTCGCTTTAAAGATTTCTTGATGGACAAGTATCCAATCATTGGCCTTTGACGTAAAAGAAGAAATACCGGAATTGTGCTGTACAAGCCGCGTTTCAATATTTTCTGTGTGACCGATATAATATCGGTCAAGTTTTGCAGAATAAATGATGTAGCAGCAGTATTCCATAAAAAAGTAAAAGTCACCCGAAGGTGACTTAAAGCTTGTGGAGAATAGCGGGATCGAACCGCTCACCTTTTGCATGCCATGCAAACGCTCTACCAGATGAGCTAATTCCCCAAACCGCAAGCGGGCTGCAAAGATATACGCAATTAGATATTTAATGTAAAAATTAAGGAAAATAATTTTTGCCCTATTTGCTATACAAGTAGGCAGCATTCCTATTGGTACTGCTATACCAGTCGCTATTAGTGGTGCCGTTGCTTTGTGCCCAGTTGATGATCATGGGGTAGCCTTTGGTAAAGTCTACCAGCTCCTGCATATACGGGATACTTTGGCCTGCTACAGATATGGCATAAGGCAGGTTGGTCTTTGTTCTGTAATAGCTTCCCGCCGCTGGGTTGGTATTATCATCGGCAGTACCAAACACCTTGTTGTCGGCTAAAGAAGATGGTATGTTATCTACCAGGTGCACCTCTGTGCCCCGGGTTTGCGATAGCACCAGGTATGGGTTGATCTTGAAACTGCTGACACCTACGGTTTGTCCTTCGCCGGTAGTGAAGTGTATGGTGGCGCTCAGCTTCACCGGGGCTACCTGCGGGTTGCCCGGTACGGTGTTCACAAAGTTGCCCCCGGCAGACTGCATCACATTGTATGCATCATCAAAAAGAACAATGTTGGCATACTTCTGCCCGTTCTCCGTACCATTAGCTGCCAGGCTTACCCAGCTTGCGGTTGTGTATTTACTATTCGCTACACTGGCTACAGATGATGGCGAAAGACCATCGAGCTGTATCATAAAGCCATTATGAAAAAAGCCGCCTATAGCTCTCAGGGTCATGTTGAAGGTCATATCCACTACGTTATCAGACGGGCCAAGTACCGCTTTCACCTGGTAGTCTACCACCAGATCGTTCAGGTCAAAATCTCCCATGCGGGGCCAGTTGTCCTCAAACATCAGCGTATTGGCCACATAGGTAACATTATATGCTCTTAAAGGATCGGTAGGGTAAGCATCCCGGCTGTCAGGCACGCCATCCCCATCAGCGTCTACAAGCGGGGGGATGGGGGCGCAACTGCCCGATGGGCTGGTATTATATGTGCCGCCGATAGAGATGTTATCAAAAACACCCTTGGTGGTGCCGCCGCTACCATAGAAATAAAAGTACAACCTGTAGGTGCCTGAAAAGGAAACGTTGAACTGTGGGTTCTGCACCGTAGTGGCAGTACTCTGCGAAAAAGCAAAAGTATATAGTGTATCCAGCACACCTTTGTTAGTAGCGCTTTCGCGAAGTACTACAAAGCTGCGGGAGGCAACGCCAGCCCAGCCATCCAGTTTCATCATCCAGCTTACTGTGCCGGTGCCATTAAATTTTATCCAGGGAGATATTACACCGCTTGGGGTGGCGGGGTTAGATAAAGAACCCGTAAGGCCGGAAAAGTTGCCTGCTATAACATTAGTGTTCACATAGCTGCTGCCCGTAAACGACCAGCAATAGGCCTGGTCTGTTTGGGGGTTGCCAGACTCGCAATTTATCGATACCGGGTTCTGTGCAAAGGAAGACATGTTAAAACACAGAGTGAGTATGACAAATAATAAAAATGTTCTCTTGTTTCTCATATCCTTTGCACTATAAATTTATCACAACCACACTTATTAATCAATTATATTTTAGTATAGTCGAAAACGGCTTTGTTGTTAGCTATGCTAACCGTTTTGCTGATGCTACCAAAAGTTACCAATACACTGGTAGTGCCTCGGGGTATAGAAAATGCCGGGTTGATGCTTTGGTTGATAGATATATACTGTGTAAAATATACCTGCTGCCCATCGGCGCTCATTACCTTCAAAAAGTTCTTATCGTTTATTATTGTGCTTAAACCTACTACCTGCAGGTTGATGCTTTGTGAATTAGACCAATCGAATGAAGCACTTGTTTTTATATCGGCAAACTTATCTACTGGTGTAGTTGTAGTAGGGGCGGGGGCAGGTGTATCCGTTTTTTTACAAGCGGTAAACTGTAAAAAACATCCTAATGCCAGCAGAATATATATTGATCGTAAAGCGCTCATTTCCTTGTTTTGTAGGTCAAAGGTATTTGCACTAAGCTACTCTGCATCAATTTGTAGCCAGTTTAACCTGCTGTTTGGAAGCGGTTAACAGGTTGCTGAAAAACAGTTAACGGGATGTTTGGAAGTGATTAACACGCTGATAGGAAATGATGGAGCATATAAAAATATAAAAGACCGGAGCGACCCAGTCTTTCTACTCTCTTTTGGTTTCAACTATTTGTCAGCTACAGTACTTCCACCTGGTTCTTCAACAGATCCTCGAACACATCGCGACGACGTATGAGATGCGGCTGGCCTTCTATTATTAGTACCTCTGCAGGCTTGAGGCGCGAGTTGAAATTGCTGCTCATTTCGAAGCCATAGGCACCCGCATTGTGAAACAATAGATAGTCGCCCTCGCGTACCTCGTTCAGTACCCTGTCCCATGCAAAAGTGTCTGTCTCGCAGATATTACCTACTACGGTGTATATGCGCTCTGCACCTGTTGGGTTACTAATATTGGTGATGCGGTGGTATGAGTCGTAAAACATAGGGCGTATCAGGTGATTGAAACCGGAGTTGACGCCCACAAATACGGTAGCTGTGGTTTGCTTGATAACATTGGCTTTGGTCACAAAGTAGCCGCACTCGCTTACCAGGTACTTACCCGGCTCGAACCACACTTCCAGCGGTCGTCCGTATTCTTGCTCAAACGCTTTTACGGCTTCGGTTAGTTTTTCGCCCAGGCCTTTTACATCTGTTTCGCGGTCGCCTTCTTTGTAAGGCACCTTAAAGCCACTGCCCAGGTCTATAAAGTCAAGGTCTTTAAAGCGACTGGCGCATTCGAACATTACATCCAGCGCCTGAAGGAACACGCTGATGTCTTTTATTTCGCTACCGGTGTGCATATGGAGTCCCTGTACGTGCAGTCCTGTGGTTTTTACCACGCGCTCTATATGGCGCATCTGGTGTATGGAGATACCGAATTTGCTATCTATATGTCCGGTAGATATTTTATAATTGCCACCAGCTTCAATATGCGGATTGATGCGGATGCATATAGGGTAGCTGCCACCAAACTTATTGCCAAACTGCTCCAGTATAGATATGTTGTCAATGTTCACATTCACCCCAAGTTCCTGCGCAGCTACTATTTCATTAAAGTCCACACAGTTAGGTGTGTATAGTATGTTCTTTGCCTCAAAACCTGCCTTCAGGCCCAGCATCACTTCGTTAATGCTCACACAGTCCAGGTTGGCCCCCAGGCTCTTTATGTACTTCAGTATATTTATGTTGGTCAGCGATTTGCAAGCATAAAAGAAACGTGTAGGGTGTCCCTTAAATGCGTCCTTCAGTTTGTTGTATTGCTCCGCTATTTTTTCAGCGTGGTATATATAAACAGGTGTACCAAACTCGTTGGCTACAGAGATCAGTTGCTCGTAAGCAAGAGGTTCTATCATCATTATTTCCCGGGAAATGAAACAGTAAAAAATTATGTAAACTTACGAAAAGAGCGGGAGTTTTTTAAAACCCCCGCTCTTAGCAGCATATCGTTCAATATTGGGGTTATAATCGTGCGTGTACGGTATCCTTTTCCAAGCATCCCTTCACGTCATATATTATGCCATCCGGCTTCATAGACTTTTTCCATTCCAGGTCCATAAAGGCGTTGTGTGCTACGGCCAGTATAGCAGTGTCGTACTTGTCGCCGTTCAGTTCGGTCACAATGTCAATACCATATTCGTGGGTCACCTCAGCAGGGCTGGCCCATGGGTCGTACACCGTTACATCTATATTGTAAGACTGTAGTTCCTTTATAATGTCTATCACCTTTGTGTTGCGCACATCAGGGCAGTTCTCTTTAAAGGTGATACCCAGCAGCAATAGTTTGGCGTTCTTTACCGGCACGTTGTTCTTTATCATCAGCTTCACTACCTCGTTGGCCACATAGGCGCCCATACCATCGTTCATACGGCGGCCCGCCAGTATTATCTCAGAGTGGTAGCCGGCTTCCTGTGCTTTTTGTGCCAGGTAGTAAGGGTCCACACCTATACAGTGGCCACCTACCAACCCTGGTTTGAAAGGCAGGAAGTTCCACTTGGTGGCCGATGCTGCCAATACCTCATGGGTATCTATCCCAAGGCGGTTAAATATTTTGGCCAGCTCGTTCACAAATGCTATGTTGATATCGCGCTGTGCGTTCTCTATCACCTTGGCGGCTTCTGCAACTTTTATGCTGCTGGCCTTGTGTGTGCCTGCAGTTATCACAGAGCTGTATAGCGCATCTACTTTATCAGCTATCTCTGGCGTAGAGCCTGAGGTCACTTTCTTTATCTTAGTAACCGTGTGGTTCTTATCTCCCGGATTGATACGCTCTGGTGAATAACCACAGTAGAAATCCACATTGAATTTAAGGCCCGATACACGCTCCAGCACCGGCACGCATTCCTCTTCGGTAACGCCGGGATATACGGTAGATTCGTAGATGACCACATCGCCACGTTTCAGTACCTGGCCCACACTTTCGCTGGCTTTGTACAGTGGCGTAAGGTCGGGGCAATTATTTTTATCTACCGGCGTAGGTACCGTAACAATGAAGTAATTGCATCCAGCTATATCACTTAGCTTATTGGTACAGTGCAGCCCTTTGCCTTCGGGTACTGTAGCTTTAATAACACTTTTCAGGTTGTCATCATCTACCTCCAGCGTATTATCGCGGCCGCCTTGCAGCTCCGCTATCCTTTTTACATTGATATCGAAACCGAGCGTGGGGTATAATTTTGCAAATTCAACTGCAAGGGGCAAGCCTACGTATCCAAGGCCTATTACCGCCAACCTGACATTACCTATTTCTATCATCAAAAATGTTATTAATAATATGCGAAATGCAAAAATGTAACGCAAGATAAATATTGCGTTTGGTTACTTGTGCATATAATTGGAGATGTTTTTGTTATGTATTTGCTAAAGGCAAGTGAGACAGGAACTAAACAGCAAGCAATTTATGGTTGAGGAAGGAGTGCTTTTGCATTTTTTGAAACGTTTTGCCCGTAGTGAAGCGCTGCAAAACCTCGGCATGTTTCACATGGTGCATGTCGGTACCGGCATAGTCATACATTTTGTTCTCCAGCAGGTACTCCGCCATAGCGCGCACATCGCCACCGTAGTAGCCCGCCAGCGAAAGTGTATTGAGTTGCAGCAGGCATCCCCTATCCTTTATTTCGTTGAATATGGCTTTGTTATCCATAAAGAACAGGTAGCGCTCTGGGTGGGCCAGTATGGGCTTGTACCCCTTCATCTGCATATTGAACAAAATATCGTGCAGGTTGGAAGGTTGTGATGCCATTGAGATCTCAACCAGTACCTGGTTGTCTTGTATGGCCAGTAACTCCTGCCGCTCCAATATCTGGAAAAAATAATCGTCAATATAATACTCGGCGGCAGCCTTTACTTTGATGTCTATATTCTGCTGTTTCAGTTCATGATGCAGCGCCTGCAGGCCAGACATTATTTTTTCAGCAGTGTTTGGGTAGTGGTCGAAGTTGATGTGGGGTGTGGTGATAACGCTGGTATAGCCCATAGCCTGTACGGCCTTTATCAGGGTTATACTATCCTGCATGGTTTGCGCCCCATCGTCTATACCAGGTATGAAATGCGAGTGCATATCCGTGCCCAGGAACGAATAATCTGATACTCCAGTACTAACTTCCTTTTCTTTTTCTCCCTTATTTCTACCAAATAGCCTTGAAAACATTTTTTTCTCCTATGACTTTTATACTTAGATACGTATATAGTTACGAAAATATGCCCTGCTAAGATGGCAATACTATCGCCCTTACTTTATATGGTGATGATAAAGTTACACTTTCTGTTTTACGCATGCTATTTATAATCGCTTTAATTTTGCCAGCTAAATGTTATAAATGCAGCAGGACAAATATGATATAATAGTAGTTGGTGGTGGAATTGTAGGTTTGGCAACGGCGTATAAGATCAATTCAAAATATCCTGACAAGAGCATACTTGTACTTGAAAAAGAGAATGAGGTAGCCGCCCACCAAACAGGGCACAACTCTGGCGTAATACATTCTGGCATATACTACAAACCCGGAAGCTACAAAGCAAAGAACTGTGTAGATGGCAGACGCGAACTGGTGGCCTTTGCAAAAGAGCACAAAGTGCCCCACGATATATGCGGCAAAATAATAGTGGCCACCAAGGAGAGTGAGCTGGCCCACATGAACAAGGTATACAACAACGGCCTGAAGAACGATGTGGAAGGCATAGAAATGATAACGGCTGCACAGATAAAAGAAATAGAACCCTACTGCACCGGTATAAGTGGTATATGGGTGCCCTGCACGGGCATCATAGACTATGCAGCAGTGAGCCGCAAGTATGCAGAGCTGATACATGCACAGTTTGCCAACAGCCGGGTACTTACCGGGCATGAGGTGACTGCCTTTAACAAACAAAGCGACCACACTGAAGTAGTGACCCCCAAAGGTACTTTTAAAGGCAAATACATTATTACCTGCGCGGGCCTGCAAAGCGACAGGATAGCCCGTAGCGAAGGGGTGAAAATAGACACCACAATTGTAGGTTTTCGCGGCGACTATTACGATCTGTCTGAAAAAGGAATGAAGAAAGTGAAGAACCTGATATACCCTGTGCCCAACCCGCAGTTCCCTTTCCTGGGCGTGCACTTTACGCGCATGATACAGGGTGGCACCGAATGCGGGCCCAATGCTGTATTCGTCTTCAAGCGCGAAGGCTATGGCAAAACAGATTTTTCGCTCAAGGATACTGCCGAGGCCTTCAGCCATGCTGGTACGTGGAAATTCTTTTACAAGCACTGGCGTTTTGGCATAGATGAATATCGCCGTGCATTCTCTAAACGATTATTCCTGCAGCGCCTGCGTGCACTTATACCCAGCCTTGAAATGGACGACCTGGTACCAGGCCGTGCCGGTGTACGGGCCATGGCGCTGGCACCGGAGGGAGAGATGATAGACGACTTTAAAATAGAGCATCATGGCAATGCTATACATATACTCAATGCACCATCGCCTGCGGCAACTGCATCGCTGGCCATAGGCAGCGAGGTAGAACGCATGGCATCAGACTACTTCAACCTGAGGAACTGATAGCACTTTAGCATAAAAAGGATGGCTTCACAATTGTGACGGCCATCCTTTTTCATTCTATTATACACCTCTCTCTTTTAGTTACTTGCTTTCACCAGTTTTTCTACTTTCAGCAGTGTACCTGTTTTGTCGTACACGCGTATCATGTAGATACCGTTGGCAAGGCCGCTCAGGTCCATGGTCCTGGCATCTGCCTGCTGCATGATGGCACGGCCATCTATACCACCTATCGTTGCGTCCACAGGTACCGATGCATCTATGTGTACCACGCTGCTTACCGGGTTAGGATAGATGCTCACATCTATACTGTTGCCCGTTACGGTGTTCACACCCGTTGTTCCTTTGTGGAATACGCTCGATGCACCCACACAACCATACCTGTCTGTCACCACTACGTGGTAGTCGCCATTCTGGTATACGGTGATGCTCGCTGTGGTGTCACCTCCTATCGATGCATTGCCCAGGTACCACTGGTAGTGTGCATAAGGGCCACTTGTACAGGTTATCACGCCTGTGGTCTGTGAGCCACTGATGACAGGTACCGGCAGTTTGTTCACCGTTATCTTTATGGAATCTCCGGATGACTGTGAGCAGCTGTTGGTCACACTCACTATCACACTGTACTTCCCGGAATCGAACACCTGGATAGAAGATGATGATGCATTTGTTATCAGTGTGCTGTCGCGGAACCATTGGTAGGTCAGCGGGTTGGTCTGGTTCAGTGGTGAACCACCACCTGTGCCTGCGTTCACGGTCAGCACATCACTGCTGCCCCAGCAGAACGTGGCAGGGCCAAGTGTTATCACTGTTGGTACCGGGTTCACATACACCTGTATGCCATTGGCAGCCGGTGTTGTGGCAGCACAACCTGTGCTGTTGGTAACGGTAACGGTATAGGTGCCTGACTGGTTAGCCGGATAGGTCATTGACGTCCTGTTCGGATCGGTGTATGGTAGTGCCGTGCCATTCAGGTACCACAGGTAGGTATTGCCTGCAGGGCCTGCGGTCAGTTGCACGGTCTGTCCTGTGCATATAGATGATGGCAGGCCACCGGTAGATATGGTAGGCACAGGGTATGGTACCGAGGTCACTGTTACCGCGTTAGATATCGTAGAACAATTATTGGTGTTAGTTACGGTCACTGTGTAAGTACCTGATGCACTGACCACCAGGGTATCTGTATGTGCACCACCTGGTGTCCAGGTATAGGTAAGCCCTGCACCTGTATCTGCTACCAGTCTCACCTGTCCGCCTGCGCAGAAGGTAGTAGTGCCCAGTGCTGTTGCTGTTGCTACAGGGTTAGGCACTACAGTGATGACATGCGGTGCAGAAGTAGCCGTACAGCCTGATGAGTTGGTCACCGCTACTGTATAGCTGCCGCCTACGCTGGCTACCAGGTTGGCTGTAGTGGCCAGTGGTGTGGTAGTGTTCAGGTACCACTGGTAGCTGCTGCCGGGGTTGGCTATCAGCGTGGTGGTACTGCCCTGGCACAAGGTCTGGTTGCCTGCAGGTAATATGGTAGCAGTTGGCGTATTGATGGTCACTGCAATGTTCGGGGTCGATGTATTGGTACAGCCTGTTACGCTGTCCTTCACGGTCACATAATAGTTGCTTGGGTTGCTGGCAGTATACGTTGATGCTGTTGCACCAGCTATAGGGCCACCACCGCCCCCTGTTCTGCCCCACTGGTAGCTCACCCTTGTATTGGTACCTGAGCTGGCTGCCAGCACTACACTGCTGCCCGGGCAAATGGCTGTATTGCCCTGCGCTGTAGCAATAGCGATAGGAGCCGGGTTCACCGTCACTATGAACGGTGCAGAAGCGCCGGCACAACCATTGGCATCGGTCACGAACACTTCGTAACTGCCTGATGCGAATATGGCGCCACTTGAATTGTTATTCGATATCTGGGCACTGGTATTCAGGTCCTGCCAGTTATAGCTGTTGTATATATTAGGTATGGTGCCGGTAACGCTTGCACTGCCCGCGCAGAAAGTAGCAGGGCCTGATAGTGTTACCACCGGTACCGGTACCGGGTTGGCCGTTACCACCTGCACACCGGAGGTATCAGGGCAGTTATAGGAGTTCTTTATCACTACCTGGTAGTTACCTGATACTGATGCCGTATAGTATGGACCGGTGCTGCCGGTCGCTGCTCCATTCAGCAGCCAGTTGTAAGAGTAGTCAGACGATGTATCCGCCTTCAGCACCACGCTGCCCGGCAGGCAGAACGTAGGTACACCACCTGGTGTAATGGTAGCGGGAGGCGCTGTTATAGTATGTACCGAATCTGCTATAGATGTTGCCGTACAGCCTGCTGCATTGGTCACTGTTACTACTACACCACCCTGTGTGGTCACCGTATCGTACCGGCTGTTGTAGCCCGATGGTGCACCGTTGTTGGTCCAGGAATAGGTAGTATTACCTGCCGGTGCCTGCAGTACTACGCTACTGCCTGCGCAGAAGGTAGTAGAACCTAATGATGTGATAGCTGCAGATGGCAGGGGACTCACCGATACAGATACCTGGCTTGATGTTACCGTTCCGCAACCATTGGTAATGGTCACATAGTAACCACCCGCATCGCTCAATGATGCAGCAGGGATGAAGTGCCTGCGGAACGTAGCGCCTGTGATAGGTGTACTGTTCTTGTACCACTGGTACGTTAGTGGCGCAGAGCCTGTTGCCACCACGACCAATGTATCGGCCAGACCGGCGCATACTGTGCTGCTTACCGGTTGTGTAGTGATGGATGGAGGAGTGCTGATGCTGAGCACAGTAGTATTGGACTGTATAGGAGTAGCACAGGTACCGCCTACTATCACGTAGTAGGCACCACTGTCGCTGGTCTGCGGGTTGGCTATCAGGTAGTTGGCACTGGTAGCGCCGCTTATGGCAGTAAAGGTACCTGTGTTGTTCTTGTACCACTGGTACGTGAGGCCCAGCCCGGTAGCTACAGTTTTCAGTGTGTCTGGCATGCCCGCACATATAGCGCCGCCTACAGGCTGCACATTGATGCTGGACGGAGGACAGGTCTCACCGATAGAATAGTTACCCTGCAATGGCGGGTTCAGGTTGATCGCCTTTATGGTCAGTTGTTGTTTTAAACTAGCCGTTGGATAAACAAAATTGCCTGATATAGTATTGGTATTAGGAATCAAGGTATCCAGCGCTACGTAGAACACATTGGTATTGGCACCCACTGGCAGGTCTTGCACTACCCACTGTGGCTGCACGGTCATGGTATTTGCCGCGAACGTAATAGGGTTGCCTACCGGTATACCTACTGTGAAGTAGCGTTTTACCGTCTTTAACGGATTCAATGTTGAGTTACCTATGTTCGGGTCAAGACCACCGGTAACACGCGCATATATATCTCCCCCTGTGGTAACGGTACCACCACCTACAGTTACAGGTGTGTAATACAAAGAGTCGCCTATCGGATAAGTATTAGATATCCCCCCGGTATTAGCATGCTTCTGATAAGTACCGGCTATCCAGCCTGTTGCCTGGCTATTGTTACTTACACCTGCACCGCTTATCTCAGTTAATCGCCAGTTACTATTCTGAGGTATGAATATATGACTGGTCAAGCTGCCCGAGGTTGGGAACGAATAGTAGTTAAAATATACAGTACTGCTGAAAGATAAGGAGTCTTGTATGGTAGGGTTAGAACCGCCACACAAGTATATACT
The DNA here is from genome assembly GCA_965276955.1 of Flavipsychrobacter sp. Lineage (GTDB taxonomy): Bacteria > Bacteroidota > Bacteroidia > Chitinophagales > Chitinophagaceae > JABDEZ01. The sequence continues at coordinate 59,149 of CBDIBP010000007.1, forward strand.
TCCAAGGTTAGCAGTAGATCCTGTAACAGCATTGCGGAATGTACCATTACCAGAAATTATCTGAGACTGGGCAGATGGTAACATAGGGCTACCACCATAAGAGTAATCCATAAGGTAGAGCTGTGAGCAGGTGAATATCCCCCCCGTATTAACAGTAAGGTTGTTCTTAAGGTAGAGGCTGGTGCTTTGTGGCCTGAACTCCCCTCCATTATTTACAGTAACGTTACCTAGTACCCCCGTTGAGGTTCCCAAGGCCACGAACCTGTTGTTGGACGAAGTTATATTGCCGTTATTTATTATAATGTTACCAAATCCAAAGTGTCCGGAACTAACCCAAGGATTGATCTTAAAGCCCGATGTACCTCCAGCGTCTGTTGAAATACCATCACCAAAAATGAAGGTGTGTGCCGCTGCTATATTACTTTGATTAACAGGTACGTTATAGTTGTAGAACGGAGCATTAGTAGAATTAGCCGCGTATTCAAAAGTATTAGTAGTGCTTTGATGCGGATCCGTAATAGTAAATGTACCACCTGTTAAATTAAGATTAGGAGTGCGTAAGCTTACCAAAGCGAAACTGCTGCTAACACTCGCTGCTGCTACACCACCAGCATTACCATCCACCACTATAGCTCCGCCACTTTGGGTAAAGTAAGAGTTAGGGGTGGAAGAAGATGTGTAGAAACCGTTCACCAGCAGGTTACCGTTGATGTTCAGCGTGCCGGAGCTCACTATCAGGTTAGTATTATTGACAAATGGCTTGTTACCTCCACCTGCAGGTCCTACGGTCACCGTACCTCCTGCTACATTGAACAGGCCATTGTTGGTAACACCTACTGCTGTGTTGGCAACCGTACCGTTACCGTTCACTTTCAGTGTGCCCGCTGTCGCGTTCACAGTATCGTTGTTGTACAGTGCACTGTCTATAGTAAGTGTACTGCCCGCCACATTCAGGGTACCATTGTTGGTCAGTACCTTGATGGTCGGGTTCGTTGAATTATAGGTTACTGTTACGTTAGGGTTGATGATACATATAGCGCTTGCATTCGGTGGTACCGAGTTCTGGTCCCAGGTAGAGGTAGTGCTCCAGTTACCTGTGTTTATCGCTGTCCATATCAGGCCATTGATGTCTGCATTATTAGCGCCTACATACCAGCTGCCTGTGGTCAGGTCGCTTATCGATAGCCCACTGCGCTCTGCGTATACATTCGGGGTCGTACCTCCGCCGGTCACAAAATTATCTATAGCACTCGCAGCTTTCACCAAGCGGAGGTTAGCTGGGGTAAGCGGGTTGAACAGGTTGGCCGCTGTGACACGAAGGCCCATGGTAGCAGTACCGCTCAGCACCATACCGCTGGTAGTGAAGGTCCAGGACGCATTGGTACGGGACTGTACGGTGTACACACCATCTGTGATGCTTACCGCTGCAAGGCCAGGTGCATTGGCGTGCGTTATGGTAGCAGTACCACCTGTGCTCAAGGCAGTAGATGAGGTAAAGTAGAGATATGCATTCCTGTTGGATGGGCCGTAGCTTACCGGGAAATAACCGATACCTGATGTGCTGTAGCTGCTGCCTATGGCTGCCGCCGAGTTGCTTGTAGGCAAGTTCAAGGTAGGGAACCAGCGGGTAAGTGAACCTGTGGTCAGGCGCACAAAACCAGAACCGTTATAGCCGGTTATGGTACCTATATTGGCTGTTGCCGGACCTGTACCTAAGGTCAGGTTATTGGCGCCTGCGTTCAGGTCGCCGCTGGTGAAGGTCAGGTTACCGCCTATGGTGCGGCTGCCCGGCATGGTCACCGCGTTGCTCTGTCCTACGAATATGGTCACGTTGAATGGTCCGGCAGTGGCTGGCCATACATTGGCTGTTGCTGTTAAGTTGGCCGCAGTATCAAATACCAGGGCAGATCCTGTTGCTGCGTATGTGGGTACCAGTGTGGTGGTCAGTGGATTGGGCGAGGTAGTGCTGATGCGCATACCACCACCGCTGTTCAGTGCGAATGCACTGCCTGATGTAAGGGTGCCTGCACCTGTAAGGTTGATGCCATTGTAGTTGCTGATGCGATAAGTGACAGGCCCGGTTGGTGCAGCGTTGAAGAAAGTAACGGACTGCTGTCCAGTGGTACCATTAAAGTTAAGCATAGTACCCAGGGTACCTGAACCTGATGACCGGAGGGTACCACCCAGTTGGGAGAAGGTACCGCTCACGTTAAAGCTCTCCTGATATATAGAAGGGGAACCGGTGGCAAGGTCAAGGATACCACCTATCTGTGAAAAGTTATTCACATTATATATATAGTACGAAGAGGAACTGAGCGCCAGGTAGCTGGTACCGGTAGAGATCACCGAGAAGGTGCCCAGTGCATTGAAGGTGGTATTGGTAGCGATTGTGCTTCCCCAGTTCACCGTGTTGGTCTGGTTAGAGCAGTTATAAGTAAAGTTATAGAAGGTCTGGTTGTTCATGTTAGCAGGCCCTGCGGTCAGTGCCCCTGATGTATAACCTGATATCAGTACGGTCGATCCTGTGTTCCAGGTCGCTATCGGTATACCGCCGCCTACTACTGTTGTGTACTTGTGGTTGTAGGTACCATTCATGATCAGGTTGCCGGCGCTGGTATAGGTTATAGCTTGTGTGGCAACCGTACCACCGGCCGCCAGCGTACCCAACGGACCTACTGTAGCGGTAACGTTGAAGAAGTTCAGGATATTGGCCGCACCGGTGTTCTGCACTTCCAGGTTACCATTGATAGCAGCGGTAGCACGGGCACCGCCAAAGGCAAGGGTCAGCCCTGTAGAGGCGCCATCCAGTATCAGCGATGAGTTAGCGCCTATCGTCAGTACGTTAGTAGTGGTGCTGGTAGCCACAAGGGACAGTGTTTGAGAGGCAGTCGCGTTAGCACGCATACGCACGTTCGTATTGTTGATCACGTTCAGCTGGCCAATGATCTGGGTAGGTACGTTGGTCACCGTATCCAGCGCTGTGTTGCTGAATACCAGCACATCGCTCGGGTCGGTGATGATGCGGTTAGGCGTCCAGTTGGCAGCTACATTGTAGTCGCCGGATACCGTCTGGTTCCACACATAGGTATTACCGCCCGTGGTCTGGTAGGTACCTACCAGTGGCGATACCGCATCGTACAGCGGACCGCCGGAGCAAAGGTCGTTGTAAGAGAATATGGTATAGGTATATTGCGCACCTGAGCTCAGGTACAGGTCGGTATAGGTAGTGTTCTTGCCGTTATATACTATGGTACCGTTACCCACCGTCTGGTTCAGCGTGTAGTACGCGCCATTTGTTGGCGTAAAGCCGCTCAATGGTGTGGTACCTAATGTGCGTACCACCAGATATTTGTTGGGTACCGGGCTTGCCGGAGTGAAGGTACCGGTTATGGTACTCACGTTCGATGTGAAGTTGAGCGCAGTGGGCTGGGTAGTAGGCTGCACGCATGGTGATGAGATATAGATAGCTATATTGCCAATACCGGTCGACGTGCCCAATGCAGGAGCAGACGCTTCCAGCGAGCTATCGTACCAGCTGAAGTAATATACTCCTGATGTAGATGGTGTATAGGTAAATTTGGCCAGTGCTATATTATTGAAACTAAACAGCGTATCGAAGATCTTTGTACCACCGGTGACAAAAGGAGAACCTACCAGATCTGCTGTTCCCGGATCGCTGGTATTCACATACATCTGCAGGCGCTGTGGGTAGCTGATAGTGCTGCGGCTATAGTTGAACTGTATAGTATAAGCAGTGCCACCAACAAGAGCAAGTGGCGGTATGGTAAACTCGGCATTGTTTCGTGAAGTAGTGGCTGAGGTAGGGAATTGCGCTACTATGGATGGACTTGGCGTACCATCGGCGGCAGTATAGCCCTGAATTACCTGAAACGGTGATACTCCCCCGTCCGCATTCACTTCATAGCAAAGAGGCAGGCCTCCTGTAGGTGTAGAGCTAAAATCCTGGTAGTAAGGAATGCTATAAGACTGTATGCCTACCTGATATGCAGGTGTTGGGGCAGCGGGGTATGTGGTGCCACCATTCACACATGTAGCCTGCAAGCGATACCATATAGTAGGTGAGTTAACAGGGAAGGCTGGTGTAGTGAATGACAAAGTAGTAGCTCCGGTACCTGTTGCTGCACCCGTCCCAAAACCACTGGTAGGCCCAGAAGTGCTCTGCTGCCAGGTATATGATACACCTGATACAGCGCTGTTCACATTGGTTGCGGTGAGTGTTGTACTGTTACCCGCACAAAGCCCTGATGACTGAGGAGCGGTGCTGATACTTGGAGTATTAGGAGTAGTGGTACATTGTGGTGCAAGTGTGGTAAAGTTCAATGGACCTGCCCATGAGCTGGAATCGGTGGCACTGCAACCCGAACGTACGTATACGCTATACGTTGTATTGGGAGTAAGACCACCTACGGTAACACTTGTTCCAGAAACGAACCCTGAAACAATAGGTGTGGTAGTAATAGGTGCGCCACCCGGTACTACTACCCATTGATATCCATTATTAATGTTGTTAGGTGCGTTCCAGTTCACCACTGCACTGCTCGATGTTATACTACTGGCTGTAGGTATTGATGGCGGCCAGCAACTGGCAGGATTGGTCACAGCAAGGTTCACATCTACAGATGCAACATAAGAATACGTTGAATTGTATAAAGCACCGGGAGAATTATAGTTAGCACATGCACCAGCAGCGCCTGGAGGTATCCCCCCATTGAATGTGGTTCCGGAATAATAGCCAAATACTATTCTGCAACGGTAGTTACCGGATGGTATATTGCCGGGTATTGTCATAGAGTTAGTAAATGGCGTAGCACTTGTACCAATATAGGAAGGTTGAGCAAAATTAGCGGCAAAATCAAGAGGATTATCGGTAAAACTCGAGGTACGATTAAAATCTACGTATATCGCCATAAAGCAATAATTATATAGATCTGCAGTAATAGGGGCACTTGTCCCGGCAGTAACCGCAAAGCTAACACTGCTGGTGAGATCAAGATTACCTGTATAGCTGGGACTTGGTGCTACGAAGGTGTACATTGGCGATACACTTCCTATCTGAATATCCTTGGGGCAGTAATAATAACTATTGCTTGAAATATAATTCCACGGAACATTGCTACTACTTGCTGTTAACTGGCAGCCGGCAGCTGGTTGAGCGAGTGCTTTAGTACTCACACAACCTAATACTCCCAATAACACAAACATCTTTAGGGTGGTAATCAACGTAAATAGTTTCTTCATAATAACCGGATTGTAAACGATATTGAAAATTAACTCTGTATGGTCTATGACTGTAAACCAATCTTTTTTCTATGCTTAAAATTACAATTTATTCAACGCTATTCTTTATTCCTCATGTATTAAAAATGTCATTTTTACGAATACCTGCTTCACTCAATAATAGTTGGCAAGAGTAAATATAACATACGTAAATCGAAAATTATAAAATTAATCGCTGATCATCAAAAAAATCCCAGCTATCAAAATATAGAATAAAAATTATAATTTGTCTTCTTTAAAAGAAAACTTTTCATAATATATTAAATACATAGCTCTCCAATTGTAATTTAGACGAAGTTTTAAACGCAGAGGTTAGTGTTAATGTCAAAAAAATCTTGATCATTATTATGTCCCTAATTATTAGGCTCTAAGAATATGCTTATTCGGTGAAACAGATATGTATTTATCGTTTAAGGCCGGAATATTTATTCAAATATACTTTAATATCAGGGCAATGAACACAAGGCGAAGCATTGGCAGCATACAAGGCTACATACGAAGTGTGTCTTATCGTTCTTTTGAGGTTCCTGACTTTTAACGATCGAGATGCTTGGTCTTCCCCACTCGTACACAGCCGCTTATCGGTTGGGTGGAGAGAAGCTCCTTGAGCAACCCTTCAGCGTAGCTTTTAGTTATAATCTGAAATCTTAATGCAGATCGCTGGCATGGTGCTGTTGCACTACAAATATTGGTTCGCTTTTGGTTTTACCTACCACACCTTCCTACTGGGTGTATCATCAAAAGTTGCGTTTACTCTTATGTTTTACCAGTGTCATAGCTACCCGGCTTTTTTACTTTTAAGGCTTTCTTTTAGCTGTGCCATCAGGTCGGTAGTATTGTTGCGCACCATTTTAAATTTCGGTGGCGCTACTTTCTTTCCTTTGGCCCTGTTCTCAATCAGTTTCAGCAGAGCAGCATTGTACGTATCTTTATATTTAGCTATATCAAATTTTTTAGGTGTCAATTGGTTGATCAGTGAAACCGCCATTTTTAGTTCTGCTGGTTTCACAGTTGTAGTTTTAGGGATATTGATCTCCTCTGCGGTACGTATATCTTCCTCAAACCTCAGTTTCACAAGGGTTAGCATGTTGTTGGGGCTTGCTTTCAGCAGGCACAGATTTTCGCGGGTGCGCATCACAAAGCTACCAATGGCAACCTTGCCGGTTTGCTCCAGCGCCTTGTGCAGCAACGAGTACGCTTTTTCCCCGCTCTTTTGTGGCTCCAGGTAGTATGGGGTATCAAAATATATCGTATCAATATCCTGCTCCAGCACAAATTCTTCAATATTTATCACCTTGCTCTTTTCCGGGCTGGCTTTTTCAAAGTCCTCATCGGTCACTATCACATATTCTTCCCCATATTTATAACCTTTTACTATGTCATTCCATGGCACTACCTTGCCGGTGCTTTCATTCACGCGCTGATACTTGATGTTGGCGTGGTTTCGTTTGTCCAGCATATCCAGGTCCAGCGTTGCACTTTCTGTCGCGCTGTATATTCGCACAGGTATGTTTACCAGTCCAAATCCTATTGCTCCTGTCCATATTGCCCGCATAATATGTAAAGTTTAGTGTTCTATAATAGTAAAAAATATGCCATCAGAGCTTTGCAGCGCCCAATAGGTGCATCAGCGTTCTCGCATTATCTATAGCATTCCCATAGTAGCAGTTATTAAAGTACACCCACACATCGTGCCCTGCCGCCAGCCAGCCCCTTATTTCTTCGGCATAGTAGACCATCATTTCGTCTGAATACCGCGACTGATATAGGACCCCCGGCCCATGAAAACGTACATATACCACATTGGCCGTCACCTGCTCTAAATAAGGAAAACCTACGCCCGACTGGCTAATGACCCAGGCAATATTGTATTCGCGAAGCAACGCTAAAGCTTCATCAGCAAGCCACGTGTCGTGCCGGGCTTCCAGTGCGAACTCGTATTCAGCATAATCACTCCGCAACACATCGAAAAAGTGTTTCACCAAGGCATGGTCAAACTTTAACGATGGTGGCAATTGTATCAAAATAGGCCCTAAGTGTTCCCTTACCTTATCAAATACGCTAAAGAATCTTTCCAGCTCCTCCTCAGGGTCTTTTAGCCGCTGGGTATGCGTAAGATATTGGCTTATTTTAGGGCAAAATTTAAACCCTTCAGGTACCTGCTTCACCCAATTCTCTACTGTCTTTAGCCTCGGTAAACGATAAAAGCTGGAGTTGACCTCAGTAGTATCAAAAGACCTTGCATAAATGGGTAACCATTCAGTAGAGCGGGTATTATACGGGTAAAATATCCCCAGCCAATCAAAATAGCTCCACCCGCTTATCCCTATGTGCACTTTCCCAGCCATTATTTTATAAATTTTTTATGAACCATAGTCAAATACTATACGCATTGCACCAATATTGTTGCGAACTTTAAATTCCTAAACACCAACATAATGCCCGCAAAATTTTTTGAACAGGATGTAAAGTCAGGACTAAATGAAAAGAGAAAGCTGTCGGCCTACCTTGACGAGGTGGTCCGCAGCAATATGACCGATATAGAGGATGTACAGCTCAGCTATATATTTTGTAATGATGAGTACCTGCTGCAAATGAACCAGCAATTTCTTTCGCACGATACCCTTACAGATATCATTACCTTTGACATGAGCGAACATAAAGCAGAGCTGGAGGGCGAGATATACATAAGTGTAGACCGGGTAAAAGAGAATGCCGAGAAATTCAATACCACTTACAATAATGAATTGCATAGGGTAATATTTCACGGAGCGTTGCATCTTTGCGGTTTCAAAGACAAGAACGAAGAAGAGCAAAAAATGATGCGGCAGAAAGAAGATGAATGCCTGGCCGCATATTTAAAGGAAACGATACATGCAAATTGAGATACTTTACGAAGACAATGATATAATAGTATGCAACAAACCGGCAGGCCTGCTGGTGATACCAGACCGCTTTAACATGAACCTGCCCAGCCTGGGCAGAACGCTGGAGGGAAAACTGGGACAAAAAATATGGATAGTACACCGCATAGATAAAGACACCAGCGGCGCTATTTGCTTTGCAAAGAACGAGGAAGCACACAGACTCCTGTCTATGCAGTTTCAGGAGCACGAGGTCAATAAGGTATACCTGGGCCTGGTAACTGGGCGTATGATAACTCCTGAAGGCCGTATAGAAAGCGCCATTATGGAGCACCCTGCCATTGGGGGCAAAATGATAATTACAAAAAAAGGAAAACCTTCTATTACTGATTACAAAGTGCTGGAGCAATGGGCGTTGTATACACTGGTACAGTTCCAGATACATACTGGCCGCACCCACCAGATACGTGTGCACATGCAGTCCATAGGCCACCCGCTTATGTGCGATGAACTTTATGGCGATGGTAAGCCATTTCTATTGTCGTCAATAAAAAGAAAATTCAAATTATCAGAGAACGAAGAGGCCGAACGACCACTGCTGAGCCGCCTGGCCCTACACGCATCACGGCTAGACCTGAAAAAGCCTGATGGCACTCCACTGTCAGTAGAAGCCCCATTACCTAAAGATATGTCGGCCACCATCAGGCAGCTGAATAAGTGGGCAGGCACGGTTGAGGAACAAACTTGGTAGATCCATAAACAAGGTCACTTCACGTAACCTATTATCTTACTTGCCATACCATCGAATATAAAATAATGAAAGGGAAGCACACTGTACCAATAAAGCCTGCCCAATAATCCCTTTGGTCTGAAAGTGGCGATCTGTTGCAAATAATATTTGCCATCCTTATCTACGATCTTAAATTCAAGCCACGCCTCACCGGGTAGTTTCATCTCTGCATATAACAGCAGCCTTTTATTTAGTTTATCGGCTACCAGCACCCGCCAAAAATCAAGTGTATCTCCGGTATATATCTCACTTGCGTTCGTTCTGCCCCTGCGCAGCCCTACCCCACCTACCAACTTGTCCATAAAGCCCCTTATCCGCCACAGCCAGTTGCCATAATACCAGCCACGGGCACCACCAATAGACCAAAAGTTATCAGCCACTTTCGCCGGGTCGGTAGAAATGAGTTTCACCCTTTTATCTGTATAGCAGCCTTCCACCGGAACGTGCATATGCACCAGTAGCGAATCGCTGGTGTAACTGGAAATAAGTGAATCTTTCCAGCTCGAAGCAACATTGTTTATCTCTATTTTCTGAAAGGCTATTTTCACTGCCTCCCTGTATGTTATGGGATGGATATTAAGCAATTCATTCAGGTTATTCTTTTTTGCTACTACCTCTACCTTCATACTGTTCACCAGATTCACAGCCAGCTTATAAGAGGTGCTCGTTACAAAGTACAGCCAGTAACTTGATATGCGCGGTGTCATTACCGGAACAGTGAAAATATATCTTTTTAGCCCGCGCACTTCGGCAAACTGCAGCAGCATTTGTTTGTAGGTAAGTACATCGGGGCCACCTATATCATACGACTGGTTAAAGGTTTCCTTGCGCAGCAATACACCGGTCAGATATTCCAGCACATTACGTATGGCTAGTGGCTGTATCTTAGTATTCAACCATTTAGGCGTTATCATCACCGGCAATTTCTCTACCAGGTCGCGAATGATCTCAAAAGAAGAACTCCCTGACCCTACAATGATACCTGCTTTTAAAGATGTAAGCGGGACACTGCCAGCTCTTAATATATCGTCTACCCGCTTGCGCGAAGCAAGGTGTTGAGACAGGTCACCGTCGTTAGTGATACCACCCAGGTAAATTATTTGCTTTGCACGGGTATGTTCCAATAATTGCACAAAATTCTGGGCAGACCTTGCTTCCAGTTCTTCAAAATGCGCAGAGTTGTCATTCATAGAATGGATAAGATAGTAGGCCGCATCAATATCTTTCAGGCGGCCATCATACTTCGGTTCTTCTAAGAAGTCTATCTCATACACCGATATATTGGGGTGCTTGTAAAACTCACTATCAGGAAGCCGGTTCTTATTTCTTACAGCACATATTACCTTGTGGCCTTGCTCTATAAGTAATGGCAAAAGCCGCCTTCCTATATATCCATTGGCACCGGTTAAAAGAATATTCATGTGTAGTGTTTTACTTTTTGAGCATATCTGCTCTTTACCTAACAACCTGCGACAGTTAAAGTTCTCTATAATATAAACATACCATGATGGTTATAGTTGTGCGATACATAGCCAATTTAAACCTGGCACATGTGCGGGAATGGTGACTATTAAAGTATTATGAACTACTTTTGCACACTGAAATAACCAATATGAAGAGCAGCATCAACCTTGAAATAACACTTGACGAAGACAAAATGCCGGAAAGCATTGAGTGGAACGCCCCGGGTGGTGGCGTGGAGACCATGCAGCGCGCTAAAGGTGTGCTGATGGGCCTTTGGGATGGCCAGGAAAAGTCGGCCATGCGTATAGACCTGTGGACCAAGAACATGATGGTAGACGAGATGAACGATTTCTTTTACCAGACCTTCCTCGGCATGGCTGATACATATACCCGCGCCACTAAGAACAAAGAACTGGCCAACGAGATGAGGAATTTCGGCAAGACCTTCTTAGAAAAAGCTACCGATGCTTTGGAGAAAGAAGAGAAAGAAAATGCTTAATAAGTAGTAAGTAACGTAAATACAACTGAGATATGTCACTGGAAACACGAGTAATGGATGAATTGAAGAACGCTATGCGTGCTAAAGACGAAGCTGCATTGCGTACCCTGCGCGCCATAAAGGCGGCCATCCTTATAGAAAAAACAAGCGAAGGTGCAGCAGATGTAATATCAGAAGCTACAGAGCTGAAGATGCTGCAGAAAATGGCCAAACAACGCCGCGATTCGCTCGATATTTTTGTACAGCAGAACCGCGAGGACCTTGCAGCAAAAGAAAGGGAAGAGCTGGCTATAATAGAACGCTTTTTACCGAAGCAAATGAGCGCTGAAGAAATAGAGGCAGAATTAAAGACCATCATAGAGCAGGTAGGTGCAAAAACTGCTGCAGACATGGGCAAGGTAATGGGCGCAGCTACCAAGGCGCTTGCAGGTAAGGCCGATGGTAAAATTATATCCGAGACCGTAAAGAAACTGTTAGCTTAGGCTACCCCATATGGCGATAGATATAATAGGCATCGCTTTTATTATTTTATTTTTTATTCGCGGCTATATGAAAGGTGTCATCATAGCCGCGTTCTCTTTTATAGGCATATTGCTGGGCATCATTTGTGCGCTTAAATTCTCGCACACACTTGCCCATTATTTTTTCCAGAAGGGTATCATTACATCAGGCTGGGGGCAGCTTGTCAGCTACCTCATCCTTTTCCTGGGTGTGGTACTGCTGGTACGCATGATAGCCAAGGCTATAGATACCCTATTGAAAGCTGTGATGCTTGGCCTGGTGAACAAACTGCTCGGCGGGCTCATCTATGCATTCTTAGCAGCCGTCACATATAGCTCTGTGCTGTGGATCAGCAACCAGATGCACCTGCTTACCCCCGAGAATATATCAGAGTCTAAGACCTACCCTTACCTGTCGCAGTTAGCGCCGCGGGTGGTCAACCATATTGCTAAGCTATGGCCATTTGCCACAAATATTTTTACCGATCTGCAACATTTTTTTGAAGAGGTAAATAAAAAATTGCCGCAGCATGTGGGTACTCATTGACAATTACGATTCATTCACCTATATACTGCATCACTACCTGCTGCAGACCGGGCACCCGTGTACCGTCTATCACAATGACCAGCTTACACTGCCACAACTGATAGAACTGAACCCCACACGCCTTATCATATCCCCAGGCCCTGAAACGCCGTTGCAGGCAGGTATCAGTATGGCTGCCATAGCTCACTTCTACGATAAGATACCCATATTTGGGGTATGCCTGGGACACCAAGCTATTGGTATGCACTTTGACGCACAATTGGTAAAAGCACCTGCCCCTATGCACGGCAAAACAAGCTGTCTGCATCACCCAGCTCATCCATTGTTCGCAGGGTTACCAGAGATGTTCGATGTGATGCGTTATCATTCATTAGCCATAACCGGCCTGGAACGCACCGGGCTACAGCCCATAGCCCACACAAATGACGGAGTAATAATGGCAATAGCCCACGACATCTACCCCTGCATAGGTGTGCAGTTCCACCCTGAGTCTGTAGGCACAGAATATGGGCTGCAACTATTGCAAAACTGGGCAGCTATGTATCCCTGAATACTGTGTTAAATTAAACCTGTACCTGTTCAAACTAACCTGAGTCATACATTAAGCGCCAATATTTTCGTAAATTTATTTTATGAGGACCATCTATCTAAATATCTGTTGTCTGCTAATATTACTTAGTTTGCATTTCCCTGCTCAGGCCCAGTTCACTTATGCCGAAGTAGGTATAAATGGCCTTACCTGCTCACAATGCAGCAGAAGTGTAGAGCTCAGCATTCGTAAGCTGCCCTTCGTAAAAGATGTAGAAATGAACCTGGAGCATACCGAAGGCAAAATAATATTTACCCCAAATGGCAAAGTAGATATAGCCAGTATAGCACAAGCAGTAAAGAACGCGGGGTTCTCTGTCCGGTACATGAAAGCAGGTTTTATATTTACTAAAGGCGCAGGCAGTTGCTTCAACTATAAAGGCGATACATACAACCTGGTGCGCCCACCCGCTAAGCTGCCCGATGGGGCCACTGCTATTACCTTCCTTGGGGCCACTTACCAGCCCAAAAAAGACTTTAAAAAGTGGCAGGCACAGCTTACCGGTAGCTGCGGCACCAAAGGGAACCTTTACTACATCACTCTCTAAAAATGCGTTACCTCTTCATCACGATAGTATCTCTACTTACAGGCACAGCCTTGCACGCACAAGAGCTATTTCCGCTGAATGAGCCAGCAAGCAACATACCCAGGGGCGTACTCGGCATACGGGCATTCACAGAATCCTACAAAGAGTTCAGCCAGTTCAGGAACATGAGCGCGCTACGGCTTATGTATGGTCTCACGCCTAAACTTACGGTCATGCTTACTGCCGATGGCTCTAACCATCATAATGAATTACTACCACCCTCTTACCCCAGTCACAACACCCCAAATGTGGGCGTTCATCATCCTTATCTGTTCAACGGGGTAGATGCATACGCTAAGTATCGCTTCCTCACTATTGACGGCGAGCACAGTCACTATCGCATGGCGCTCTATGGGGAGTATTCTTACCTGAACGTAGCTCATGATGAGGGTGAGCCTACCCTGCTTGACGATACCAAAGGCGCCGGTGCCGGCCTCATCAGTACTTTGCTGAAAGGACACTTTGCAGCTTCATTCAATGGTGGCTTTATATATCCGTTCCGATACAAAGGTTCTATCCCCGATTTTGCATCAGGCCTGCCACCAGTACCTACTATAATTACTTATGGCAATGCTATCACTTACAATTTGTCGTTCGGTTACCTGCTCTACCCCAGGGTATACAAGAACTACGACCAGCCTAATATCAACCTATACTTAGAGTTCCTGGGCAAAACCTATGGCGCCACGCAAGTACAGGTAAGCAACATACTCCACCCCGATCAATATTATACAGAATCAACAAGTGGTGTACCCGTGCTGCAGGCAGGTAATTATGTAGAGGTGCATCCCGGGGCGCAATGTATAATCAGGTCTAATTTCAGGGTCGATGCATCGGTTGGTTTCCCATTCATCAACAGGTCCTACGTTCATTATACGCCGGTATACACAGTGGGCGTGCAGCGTTATTTCTATCCCAATAAAAAAAGAACATCTGCGCACAGCATCCTGCATAGCTAATTGTGTAATTACTACACTTGCTATATTATCTTATTTATCTTTATTATGGTCATCTCAGCCATAGCATTTATATTTATCATTCAGAAAGAATCTATTTTTAAACGTCCCTGCTCGTGTGCGCTATGAAGATCATTTTTAGGCTTTTATTACTTGCCTTTCTGTGCCGGTCCCCAATTGTTTGCAGTGCCCAACAGCTATCCAGCAACTATACCGATATCAATAATAGCCCTGGTAAGGAGATGTTCGAGCTATGGCAATATTACTATACCAACAAACCAGGCACCAAAACTGTAGCGCGCCTTTGGGACAATGAAGAAACAAAGAAGAACCGCGCCTATGATATACTTAGGAACTGGGATTGCGGCGGCACATTTGGCGACCGCTGCTACGTACTTAAAATAACTAAGATAGATAGTGGCATCTATGCCATGAAAATGGCAATGGCTTTCCCGAATGACACAACAGATGTAGGCATTATCAGCAACATTACTTACCTCATAAAAAAAGAACGGGTAGGACTAAGGCTGGCCAATTACCTCTACTACAGTACCCGCAACTGGAAAAAATTTTTCACTAAGACCATTACCTTCTATAGCCCGCAGGAATATGCTATAAACAGTGCCGATGCACAAAAAAGCGAGCGCTTTCTAAGCAGGATATATACTACGCTCGACCTTTCGCCGCGCACAGTCAACTATTATGCCGCCCCTACGTGCGACCAGATGCAACAAGCCATAGGCCTCGAATCATTTGTGGGCAATACCGAGGTAAATACATGCAGTTGCATGGATACGGCCAACAATATTATTTTTTCTGGCGGCAATGGCTTTTACGATCCGCAAAACCTTGCCCATGTTATAAGCGGATACTTTCCCAAAGCGCACCCTGTATTCATGACAGGCCTAACAGGCCTGCTGGGTGGGCACAATGGCAAGCCAATGACCTATTATCAAAAAAAGTTCCTGGAATACATGGACGCGCATACCGACTTCCAGGTCACAGACCTTCTTTCGTTCCGCAGCTCTGAGATAGGTATAGACCCGCAATACCTGGTGGGAGCAGTGTTTTGTGCGGTGGCACTGAAGGAAAAGAATGGAACTGATAAAGTAAAGAAGATGCTCTCCTATGGCAATAAAGACAATGAGTTCTACATGGCTATTTTTAAGGAGTTAGGTGTAGGGCGCGATAAAGCCAAAGATCTGTTCATGCAGCAAATAAAAGATCCGGAATTATTTAAAGCATACCAAGATCTTTAAAAACTAACCAAATGGAACTGGAATATATACAGGACAAAGTTTTTGACAAGTGCGACCACACGCAAAAGCCACTCTCAAAAGGCGAGTATGAAGATTGCACCTTCATCAACTGCGACCTTTCCGGCTCCAACCTTGCTGATATCCGGTTTGGCGAATGCATATTTCAGGGGTGCAACTTAAGCCTGGTAAAACTGGGCAAAACAACGCTGCGCGATATCAGGTTCAAAGACTGTAAACTGATGGGCATTCGTTTTGACGATTGCAGTGACTTTGCATTCTCTGTGCACTTCGAAAATTGCATACTCGACCATTCTTCTTTTTACAAAGTGAAACTTAAAAAGACCATGTTCAAGAACAGCAAGATCCATGAGGCAGACTTTACAGAAAGCGACCTGAGCAATGCTACATTCGACAATTGCGACCTTTTGAACACCACATTTGCTGGTACTATATTAGAGCGCACAGACTTCCGCACATCGTTCAATTATTCCATAGACCCGGAGATAAATAAGATCAAAAAAGCACGATTTTCTTATTCAGGTATCCGGGGATTGTTAGATAAGTATGATATTGATATCACCTTAGATTAACACCATAGCTCCGGCTGTTATTCCTTCATTTCTCTTATTCCTCTATTCCTCACGGGAATTTGTTTTCTAAAAGTGGCGACCATTATCTGATATAAAGACCATAAATTGCTTAAGGAATAAAAAAATATCTAATACTATATACTTTTTTTCTTGTAGGTACATCATTTATAGGCTGATAAACATATGTAATCCTACGTTGCGCAATCGATTGCGGTCCTTGGAAAGAATGTGATCAAATATCACAACACAGTTTGATGGATATTACATTAATTCCCCTAATTTTATCAGCAACAGCTCTCTGCTATTTCTAACAAATTTGCTCTAACACATTCATAATGAACAAATTAACTGAAAACACCGTAGAGAATATTGGAGTTGTCAATCTTTCCCAACCTTACCTTGTTGCTTATTGGACAGAGCACTTTGGTGTCACAGAGAAATTGCTGCGCCAGGCGGTTGAGGCAGTGGGCAATTCGGCGGATAAAGTAGAAGCATATATCAGCAGTATCATTATATACTACATGCATACATATGCTATGTAAAAGCATTTTTCGCTTATTACATACTTTACTGCTCTAAGATCAGTTAATAATACTTAGTTTGCCATTGTTTTAGCAAACTGAATGCAATGCACCTAAGATATACTTTTTATAGGCTAGCCCTACTTACGATACTGCTATTTGCAGCATTGCCTGGCTATGCACAGGTCGAAATATCCCCTGGTATAGATGTTAGCTATCCACTCATGATAAATAAGTACAACCAGCGGCTCAATTATGGGCAGGTAGGCTTTGGCCTACGTTTTGGTGTCAGTTATAAACCAACGGGTACCCAGTTCTTCCCAACCTTGAATTTCATGTTTGGTCGCACAAGGCTACCCCTGCAGCAAATAGACCAGAACGTAGCGTACGAGAACTTCAATTACAAAGATTTGATACTGAACGGCAACTATGTGGTCACACTAAACAATAATAACTCTCTATATATTATTGGCGGTATCGGTTTTACTTATCTCGGCGGCGCTGGCTCTAAATTATCGGGTAAGAACGGCGACGCCAGCTATGTGACCATAGACTCTATTAGCAACCAGGTCAAGTTCATGCCGGCAATAGATCTGGGTGTGGAGTATGTGTATGGCGATGCGGTGAACCAGAAAATATACATGAGCCTTGGCCTTTCCTTAAAATACATCATTTTCCTAAATGGAGATAACACCTACCATCTCACGATAGCGGATTACAACAAGCAAGCCACCCTACATATCGATCCCAGCCTCACAGGCCATGCTATAGTGCCCACATTCTATATTACACTTCACTACCTGCTGGGGAAAGAGGTCATCTTTTGGAAAAAACACGACAGTCGCTACGAATAACTTCTAAAAACACTGATCCATGTATAACGAAGAGCTCGCTGCAAGAGTACGCGAATTATTAGCCGCCACGGATAATAAAGTAGATGAAAAAGTGATGTTCAGCGGTGTCACCTTTATGGTGAATGATAAAATGTGCGTGAGCATAGGCAAGGATAGAATAATGGTGCGTCTATCGCCAGCCGACTATGAAGTAGCTATAGAGCAACCAGGCACCGAACCTATGGTGCATGGTGGCAAAGTGATGAAAGGATTTTTATACGTAAATGAAGATACATTACCTACCAAAAGTAAGTTGCAGTACTGGGTGAGCAAAGCGCTGGCATTTAACAAAGAGGCAAAAGCAGCTCCTAAAAAGAAAAAATAAAAGCTGCCTACCGCAGGCGATCTGTAGACTTCACCAGCTTTTCATCTTTCTTTATAGCACTATTGGCCATTATCAGGAATACCATAGAGATAACAGGTAGCACAGCTCCCACCCAGTAAGACCCTTCTGTGGGCATAGGAATGCTGTTGTTAAGGTTACTTACGCGCATTACCATATATGCCAGGAAACCCAATGAAATAACTATAGTAAGGATTATCAGGCTTTGTTGGCGTTTACGATTTTTAAAAAAGAATATAGCTGTAAGCGGCAGCAACGTCATAAACAAAGCAAGGAGCAACATAATATAGTCCTCGCGGGCCCATATCCGTACAATTTTATCCGCACCATTCACTAATTGGTGTGCGTGATAGGTATCAAAACAAAACAATCCTGCTGCGAGTAGTGCTGCTATTAGCAACCAAACCGATTGGATCCGCTGTATCATAAAATATCCTTTGGTCTTACAATTTACAATTTCTACTATTATATCCTACTACTATCTTTCAAATAGCTTCCTGCTTAGTTTATCATTTCTTTTCCAAAGAATGGTTGCAAGGCTGCAGGTATCTTTATCCCGTCTGGTGTCTGGTGGTTCTCCAGCAGGCAAGCCACTATACGTGGCAGTGCAAGAGAGCTGCCATTAAGCGAATGCACCAACTGAGACTTGCCACCAGCGTCCTTGTAGCGTATCTTCATACGGTTGGCCTGAAAATTCTCAAAGTTCGATACAGAGCTTACCTCCAGCCAGCGCTCCTGCGCTGCGCTATATACTTCAAAATCGTAGGTAAGGGCGCTGGTAAAGCTCATATCGCCACCGCAAAGCCTTAGTATACGGTATTGCAATCCCAATTCTATAAGTAGCTGTTCTACATGGTTCACCATACCTTCCAGTGCTTCATAGCTGTTCTCAGGCTGGGTTATCTGCACTATCTCTACTTTGTCAAACTGGTGCAGGCGGTTCAGCCCACGCACATCCTTGCCATAGCTACCAGCCTCTCTGCGGAAGCAAGGTGTATATGCCGTCATCTTCACCGGCAGCTCCTGCTCAGCAATTATGGTATCCCGATATATATTGGTCACGGGCACCTCAGCAGTAGGTATCAAGTAGTAGTTATCTTCTGTAGCATGATACATTTGGCCTTCCTTATCGGGCAGTTGGCCGGTACCATAGGCACTGGCCTCGTTCACCATATAGGGCGGGTAGTATTCTTTATACCCGGCATCAATATTATAGGTCAGAAAGTAGCTGATCAACGCGCGTTGAAGCTTTGCCCCTTGCCCCATATATACAGGAAAACCGCTACCAGTGAGCTTGTTACCCAGTTCAAAATCTATTAGGCCATACTTTGAAGCAAGCTCCCAGTGTGGAAGCTTCTGTGCGCTTAGGTCTGGCGTGGTGCCTCCGCTACGCACAACTTCATTCTCTTCTGGGGTCTTCCCAACAGGCACACTGCTGTGCGGCAGATTAGGTAGTTTTATCAGGGCATCATGTTGCTCAGCTTCCAGCTCTGCAAGCCGCTGGGCTATTTCCTTAGCGGCTTCCTTCTTTGCAGACACTTCAGCTTTTATGGCTTCAGCTTCGTCCTTATTGCCTTTTGCCATCAGCTGCCCTATATTCTTAGAGGCTGCATTTATAAAGGCGGATATAGCATCATTGTCCACCTGCAGTGTTCTGCGGCGTTCGTCTATGTCTATTATTTTATCAACCAGCTCTGGTTCCTTAAAGTTCTTCTTCTTTAGTCCTTCCAGTATCAGTTCCTTATTCTGCCGGAATAATTGTATTGGCAACATATGTTTATCAATTGACGTGGCAAATATAGACAAAAAAAGCCCGGACAAACAGCCCGGGCTATGTATTTAGCATCATGCTGATCATGGCACTTCTACCACGTTCAGTATCTCGTTCAGTATCGTCTCGCTGGTCACGTTCTCCGCTTCTGCCTCGTAAGTGAGGCCTATACGGTGGCGCATTACGTCGTGGCATATAGCACGCACGTCCTCAGGTATCACATAACCACGGCGCTTGATGAAGGCATAAGCTTTAGCAGCCAGAGCCAGGCTGATACTGGCACGGGGTGATGCTCCGTAGCTGATGAGTGGTTTCAGCTTCTGTAGCTTATAGTCATTTGGAAAGCGCGTAGCGAAAACTATATCCAGTATATACTGCTCTATCTTTTCATCCATATATACTTCACGCACCAGTTCGCGGGCCTTCATTATATCCTGCGGGGTCACTACCGCATTTATTTTTGCTGCACCCTGCGGGTTCAGGTTAAAGCGGATGATGTTGCGCTCTTCTTCTTTTTTAGGATAAGTGATAATGATCTTCAGCATGAAACGGTCTACCTGTGCTTCCGGAAGCTCGTAAGTACCTTCCTGCTCTATTGGGTTCTGCGTAGCCAGTACCAAAAAGGGTTCTTCCAGCTTGTAGGTAGTATCGCCAATAGTTACCTGGCGCTCCTGCATAGCTTCCAGCAGGGCACTTTGCACCTTAGCGGGGGCACGGTTTATCTCATCTGCCAGTATAAAGTTGGCAAATATGGGGCCCTTGCGCACGTTAAATTCATGTGCCTGCGGGTTGTATACCATAGTACCCAGCACATCGGCAGGCAGTAGGTCGGGGGTGAACTGTATACGGGCAAACTTACCGTGTATAGCGCTTGCCAGCGATTTTATAGCCAGTGTTTTTGCCAGGCCGGGCACACCTTCCAGCAGCACGTGGCCATTGGCCAGCAGCCCTATCAGCAGGCGTTCTACCATGTGTTGCTGACCAACTACCGCTTTGTTCAGCTCCATTTTCAGGAGGTCTATAAAAGCGCTTTGCTGGTGAATTCGTTCATTTAGTTCACGGATCTCAGCCGAAGAGGACATTTCCATAGGTACAAAATAATATGTGCTCAAAAATAGAAATTCAATACTAAAAAGAAGAAACTATATTAATAGTTTAACTTTTTTTAAAAACTTCAGCAATAGCAACACTGTATATTACATCGGTTGGGGTAATAGAAATAGGTTACATAACTTCGCACTAATAGATAAAGACTTACAAACTACAGGATATTATATGGAGAATTTTGAGGAACGATGGATGAATGTACAGAATATGCTTACCGAACGTTTTGGCAAGAAGCCGGATATGGAGGGCATGTTCTTTTTAATAGGTATAAATGAATTAGGGAGCATACCCGAACATAAGAAGTTTACCAAGGAACAAAAGCAAGACCTGATGCATATAGCAGTATGCAAACTGCTGAGCCAGCTGGGGTATTATGAATTTGTGCTGCGCGACGAAGAGGGCTGGCCTCACTATCAGGAGCTAAAGTCGGTCACAGAGACCGGCCTGCAAGGGCAGGAGCAAATATTGAAAGAATGCATGGTAAGATATTTTGAAGAAGTATAAAAATGGATATAAGCGCCTTAGCCCAGCAAATAATAGATAAGCCACTCAACTCCCTGGCCATCATATGCAACCTCATACTTATTGAAAGTCTGCTGTCTGTGGACAATGCTGCCGTGGTGGCCACTATGGTGCTTGACCTTAATAAAGCAGAGCGTAAAAAAGCACTTAGCTATGGCATTATAGGCGCATACATCTTCCGGGGCATATGCCTGTTCTTTGCAGAGTATATGATACAGATCTGGTGGCTAAAACCGCTGGGAGGCTTCTACCTGCTATACTTGTTCATCAACTATTTTATAAAGCGCGGCAAGCCTAAAAAAGAAGGCAATGTAGACAAACAACAGAATGCCTTTTACCGCAAGATCATAAAAGTAGTTGGCCCATTCTGGGCTACAGTGCTGCTGGTAGAGGTCATGGACCTCGCCTTTTCTATTGACAATGTATTTGCCGCCGTAGCCTTTACCAACAATATCATACTGGTATGGGTAGGCGTGTTCATAGGCATACTGGCTATGCGCGTGGTAGCCCGTGGCTTTGTAGTACTTATGGATCGTTTCCCATTCCTGGAAGTGGCTGCTTTTATGGTGCTTGGTATACTCGGTCTCAAACTATCCATGAGCCTATACGAGCATTTTTATCCAGAGACTTTGGTCACCAAAGTACTTATTAACCAGAAGGCTGACTGGATCACCAGCTTGCTCACCATATTGGTATTTGTGGTGCCGCTGGTCACTTCTGCACTTTTCAATGTCCCGCCAAGGCATAACGATCAAGGGAAATAATATTATCGTAGTGTAGCCTGACCACCAAGCCACTGCTTGCCACTGTATTTTTTTGATAAAATAATTATGAATATGCATGATTATTTTATAAAATTGCACCTTCATATATATTCCCTATGCCAAAACCCTGCATTAACTTATTCATAATTATTATTTGCGTACTCATATGCGGCATGGTCCACGCCGACGAAAAACCGATAATTGGCGTAGTATCTTTCACCGGTACCGACATGCCTCAAGACCATAGAGCAGCTATTGCAAATTCAGTAATGGAAAGCTTTATACAAACAAAACGCTTTGTTATGGTCGATCGCACTAAGATGTCTGATATAGATCAAGAACGCAATCTGCAAAGATCAGAGGATTTCATAGATGGCAAGGTAGTAGAGCAAGGCAAAGGTTTGGGTGCACAATACCTGATAACCGGCAATGTCAACTCGTATTCTAACGATGGCGAGGTATGCAAAATGAATTTTTCAATAAACGTGGTAGATGTCGCTACCGGGCAGATAATCAATACTACTACAATAGACACTAAAAAAGGTGACCACTCAAAAAAAATTGGTAAGGCTGGTTTGCTTGCAGGTGGCCTCATCATCGCATCGCACATACCGGTCATGGGCATGGCGGCAATGGCCAGCGCCGGCTCTATGGCCGGGGGACAGCCAGCTACTACGAACGTCAATAAGACCAATAAAGTTTTTCAGCGTTCTTTAAGTGATATTTCCCCGCAGATACAAGAGTTTGTTGATGATAATTTTCCTGCTATTTACTCTGTCGTGAAGATCGAGAAGAAAAGCAAGAAGGGCAAAGCATTGTCCCTGTTAGTTGCCTGCGGTAGAGAAACAGGATTGGAAGAAGGCCGGGAGCTGAAAATAGTGAAACTTACAGAGGTAGAGGTAAATGGGAAAAAGGTGATACGCCGCCAGCAAATAGGCATGGCATCCATCGAAAAAATAGAGGACCAGAATTTTTCTATTTGCACTGTTACCGATGAGAGCGAAGATATAGCCGCGAACATGGAGGCCAAAGCGCAGATACAAGTAATGACATTCACTCAAAATTAACCTACGAACCATGTTCAAAAAAACTATAAAAGTAGTTGCAGCAACTGCTTTATTGCTTACGGCAGTAACCCTGGCCAGTGCACAGGTCAGCTATGTTTCTGGTAGTAATGGAGTGATAACGGTAAAAAGCTTTGGCAGTGGTAAGGGTATCAATGAAGCTATTGACAATACCGAAAAAGATGTATTCTTCACCCTGCTGTTTCGTGGTGTGGCGGGCTCCGACCAAAGTACCGCAGTTGTGGGCACCAATGAAGGAGAAGCACAGCAGAAATACAAAGATTACTTCGATGCTTTTTTCGGCGGTAGGTACAGATCATTTGTTGTTTCTGCAACACAGGCTGGTGAACCGTTAAAAGGTAAACATCACGTAGTAGATGTTGCGCTTGAAGTAACGGTAAACGTTACAGCACTAAGGAAGGACCTGGAGACGAATGGCGTGATACGAAAATTTGGATTTTAATATTAAATACTCATAACCCCATGCGTAAGTTACTATTCACCTTGCTGGCCTTCATGACCTGCAACACATACGCCCAAACAGCCAGTACCGCAAGCGGCGGAAGCGTAATTACAGTGCAACCCAAAATAATGGTCATCCCGTTTACGAAAGCTGGCGAAGATATACGCACAGTGCTCGACCAGGATGTGAACCGCCGTATAGCCATTACTAAAGTAAAAGAAGCTTTCGATAACAGAGGTTTCACAACCGTAGACTTTGTGGGCCGATTGAAAGCTGCTAACGACAACAACGCTTTTACTTCAGACAACCAAACCGATATAAAAAGCCAGATCATCCAGATGTCTGGGGCGGATATATATGTACAAACAGAGACCGATGTGCAAAACGGCGCCAGTGGCAACTCTGTGAACATTATATTATCAGCCTACGAAGCATCTACTGGCAATTCACTGGCCAATAAAGTAGGCTCCAGCGGCAAATTTTATACTGAGGACTACGGCAAGCTCACCAGTAAAGCAGTAGAAGCTTGTGGAGCTGATCTTATGACAACGATACAGGAAAAATTTACTGATATCGTTACTAACGGGAAGTCAATACATATAGATATTAGCTTTGGCCAGGGCTCCAAATATAAGATGTCATCAGAGTTCGGATCACTGCCATTATCAGACCAGCTGGAGGACTGGATGTCTAAGAATGCCTACAAGAACAATTATCACGTGCAAGGCACTACTGATACACGTATGATATTCGATGATGTGCGCATACCGCTTAAAGACCAGGCGAGCGGCCAAAATTATAATGCGAACAGGTTTGCGCTTGAATTGTTCAAATACCTGAAAACCATGAACCTTGACCCGCACAAAGACATCAAAGGCAACACTATATTCATCACTATAGGCTAATATTTACCCATGAAACGTTTCCTCTCTTTCCTTATTTTGGTCGCTTCTTTCCCTGCCTTGGCACAGACCCGTGACGACATTGGTAAAATAATACTCTCGGTGCAGACGCCTGAAGAAATGGCGGGCCTATCGCCGGCACAAGTGAGTAACCTGCACACCAAGTGTATACAGCTGGCCAGCAGCAGGGACATAGCAGCAGTTGGATATTCCACCAACTTTGTTCTGGAGCCTAAGTTCACCATAACTGATACTAAAGTAGCAGATGGCGGCATGCAGAATGTGACCATAGTATCGGCCGACCTGTCTCTGTATGTGATACAACCAGGCACCCAAGTTGTCTATGCTTCTGTTAGCAAGCAGCTATCGGGCAGTGGTACTACGCGTGATATGGCTATCGCCAACGCTATTGCCAAAATAAATGCTGGCGATGCACAGACCGCAGAGTTCATTGCCACCGCGAAGAGCAAAATAATAAGCTACTACGAGGGCAAGTGTGGCGACCTTATGCAGCAAGCCGACGCAATGGCCGCAAAGCAGGATTATGAGGCCGCTATTGGTATTCTGATGTCCATACCAGAAGAAGTAAAGAGCTGCTATGATAAGGCACAAAAAAAGTCTTTATCTTTTTACAAATCATATGCGGATAAGATGTGCACCCAGCAACTACAGGCTGCCCGTATACAACTGGCAGCCAATAACTATGCTGAGGCGCTGGAGATATTAAGAACTGTGGACCCGGGCTGCAAGTGCAGTGCCAATGCCAATGAGCTTATAAAAGCTACTGCGGCCAAAGTGAGCGAACAGCAAAAAAGAGAATGGGACGCAGCACTGAAAATATATAGCGACGCTATAGCACTGGAGAACCACCGTATAGACGCCGAAAAAGAAATAGCAGTAGCAGAATATAAACACAGCAGGCGCAAATAAGCGCATACAAATACTGCTATTCCACCGTCCACTCATCAGTATAGGTATCATTCCAGTGTATCTTTTCACCGGTCTTTCCTAAACCAAATAGTTTGTTTAGCGCCATGGTGATGCCTATCTCATTATAAGCACCAGCCAGGTGGTAGTAAGAGCGGCCATAATGCACCTGGAACTTATCGAGATACAAAGAAGCTCCGAAGGAGAACCCTGTTATACCTGTTCTGCTTTGCAAAGCAAGCTCACTGCGCATCAGGTCGTTGTACGATACTGTAAGGGTAAGGCGCTTGGCCAGCGTAAGCTCCGCACCAAATATCAGGTGGCGTGCCAGTATATCACCAAAATGACTCTTTGACTTGGAGGATGCTGTATCGTTGCCCAGTATGCTGCTGGTTGTCACATCGGCAGGGTTGTCGTAGCGTATATCCCACTCGTATAGGTGGTGCACTGTCATCAGCAGCTTTAAAGGCACATGTTTCAATTGCTTGGATATGCCTAATTGCAGGTCAAAAGGCAGAGGCTCGGCAGGCAGGTTGGGGTTGTATTTCTTTGTCATCACCCCCATATTCTTTGCCGTGGCACCAAAACATATCAGCGATGCGGTATCGAAGTAGCTGATGCCCACATCGGTAAGCAATGCGCCGGCGCTGCCTGCGAACAGGTCTGAATGGGCCAGTTTCAGATCAGCACCATACCGCCAGTGCTCGCCATAGCTGCGCGAGGCTGCCAAGGTTAGCGCATAGTCGTTAGCGCTAAAGGTGCCCAGCTGGTTGCCCAGGTTGTCGGTTTGGGTAAAGGAGCCATAATTAAGGTACTGCACGCCAAGCGCGAAAGAGGTATTTATCTTTTTATCGTAGTAGCCATATTGCAGGTTGGCCACGCTGATGCCTGCATAATAGCTATTGTAGTTCAGCTCCAGCTCGTTATGCAGCGATGGCCGCATCAGTGATGGGTTTTGCAGGGCAAAGGCTATATCATTATCATTATTGGCTACATTGATGCCGCCCAGTGCAGATACATGGGGCGCATTGCTGAGGCGCAAAAAGGCAAAGGCATACTCACCGCCCACTACCTGGGCATCAGCTCTGTAAAATAGTAAGGTGAACAGCAAAACGCCGATCCATCTGGTACACTGCATAGGCTTAGAACGTGCGACGCTCCATATTATTGCTTTAATGATAAGGTTGCTTATTGTGCGGCCTCAGTAGTGCGCGCCTTCAATATCTCGTCTACTATCAGATGGCTAACACCGGTATTACTGAAACCGCCATCGTGAAACAGGTTCTGCATAGTGACCATACGGGTATAGTCGCTGAACAGCATGGCGCAGAACTTAGCGCAGTCCTCTGCGCTGGCATTGCCCAGCGGGCTCATTTTCTCAGCATAGTCCAGGAACACATCAAATCCTGCAACTCCTGACCCTGCAGTAGTTACGGTCGGGCTCTGGCTCACGGTATTGACACGCACCTTCTTGGCAAAACCATACTGGTAGCCAAAGCTGCGGGCTATGCTTTCCATCAGCGCTTTAGCATCGGCCATATCATTGTAACCGGGAAAGGTACGCTGTGCAGCAATGTAGCTGAGCGCCACTACCGATGCCCACTCATTCAGCGCATCAGCCTTCATGGCTGTTTGCAGCACGCGGTGCAACGATAGGGCCGATATATCCAGTGTTTTATGAAAGTTGTCGTAATTGGTATCATTATACGGTATGCTCTTGCGCACGTTGGGCGACATACCTATGCTGTGCAGCATAAAGTCCATTTTGCCACCCAGCACTTCCATGCTTTTGGTCATCAGGTTCTCCAGGTCAGGCATGCTGGTAGCATCGGCTGCTATCACTTCTGCATTGCATTGTTTGGCCAGCTCGGCTATTTTGCCCATCCGCAGAGCTATGGGTGCATTGCTCAGCACTATTTGTGCGCCCTCGGCTACAGCTATCTCAGCTGCCTTCCATGCTATACTGCGCTCGTCCAGTGCGCCAAATATGATCCCTTTCTTTCCTTTCAGCAATTGGTTGGCCATTGTGTGTATTCTTTAGAGGCGTAAAAGTAGAAAAAACAATTTAGAGTTGGAGGGCTGGTTTGCTCATTACTTAAAAGCGGTCTGATCATTCTTTATTTAAGAATTTCCGGTTGGAGTAGAAAAATAAATCCGGTAATTTTTGAGGTGCCTGCTTTTGAAATGCGCTGCGGTAAAGCATATTAAATTTTTAGTGCATTTCTGGTTTTTACCGGTTTTTACTGGGGTCGGAAATTTCGTGTTTGTCTGAATCAGAATCCACAGGATGTTAGGAAGAGGAGGATCATTTAGGGTAATTGGGTTTAAAATATGTTGGCGCGATAAGGTCTCTTGTCAAAATTTCCGGTTGGACGGAAAAAATAAAATCGGTAATTTTTGGGGTACTCTTCTTATGAAATATGCTGTGGGAGCCTATATTGCATTTTTAGTGAAATTCTGATATTTACCGGTTTTTACTGGTACTGGAAAAACCGGAATCGGTTTTTGTTAGGCTGATGACCATTCAGGTCAAATCATTGCGCATGCAAGATACTGGAGAGGTATGGCATGGGCAAAAAAGGATATCCACATTTTGGTATGTACTACCGGCGTTAAAAGCGAATGAACACACCTCCAGGGGTGCCTAAACTATTCTTCTCTTAGATATGATCCAATTGTTATTTAAAACAATTATTTTTAAACGCTATCAATATATTTCGCGTGGGAACTTCAATAAAAAAACTCCCTTATTTTTTGTGTTACCTGGTAGCCTTCGTGCTGGGCATGAAGCAGCTGCGCGAACCTGATACCTGGTGGCAACTGCTGGCAGGCCGATGGATGCTGCAACACCACCAGGTGACGCATACTGATGTATTCTCGTACACTATGGCCGGACACGAGTGGACCAACGTGAAGTGGCTGTACGAAGTATTGATAGCAGCTATAGAGCAGGCCATGGGGCCACTGGGCGTACTGCTGTTGCAAAGCGTGGTGAATGTGGCCATAGTGTACTTTTTGTTCAGGTGCATCAGGTTGCTGGGCGAGCAGATAGCCAGGCAGGCGTCCTCGTTCTTTTCTATTGTGTGCATGCTGTTATTCCTTGTTATTGTGGAGTACAGGATGGCGGGCAGGCCAGAGATGTTCAGTCACTTGTTTTGTACGATCTACCTATTCTTTTTGCTGCGTTACCCTAAGCTGGAGTGGAAAAATATTGTGTGGCTGGTGCCGCTGCAATGCCTGTGGGCTAATATGCACGATGGCTACCCTGTAGGGCTGGTAATGCTGGGCATATATGCAGCGGGCGCCGTAGTAGCATGGGGCATAGCTAAAGACAAGAGCTATCTGCAGCAGGCGGGCAGGGCCATAGCGCTTTTTGCTGCATCAACATTGGCAGTGCTTATCAATCCTAATGGCATAAGGTTATGGATACAACCCTTTGAGATATACCGGCAGGTGTGGGCCAATAAATATACCACAGAGCTCAACTCGATAGCATCAGCCAATTATTGGGGTTTGCAGGCCATACTGCACATTGCGTTGCTGGTACTTGTGGGCGCTTTCTGCATAGCTGCTATCATGGATAAAAAGAAAAGATCGGCATTGACCACCCCGGCTTTGGTAGCTTACCTGCTGCTGCTTATAGCATTTGCTTATTTATCGCTCACCGCAAATCGCAACATACCTTTTGCAGAGATAGCGCTGCTGCCAGCAGTGCCGTTCATGTGCATCTGGCTGGCAGATAAGTGCCAGTTAAGCACATGGAAAATATATAAGAGCGCGGCCACCTGGCAAACCGGGATAGCTGTAGTAATTGCAGCGGTGTTTTACATCAACATAGTCAACAATAGCTATTACAGGGCTACAAAGTCGCCCAACAGGTATGGGCTGCATGTGAACGTGCTGCACAACCCAGTAGGCACTGCGCGGTTCATTACAGAGCATCATATAACGGGGACTGCATTTGCCGACTACTTTATATCATCGTACCTGTTATGGGCGCAGTACCCGGCGTTCCGGTCGTACATCGATCTGCGCGATCTGGATGTTTTTCCGGCAACGTTCTTCGACCAGTACTTTCAACTTTATGAACACCAGGAGTTATTTAAGGCGCTGGATGATAAATATAATTTCAACTATGCGGTCATCAGTACCAGCCAGCTGGTGGGCCTGCAGCACCAGCTTTACTGGCAAAAAGGATATAACATGGTATATGCCGACCCTGTATCGGTCATATACCTGAAACAGAACGAGGCCAACAAGGCCATAAATGAGAATGCAGCTATACAAAAACCATTTACCTGGCCGGAGGCTCCCGAAGAGCAGCCGTGGGCAAACGCGCTGAACAAACTACTGAACCCGCTGTATGACAACCCGGAACAAGATGAGGTAAATGCACCGCTGTATGCCGCATATTTTTATACCAGTATGCAGGACTACCCACAGGCCATCAATATGCTGCGGCCTGCGTTATCTACCCTGCAAGAGAACCCGGCTGTTCTGAGAACAATGGCCACCATTTATACAGAATATGGACAAGTGACCCGAGACCCTGCGCTGAAGCAGGCACGGCTGGATAGTGCAGCCATGTATAGCAGGTAAACTAACTGCTTAATGGAAATTTAATTTTTTAAACCACGACCCAAAATATAATTTATGAAACAATGGATATTGATATTATGCGTATGCCTACCGCTGCAAACAGCGGCGAAACACAGTAAGGAATATAATGACGTGATGAAGCAGCTGAGCGGGATGCCTAACGACACCTTTAAAGTACAGATGCTGCTGAACCTTGCAGATACCTACATAAAAGAACGCCACTCCCGCAGTGACAGGATGATATATGCACAACAAGCGTTGGCATTGGCAGACAGTATACACTATAAAAAGGGAACGGGGGATGCATGCAACACCATAGGCCGGCTGACCGGGTATAAGCACCTGGCTGCGGTAATAAGCTTTGACAAGGCACTGCAAATAAGGACCGAACTGAATGACACAACAGGAATGGGCCGCACACTCTACTATACGAGCAGGGTATACATATACCATCATAATTATGAAGCAGCATATACTGACCTTACAAAGGCTAAGACACTACTGGAACATGCAGATAATAAGCCCATGCTGGCCTATGCCACTGCCGACCTGGGCTGGGTGGATGGCCGCCGCAATGATCACCTGCAAGCTAAACTGAACATGGGCAATGCCATAGCTATGTTCCAGCAGCTGGGCAATAAAAGGGCCGAAGGGCAAACATACGTGCACCTGGCCTATGTATGCAAGCGCGATGGCTCATACGCTGACGCTGTAAAGCACGCCAAAAAAGGAAAAGAGCTGGCACTGGAAGTAAAGGATAAGAAAACAGTGATGCGCGCCAACCATTGCCTAAAGCATATGCCCAAACAATACAGGCAGGCCGCTTAATTTTTGTGGTCAATGGCTGTAGGCAGGAATTCAAAGAACTAAATGAGGTATATGATAGTCTGAAAGGAAACCCGGCATTTAAATTTGTATCGGTCACTTACGACCCTAAGGACACGGTGGTCCTATTTAACAAGCAATACCAATTGAAATACCCTATAGCATTCGTACCAGACAAAAAGGATGCTTACAAAATGAATTTTGGCAATGGTTTTCCAACCTCGATCATAATGGATAAGCTGGGTAATATCGTGTCCCTGCACTGTGGACGATCACGGAAACTATAAATAATACATTCTTACTTTCTAAAGGGAAGCTTATTGAGCAGATCAGATCTTTATTATAAAAACAAAAAGCACATCTCAACGATGTGCTTTCAAATATTGCAATTACGATATACCTAAGGAGCTACAGCGTAAGACACTTTACATTTCTCGTTCTGTGCAGTGTTCACCAGTGTAAGGTAGTTGGGGTGTGAGAATTCTATGCGGTATTCAACGGGCTTGCCCTTGCGTGGTCTCAGTGTAAGCAATGTAGTGCCATCTTGCGCTACGTTGAACTGGTAGTTGCCGGTCTCCCGCGGATTGTCCCTTGCATCACGGTTCACGCGCACATAGGTGCCATAGTTGTTGCCAGCATAAGAGCCAGATGGCGTAAGCCTCAGCGAACTGTAATACTTTACGAACTGGTCCTCTTCGTTAACATTACCATATTGGTCGGGGCATTTCATGGCTACTATGCGCCATGTTCTGTTCACGATATCGGCACGGCCTTGTGCATGCATTACTACCGGCATTGCCAGTAATAGAATTATCAGCAGATGTTTGTACATGTTATTTAACATAAAACAGATCTTATATATTTTACTCTAAAATAATAAAGCTTCTGTTCATTCCAATATGCCGTGCTGTTTTTTGCAGAAATACTTCTGAAGATGTTAAAACACCTTCCCGTAATCGGGCTCGTCAGTATATCTTTTGTTCCTTATCAGCTTCATACCCTGCATCTTTAACTGTTGCGGAGCATTACTTTTATTGTTGCCTGCATATATACAATTGCAGTGGATAGCGCTTAGCTGTGCCGTATCGAACACGATAGGGTATTTATGGTTCTGGTAGGTGACATCGTAAAGCTGGCGGGTCTTCATATCCATCTGCAGCCATGCTATTGTTTTTATAGTGGTGGTATCATCTGGTCTATAGTTTATCCATATCAGCATACTATCATTGTTGCCTATGGTGTGGGCTATATTGTAGGTATGTGGCCTTATGTGCAGCACGGTATCGTAAGCAGTATTCTTTTTGCTCAGTTCGCTGGTCAGCAGCATCCAGTACAGTACGGTCTCGCAGTCCAGTGTGCTGTCCTTTGCAGAACAGCTACCAGCCAGGCTGCTGCTCGATGCCATCCTCTGCAAAAAGGTATCTGTACCGCTCACACTGCTATACGACTGTGCTTCTTCATCGCAGCCGGATAATAGTATCAGCAAGAATAATAAAAGGTTTCTCATCCCCTATGTAAGTATTGTAAAGATCATGAAAGATCCCGAGACAGATCATGATATTAAAAAAATATTTTTTGTTATAATTTCTTTAACTAAAGGTCATAGGGAAGTAGTTAATAATATGCCAATTTTTTAAGGATCGAATGTGTAATTAAATTTATTGCCAACTTGCAGCCCACTATGCGCTACAAACTGGTCATTATCCTTTTCTCCTTCCTTTTTGCGTGCTTTGGTATGCATGCCGCACCAGCATCGAACAGACTAAGCGGCGTTGTAAAAGACAATAACAATAAACCACTGCCGGGAGCAATAGTAGAGATACCCGACCTGAAAAAGGGCGGTATGACCGACAGCAACGGCCAGTATAGTATAGAGAACCTACCCAAGGGTACTTACGTAGTAGTGGTGAACATGATCAGCTTCAGCAGTGTGACGCGCACGGTATCCATAAACCAGGATACCCGGCAAAACTTTAAACTGGATGAAAGCGCGATAGAGAGCCAGGAGGTGGTAGTAACAGGCCAATCGAAAGCCACTGAGATACGCAAAAGCCCGGAACCTATTGTGACCATAAACGCACAATACCTGAGAGAGAACGAGGCCAGCAATGCTATAGATGCCATAACCAAGATACCGGGAATAAAAGCAGTGACCACCGGCCCAAATGTATCTAAACCCTTTATAAGAGGATTGGGATATAACCGCGTACTGACCTTGTACGATGGTATGCGGCAGGAAGGCCAGCAATGGGGCGATGAACATGGTATAGAGGTAGACCAGTATAACGTAGACCACATAGAAGTGATAAAGGGGCCATCAGGACTTATTTATGGCTCTGATGCACTTGCGGGAGTAGTGAACCTATTGCCTACACCACCGGCACCGGAGGGCACTATAGGCGGTAACATAACTACTGATGTGCAAACCAACAACAGCCAGCTGGGCGGCTCATTGCTGCTGGAAGGAACGCAAAAAGGCGTATACTGGATAGGCAGGGTATCGCACAAGGAAGCCAAGGACTACCAAGACCCTGTAGATGGGCGCGTATATAGCACCAGGTACAAGGAAACAGACATAAGCGCAACGGCAGGTATAAAAAGGAAATGGGGGTTCAGCCAACTGGAATTCACGCTTTTTGATGACCTGCAAGGCATACCAGACGGCAGCCGTGACTCTGCCACCCGCCAATTTACCAAGCAGGTGACCGATGCCGATACTGCACCCCGCCCCATAGTGAGCAATAGCGAACTGAACAGCTATAAACTACCGGTACTACACCAGCATGTGCAGCACTACCGCGCTATGCTGAGCAACAAGGTAGTAGTGGGAGATGGATCGGTAGCTGTGAATATAGGTTTTGAACGCAGTGTGCGCCAGGAATATAGCCACCCGGACCACCCAAGTATAGCGGGGCTGGACCTGCAGCTTAATAGTTTCTTGTACGATATAAAATATTACGCTGCCGAAATAAAAGGATGGAACCTGACAGCTGGTGTGAATGGGATGTACCAGGTGAACACGGTGACACGAGGTACCGAATTTGTGATACCTTCTTACAACCAGTTCGATATAGGGCCTTTTGTGATGGTGAAGAAAAACTTTGGTAAGCTGGATATAAGCGGTGGTGTGCGGTATGACAGCCGTTCTTTTCATAACGACAGCCTGGCTACCATAACCAACCCGGCCACAGGGCTTGACATGGCCTATAGTGGCACTGATACCACTGCCCGGGGCGCATTCCACAACTATACACATACCTTTTC
The DNA here is from genome assembly GCA_965276955.1 of Flavipsychrobacter sp. Lineage (GTDB taxonomy): Bacteria > Bacteroidota > Bacteroidia > Chitinophagales > Chitinophagaceae > JABDEZ01. Next base: position 93,056 of record CBDIBP010000007.1, read on the forward strand.
GGGCCTAACTTATAGTATAGGGGCTACCTACCTCTTCAGCGATCACCTTTCTATAAAAGCGAACGTATCCAGGGGATTCAGGGCGCCTAATATTGCAGAGATATCGGCCAATGGTGTGCATCCCGGCACCAATATATACCAGGTAGGGAACCCCAACTTTAAACCCGAGTTTGGCACACAGGAAGATATAGGCCTCGATTATACATCGCGCCACATATCTGGTACCATTGCCTTCTTTAATAACAATATCAGCAACTATATATACAACAAAAAGATACTGAACAAGCAAGGGGGCGACTCCATACTGCAGAACAACCAGGTCTTTGAATTCAGCGCCACACAGGCACAGCTATATGGCGGGGAAATAGAGATAGATATCCACCCTCACCCGCTTGACTGGCTGCATTTTGAGAACAGTTTCTCAGTGGTGTACGGCGTAAATAAAGGTGCGAATGGTGTATCACCCGGCGATACTGCCAAGTACCTGCCGTACATACCACCTCCACACGGCCTATCTGAACTGAGAGCCAATTTTAAAAAACTGGCAAAAGGGCTGGCCAACTCTTTTGTAAAGGTGCAGATGGAATATTATACCAAACAAAACCACGTATTCTCTGCATACAATACCGAGACACCAACACCGGGATATGTGCTGCTGAATGCAGGAATAGGGACAGATATTGTGAACAAGAAAGGAACAGTTGTCTGCAACATATCCGTATTTGGCAACAACCTGGCCAATGAGGCGTACCAAGACCATCTGAGCCGCCTGAAATACTTTGAGCAATACCCTACCGACCCGCGCGGGCACTCCGGCATATACAATATGGGGCGGAACATTGGGATCAAATTAGAGATACCACTGTACATCAGGCACACTTCGTGATCTTATTGTTCTATTAACAAACCAAATTGCCTTTTCGTACGTTTATAATATAAATGCAAGAAGGTATGCTTAATAAGAATTTATTGATAGCCATGTGTGCTCTGGTATTGGTGGCGTTTGGGGCATGCGCCCAGGTGACCTCATCGAAGAATATACTACACAAGCACGATAACAACCCTTATTACTCCCATACAGACAATACGCCACTGAACGTAAGCGATGCTACCTGGAAGAAGATACTGCCCCCTGGCGTATACGAGATAGCAAGGGAGAAAGGTACAGAACAGGCCTATACAGGCGAATACTGGGACAACCATAAGAAAGGCACTTACTACTGCGCGGTATGCGGGCATCCGTTGTTTATCTCTGATACCAAATTTGATAGCGGTACAGGGTGGCCCAGCTTTTACCAGACACTAAATAAGAACAGTACCACACTGCAGGCCGACGGATCGGACGGTATGTCGCGCACAGAAGTAACGTGCGCGCGGTGCCACAGCCACCTGGGTCACGTGTTTGACGACGGCCCTGCCCCTACTTACAAAAGATATTGCATGGATGGTAATGTGCTGGACTTTGTTTCGAGATAATATGCAGCATGATCGCTGACGTCTATAAAGATGGTTATGAGGATGGTTTATTTGGTTTTACCCCGTTATTTTGCAAAAAATAACGGGTTTTTTATGACCAGGAAAGAACGGTTTGCTTTTGTGATAGATTGGTTCAAAAAGAACATGCCTGATGCGGAAACAGAACTGCACTATACTAACCCTTATGAACTACTGGTTGCAGTGATACTATCGGCCCAGTGCACCGACAAGAGGGTGAACATGACCACACCAGCCATATTTGCAAAATACCCTACCGTAGAGGCACTGGCCAAGGCAAAAGAGGAGGATGTTTACGAACTCATCAAAAGCATCAGTTTTGCCAACAACAAAACAAAGCACCTGCTGGGCATGACCAAAATGCTGGTGGAAAAATATAACGGTATAGTACCTGACAATACGGAAGACCTGGTGCTGCTGCCAGGGGTGGGGCGTAAGACGGCCAACGTCATCACATCGGTAGTATACGGGCAGGCAAGCATGGCTGTAGACACGCATGTATTCAGGGTATCGGCACGCATAGGGCTTACTGTAAATGCAAAGAACCCCTTGCAGACCGAACAGCAACTGATAGCGGCCATACCTGAGGACCTGGTAGTTATAGCCCACCACTGGCTGATACTGCATGGCCGCTATGTGTGCGTGGCACGCCGCCCGAAGTGCGAGATATGCGGACTGAAGCCTGCCTGTAAATATTACCAAACGGATATGAAGTACATAGTAGAGCCGGAACTAAAAGCCCCGGCCCGCAAAAAAGTTGTTGCTAAAAAAACTACTGCCAAGAAGGCTTAAAGCTCTTATCATATTCAGGCCAGGCCACGTGCTTGTATGTGTTATCGCCAAAGTAACGCGCGAATTTTTCCATTTCTACCGTTGTTCTGTAACCTGGTATAGGCTGGGGATTTTGAAAATCTTCCAGCATGAAGATGCTTGTAGGAAAAGACATTTGTCCGTTCGCAAGAGATACGGCCAGGGTATTAGCTTTATACTGTGGGTCGTAATAATACACTTTCCCTGCGAACATCAGCGTGTCCTTACGTTCTGCATCAAGGCGAACTGCATAGAAATTCTGGTTGAAGTATTTTATCAGCCTGGGGTCTGTAAATGTTTTTTGCTCCATCACCTTGCACCAGCCACACCATGAGGTATACATATCTATATACACTTTGCGGGGCTGTTGTTTCATTTTCACCTGCAGCTCCTCCAGCGTAAGCCAGTGTATCTCTTTATTGTCGTCCTCTTTTTTATTCCTATCTCCGGCAAATGTTGTGCTGGTCGCACTAACGATAAGCAGTGCCAGTAGCAATATTCGTTTCATTTATAACCTGTTTTATAAAAACGAATTTACAATTAATCCATGTAGTTTTGTTGTTAATATTTCAACAGGTAAACAATAAGACACGTAGATGAAAATAGCGGTAGCAGTTACCGGGGCCAGTGGCTCTATATACGCCAAAGTATTGCTGCAGAAACTGCAGGAACTACGGGCGCAGGTAAGCGAGGTAGGGGTAGTATGGAGCGATAACGCATATACAGTGTGGCAACATGAACTTGGTGATGATAGCTATGAGCAGTTCCCTTTTCGCAAGTGGGAGAAAAATGATTTTATGGCGCCGTTCGCATCGGGCAGTTCAAGTTACGAGGCGCTTATTATATGCCCATGCAGCATGGGTATGCTGGGGCGCATAGCGCACGGCATCAGCAACGACCTTACCACCCGCGCTGCCGATGTGATGCTGAAAGAACGCCGAAAGCTGATATGCGTGGTGCGCGAAACGCCTTATAATCTGATACACCTTAGGAATATGACCGCACTTACCGAAGCAGGCGGTATCATATGCCCGGCAACACCATCTTTCTACAGCAGGCCGCAAACCATGGAGGAAATGGCCTACACCGTGATACAGCGAGTGCTGCAACTGACCGGGCTTAAAGTAGATGGCTACAGGTGGCAGGAAGAGGGAGAATAATATTATCAACACTTAGTGCAACTATAAAATGTATTCAACATCACTAACACGGCTGCGGCGCATAATGGATGAGCTGCGCACCGAATGCCCCTGGGACCGGAAGCAAACCATACAGACCCTGCGCCAGCAAACACTGGAAGAGGTGTATGAGCTGGCCGATGCTATTACCGACGAGAACTATACCCACATAAAAGAAGAGCTGGGCGACCTGCTGCTGCACATAGTGTTCTACAGCAAGATAGGCGAAGAAAAAGGCAGCTTTACGCTGGACGATGTGATAGAAGGCGTGTGCAATAAATTGGTATCGCGCCACCCGCATATATACTCCAGCGTAAAGGTTGAGGATGAAGAAGATGTGAAACGCAACTGGGAAGCGATAAAAATGAAGGAAGGCAAAAAGTCTGTATTGAGCGGGTTGCCACCCTCGTTGCCTGCGCTTATGAAAGCACTGCGGCTGCAAGGAAAGACCAAACAGGTAGGCTTTGAGTGGGACAATACTGCACAGGTACAGGACAAGGTGAATGAAGAAATCGCAGAACTGTACGAGGCTGTGGCAGGCGGCAACCAGGAGGAAATAGAAGATGAGATGGGCGATGTACTATTCTCCCTCATCAACTATGCGCGTTTCATAAATGTGGACCCTGAACAAGCGCTGGAAAAAACCAATAAGAAATTTATCCGCCGTTTTCAGTATATTGAAGAGAAAGCAAAAGAACAGGGCAAAGAGCTGCAAAATATGACGCTTGCAGAAATGGATACCTTGTGGAACCAAGCTAAAAAACAGGAATAACTCATTTGTTCAGGCATTATCCATACCGGGGGTGGTTGCTGCTCAGCCTGTTGCTGTGGGGCATAGCATCTTTCAGATACTCCATGCATCGCATGGCGCTATCGCCCGAGCATATGGCACAAGAGGCTGCTAATGACCTCAACCGCAGAGTAGACAGACTTACCCCTCTGTTGAAAGACAAAGCGATGTTAGCCAAGGTGTTCACAGGCACCCTTACAGACAATGATGAAAAAAAGCTGGAACGCCTGCCTTTTTATGTTTTTGCATACAATAACGATTCGCTGGTCTTTTGGAACACCAATGCACTAACTGCTGCTAATATACCAGCTACGCGCCAGCCCAGGCTATACAAAGCCCCAGGGGGTAGCATATACTACCAGCAAAACGTAATACCCTCCCCTACTGATAGCCAGCGAAAACTGCTGGTGATGATACCGATCGTGTATCGCTTCCCACTGGAAAATGATTACCTGCGATCGCAATTCGCGGGCAGTGAATATATACCACTGGGTACCGATGTGCAGGACAAACCGGGGAACGAGACCATAGCTATAAACAACAAACAGGGCAAACCTGTATTTTACCTGCGCTTCCACAAACAGGACATACCACACTGGATGCCCGACAGCCTGCTGATATGGCTGCTGATAGCTGCTATACTGGCTTCTGTATCGTGGATACAATTAATGACCATATACCTTACCCGCAACCGTGCCTATACGTTCGGGCTGGCTGTTACTATTTGTGTGGTGGTCTCATTACGAGTACTGTTGTATGTGTATGGTCTTCCATTCAATATAGAGAACCTGCCTGTTTTTTCTCCAAGTCTTTACGCCTCCAGCAGCTTTTTACCTTCGTTGGGCGATCTGCTCATCAATACACTCTGCTTCCTGTGGATAGTGATATTCATTACACGCCATACGCCCTACAAAACATTTTTCAGCCGCATGCACTCGCCCCGGATGAAGCTGGTGGTAAGCGGGCTATTCCTTTTAGGTATCATCTGCTATACGTTCTTCTTTGTCCACGTCATCAGAGGGCTGGTACTGGACTCCAGCATATCTTTCGATGTTAGTCACTTCTACGCCATCAATGGCTACACTATACTTGGGCTATTCGCTATAGGGGTCATCACGGGCGTATCGTGCCTGGTTTTGTTCATACTTAATACAGAGATCAACAACCTGGTGCCTAAAAAGTGGATCAAGTACCTGGTAATTGCCATCATAGGAAGCGTGATAGTGCTATGCCTGAAAAAAGACAGCGATGATTTTCTGTTCTTTATACTGGGCTGGCTCATTGTGTTCATAGGCGTGCTGGATATACGCACCTTTACCCTTGTATCAGACCTTTTCTCGCCGCATATGGTGTTCTGGGCCATCTTTATATGCGCCTTTACTACCGGCCTGCTGGAATATGCCAATGGGCGAAAAGAACAAGACGCCCGCAAAATTTTTGCAGAGCAGCGTGTAGCACCCGACAGGGATGGGTACATGGAACTGATGTTTGACAACGTGGCTCAAAAAATGAGTTACGACAAGGCAATAAAAACGTTCTTTGAAAAACCGACCTCCGCCAGCCGCAGGGCCATCAGCGAACATTTTGATGCGCTGTATCTGGGTGGGCAGTTCACCCGCTACCAATCCAAGATACACCTGTTCGACAAGACCGGACATGGATTGTACAACAAGGATTCTATAAGCTACACAGCACTGGTACATGAGGTAAGCGACTCTGCCATTATGATAAGCGGCAACCTATACTACAAAACACTATTGCCCGATGGTCATTATTACATGGCCTACTTGCCAATTAAAAACGATACCACCGATAAGACCGAAGGCTACGTATTCATAAACCTTACACCTAAAAAGGCCGCTAATGAAACGGTGTACCCAGAGCTGTTGCAACCTACCAGTCTAAAAACAAGCGCCAGTGAAAAGCAATATGCATATGCCATTTATGTGAACAACAAGCTGGTATCGCAAACCAATGATTATGAGTTCCCGATATACATGAAGCAGGATACTACCATGCCCCTATATACGCTGCATGAGCACGGCAACTATTCGGAACTATGGTACCGCTACAGTAACCGAAAAACTGTAGTGGTAGTGCACAAACACAATATATTTTTTGAGACTATCACCATATTCTCTTATCTGTTTGGTGTAGAAATATTATTGGCAGTGCTGATACTGCTTTACCAGCTTTACATAGCCTACTTCATCAACCCGCATTTCAAAGGCCGGTTCGTAACCCTCACCTTGCGCAGGCGTATACACCTGGCCATGCTGAGCGTGGTGCTGGTATCGTTCCTCATCATAGGTTTTGTGACCATCGTTTTCTTTGTAAATGAATACAAATCTTCAAACAGGGACAAGCTGGAAGATGATATGCAGGTGGTGCAGCAATCGGTACAGCAATATTTGAAACAGGAGAACGCCTTTACTAAGGAATCAAGATTCGATATTGTAAGCCGCTCCGCAAGATTCAAAAGTTTCATCACCAGCCTTGCCAATAGTGAGAAGATCGACATCAACATATTTAATGAATATGGCACGCTGGACGTAACGTCGCAGGATGATATCTATGACCGGGGGTTGCTGTCGCGCATCATTCGCCCCGACGCCTATTATCAACTGATCACCCTCGGTAAATCGATACATGTGCAGGATGAAAAAATAGGCAACCTGGCCTACCTCTCTTGCTACGTGCCCCTGCGCGATGATATGGGAGCCACCCTGGGCTATATCAATGTTCCCTTCTTTTCATCAGAGCGCGATCTTAACTTCCAGATATCCAACATCGTTATTACGCTCATCAACCTGTATGCGTTCATCTTTCTTATTTCCAGTTTGTTCACTGTTATCATTACCCGGTGGCTTACGCGTACGCTTAACATTATCATCAGGCAGTTTGGCCGCGTGAACCTGCAACGTAACGAACGCATAGAATGGCCCTACAATGATGAGATAGGCATGCTGGTAAAAGAATATAACAAGATGGTGAGAACGGTGGAAGAGAATGCCATACGCCTGGCACAAAGCGAAAGAGAAACGGCCTGGCGCGAAATGGCCCGGCAGGTGGCACATGAAATAAAGAACCCGCTGACCCCTATGAAGCTGAACATACAGTACCTGCAACAGGCCATGCGGAACAACCAGCCCAATATGCAGGAGCTGGCCGATAAAGTGACCACATCTATAGTAGAACAAATAGACAACCTTTCTTACATAGCATCAGAATTCTCCAACTTTGCCAAGATGCCCGAAGCACGGCCAGAAGAACTGGAGCTGAACAACCTGCTGGAGAACAATGCTGCACTGTACATGAACGAGCAACGGGTAAAAGTATCGTTAACCCCGGCAGAAGAAAGTATGTGGGTATTTGCAGACAGGAGCCAACTGGTACGCGTATTTACCAACCTGCTGGAGAATGCCATACAGGCCATACCCGAGACCAGGCCAGGGCTGATAAACATAACATTGAAAAAAGAAGAGGATACTGTGCTTATTACTGTAGCAGACAATGGAAGCGGCATGACCCCGGAAACAGTACAAAGGATATTTCAGCCCTACTTTACCACAAAATCATCGGGTACCGGGCTGGGGCTGGCCATGACCAAGAAAATAATTGAATTCTGGAAAGGGGCCATATGGTTCGAGACCGAACCGCGCGTGGGTACTACCTTTTATATCAGGTTGCCGTTGATCAGCAAGACGAACATAGAATAACGAGGATACCAGCCTTCGATATGACCGACCAACTAATATACAAATGGCCTGCAGAAACTGCAAGCCATTTGTAATGTTGAAGTATATTTTACCGGGTGATCACTGCATACCCTACATGGTTGAGCGCAACTATACGCGCCACGTAATTACCTGCTGGCTGGCCACTCAGGTCTATGGTATTAGTGTTGGATATACTTGCTACCTGACGGCCTTGCAGGTCGTATACGTTTATAGCATAGTTGCCCCACGAAGCCGGTACATTTATTTTCGTAGCCCCTGCGACGGCGGGGTTAGGATATGTAGTTAAGTTTTGCGGTGCAGCTTTTACCTGTGGCACACTTACAAAGTTGCGGACAGAGTCTCTATAGGTCATGCTCGTTACGGTCTCCATTCCACCGGCTTTGGTAGTGGTCACCCACAGGGCGGGATAGTGCTGGCCATTCACCAGGAATTTGTAATCTACAGTGTTGGAAGGAAACGGGATATTTATGTTAAAAGCATTGATCACTATAGTGTCTATCTGGTTCACTTCAGACCGTATACGAACACAATTTACACCCGATGTATAGAACGGTGTTCTTATAGTGCCCCAGGCATCTGCTTTTGTTACCCGGTTACCACCTTCATTAAGACTACCTAAGCCGGGCAGGCTCTCTGCAAAAGCAAAGTTGGAAGAATCTCTGCGCCCGTAACTAAGCGGGAAGAAATACCATTCATCGTTGATAGAATACTTCGCGGCTACTGGTATACCACTCACTGTGGCACCGTATGCTACTGCCGAATAAGATGAATTGCTGGATATTTTATTAAAGAACGTATAGATGCTCGTAACTGTTATGCCCAACCTGCTGGCACCAGGAAAGCTATCGGCGACCTTATACCCATAGCAACCCAAAGGAGCAGTTAGTGCATATATCGGGTTTACCTGTAGCGCCGTCTTGTAAGTATCTACCTGCTGGCCAGTGGATACGAGGCTTCTGAAATCCCAGCTTTTGTTGGCACCGGTATCATTCACATTAAATGTAGCGACCGTTACGTCAGCGGCACTGTAGCGCAATGTGTCTCCGGCAACAGGCATGTCGGCAGCGGTAATAGTGATCTGTGCAGCAGCCTGGTAGTTTGCTGCACCCAGTAGGAAAATAAATAATAATTTTTTCATAGAATGCTAAATGCATTTCAAATATACTATAAAATAATAAATATTCAGATAACAAAAAGCCTCTGCGGTGGTCCCGCAGAGGCTATATCAATCACTTTTGTGCGTTGTTAATTAAACACCTATTTGAGGGTTGAATTTGTAGTTCTTTATAAATTCCAGATTTTGCTTTTCGGTAGCAGAAAGCTTTCCGCTTACGTTATCGGCAGATGGATGGTACCAGCCCTGTCGGCTAAAATGGTTCTTCAGGTCACCATCTGTGAACTTCATGCCGTGGCGTGCATATATTTCGTTCTGTATCACTTTAAGTCCCCATGGCGATAAGAACATCAGGTCCTTTTCGGTAAGTATCCGTGCAGATCCTTCTGGAAACTCACCAGGGTATTTTGCGCGCATATCAGCACTTGCACCACTTGTTTTCCGTTTAGTGGATTTGTAAAAGCTGTGGCCAGTAGTGCCTGCTCCGGATGGTTCTGTTGCAGTAGTAGCGGTGGTTGTCGTTGTGGTATCTACTGTAGTGGCAGCAGTATTATTGCTACCCATCATCTTCAGGCTATCCAGCAGCACATTGATGCGCGTATCGCGTGCGGCTATCTCTTTTTGGAGGCTATCGGTTGCTGTGGCGCAGTTAGTGCCTGTGGTGCTTGTATTTGTGCACGATGCAAGGAAGAGCACACCTGCTGATAAAATAATAATTGGTTTGAGCATAAGAAATGATTTTGTGGTGGTTAAAACATGAATATAAAATTGATGTATAAAAACTATGCCCGGCCATGTAACAACTGGCAGGTGAATATGGGTCAATCAAAAGCAAATGAACATCAATGGCGCTGAAGGGATATATATGGTACACATAGCTGCAGCTGATGGCGACGTGACCATTAAGACCATGTGCGATAAACTAAATTTTAAATAGTAAAAAAGCGACCAGCTATGCACTGGACGCTTTTTTTATTGATGTAAACATCTGTAATGATCAACCTTCCAGCCCTGCGGCAACTAAGGCATCTTTAACGAAGGTGCCTAATTCTTTTATATACGCCGGAGAAAAGTCGAACTTAATACCTGCTGTAGCATATAGTTCTTTCAGGGTTTTGGTATAGCCCAGGCTCAGTGCGGCCATATAGTTATCCAAAGCCTGTTCTTTGTTTTGGCGGTATTGGCGCCACATGGCTATAGCACCCAGCTGCGCTATACCATATTCTATGTAGTAGAAGGGTACTTCAAATAAGTGCAATTGTTTTTGCCAAAAGTTCTTGCGAGACTCTTCAAAGCCTGTCCAGTCGGTAATGCCGGTAGAAAATTCGTTCAGTATGGCCAGCCAGTTGGTATCGCGCTCTTCGTTGGTGTGGCCCGGGTGAGTATATAACCAGTGCTGGAATTTATCGATAGTAGCTATCCATGGCAGTACAGATATCACACGCTCCATTTCTTCCAGCTGTGCGCGTTTCAGTTCTGTTTCATTAAAGAATACATCCCAATGCTCCATACTGAAGAGTTCCATGCTCATGCTGGCCAGCTCTGCTATCTCCATCGGGTACTCTTTAAAAGCGCTCAGCTTCAACGGGTGCGACAGGAAAGAATGTATCGCATGACCGCCTTCGTGCATCATAGTGATGACATCACCAATGGTACCGGCTGCATTCATAAATATAAAAGGTACACCGGTCTCCGCAAGCGGGCAGTTGTAGCCACCCGGCGCTTTGCCTTTGCGGCTTTCCAGGTCCATGCGTTGCATGTCTGTCATAGTATCCAGGCACTTGCTGAAGTAAGGGCGCAGCCGGCTGAACACTTCTGTTGCCTTCTCGCTAAGTTCACTACCGCTCTCAAATGGGTGCAGTGGTGGTGTGCCTACCGGCTCTGCATCGCTATCCCATGGGCGCATGGTCTCCAGGCCCAGTCTTTTTTGTCTGTGTTTTATCAGTAAAGCCTGCAGCGGCATTATATGCTCGCGCACGGCAGCATGAAAAGCGTAGCAGTCCTCAGGTGTGTAGTCGAACCTGCCCAGCTCGCGAAATTTGTAATCGCGGTAATTTTCAAAACCAGCGTTCACTGCTATCTGTTGTCTTATAGTCAGCAGCTTATTAAAGAGTTCATTCAGCTGATCAGTATCTTGCAAGCGGCGCTCTGCTACTTTTCTGAATGTTGTTTCGCGTAGTGCCCTATCAGGGTTTTGCAAGAACTTAGCTGCCTGTTGCAGCGTATATTCTTTACCATCTATCTCTACAGCCATCTTAGATGAGATGGAACCATACTGCTGCGCCAACACACTGGCCTCTGCTTGCAGCGGCACATTCTCTGGCCGGTACAGATTTATGGCATTGCCCACGCTGCGCAGGTAAGGGAAATATTGGTCGGTATCCAGTTGTTCGGTGAATGGGTTTTCGATCAGTTTTTTATTCAGCTCAAAACCATACGGTTTCATGTGGGGCTCTATCTCCATACAGAAATAGGTAAATGCATCTTCGTATTCTTTATTGTCTGTATAGCAGGTCATCTTTATTTGGCGCCATGCAGCATCTTCGCTTATTACTGCTTCTAGCTCACTTACATCAGCAAGCCATTTTTCAAGCGCCTCTTTATTGTCTATCACCCTGTTTTGTAATTGCTCAAAATAGGGTTGTAAAGCATCCCATGTGGTTACTTTAAAATCTTCCGGTAAAAAATTGCGCACCGGTTTTTCTATTGGTACAAAAGTGTTGTTCATAATATGCTTTTAGACACTGCAAAATACGTACCTATAAGCCAAGGCTGCCCTTTTTTTGACCAACATCATATAATTTTATTCTTTTTATATAGATATGATTTTATGCTGTGTACGTTATGTATTGATACTACATATCCACATAATAATATCAATAATATTATGGAATAGTTTTACTATCAACGTTTAATACAATAATTAATAATACAAATTGAACTAATACCTATATTATTTATAGTCAAAGGGAACTTTTCCTTTTTTAGGATCCAAGGGTGTACTATATTTGCATCAAGTTGTGAATTTAATGGGTTAGTAAGTAGAGCCGCCGGATTCCTCCAGTGGCTCTTTCTTTATCTCTTCTATATGGCCAAAACAAGATCAGCTTTTTTCTGTCAGCAATGCGGGTATGAAAGTGCAAAGTGGGTTGGCAAATGCCCTTCCTGCAATAGCTGGAACACCATGGTGGAAGAGGTAATAGTGAAAGAAGAGAAGAATAAGACCGCCGCCGCCTGGCAAAACGAAGACCATACCCCCAACAAAGCATACAGTATAGAAGATGTGATACCACAAGCTGAGGTACGCATGCATATGCCCGATGATGAACTCAATAGGGTATTGGGTGGTGGTATGGTACCTGGTTCGGTGATACTGATAGCCGGTGAGCCGGGCATAGGTAAATCAACCCTTTTCCTGCAGTGCGCCCTGCAATGGAAGAACATCATCACACTATATGTATCGGGAGAGGAAAGCGCGCAGCAGATAAAAATGCGTGCTGATAGATTGGGTATGCACAACAACAATTTGTTCTTACTTACTGCTACCGATACCAATACCCTCTTCCAGGAGGTAAAGAAAGTAAGACCACAATTGGTCATTATAGACTCTATACAAACGTTAGAGTCACCCTATATAACATCGGCAGCTGGCAGTGTATCGCAGGTGCGGGAGTGCGCCGCAGAGCTGCAACGTTTTGCTAAGGCCACTAATATACCCGTATGCATCATAGGCCACATCACTAAAGATGGAACCATAGCCGGCCCAAAAGTGCTGGAGCATATGGTGGATACCGTACTGCAGTTTGAAGGGGACAGGCATTATGCCTACCGTATATTGCGCACGCTAAAAAATCGTTTTGGTTCCACATCAGAGCTCGGCATATACGAAATGGTGGCTGCTGGTATGCGCCCGGTCACCAACCCATCTGAAATATTATTGTCGCAACATGATGAGGCATTGAGTGGCATAGCCATTGCAGCCACGCTGGAAGGACTTCGCCCTATGATGGTAGAAGTGCAGGCATTGGTGACACAAGCCGTTTATGGCACACCACAGCGCACCGTAAGCGGACTTGACCTGCGCAGGCTGCAACTATTGCTGGCCGTGCTGGAAAAACGCGGCGGTTTCCATTTTGGCACCAAGGATGTTTTTGTAAATATAGCAGGCGGTTTTAAAATTGAAGATCCATCTATAGAGCTGGCACTTGTATGTGCTTTATTATCTTCTTATGAGGATAAAGCCCTACCATCTAACATTTGCTTGGTTGGCGAGGTAGGCCTGAGCGGCGAGATAAGGGCAGTAAACCGCATAGACCAGCGCATAGCCGAAGCCGACAAACTGGGCATGGATGCCATATTTATACCCAAAGCCAATGCAAAGGGCCTGGAACAGCATAAGCACAAAATAGCCGTCCGTACTGTGAATAAGGTAGAGGATGTGTATAGGATGCTGTTTTAGCGATCTACGTTTTAGACTGGGAAATGTAAACTGAGGTATGTTGATATTTTCATCGAGAGTTTATAGACTTTAGCGATATTACCGGGGTTTTGATATTTAAATTACGTCTAACAACATAATTGAATGTAAATTATATCCAGAATCTATCTAAGCCCATGAAAACAATTCTCCTTTTCATCACGTTATTTACATGCTGCACAGCTCACGCTCAGTTTGAAAAATGGGATTGGATAAACTATGGGTATGATACCAGTTTAAATATATATAATTTGCCTACTGGAATTTCAGTTTGCACCGATGCGGTGAAGAACGTGTACGTACTGGGCGTATATAACCATTTACTACGTTTCGATACAACCCAATTTACAAATGCAAATGACGAAAATTTATTCTTGGCCAAGTATGATGCTTCAGGGAAATTATTGTGGATAACAAAAGCTATAGGCCATTATTGCCATGGTAGCGCAATGAGCGTTGATGAAGCGGGAAACATTTATATTGGTGGCAATTTTATAGACACTGTTAGTTTCGGCAGCTTAAAACTAGTAAGCCAAATACAAAATATAAAAGACATTTTTATAGCTAAATACGATAGCTCAGGAGATATTATATGGGCAAAACGGGCTGGAGGTACTAACGACGTAGTTGGGTATGGATATAGTGATGGTCCTAATGGTGGGTTGGTTTTAGACAATAACGGCCATATATATATTGCAGGTCAGCTTAAAAATGGCTTAGCTGATTTTGATACGATACAAATAAACACAACTGGCTCACTGTTTTTGGCTAAATATGATACTGCAGGCAATGCAATATGGGCTAAAAAAGCTGGCGAAGGTATGGGTAGTAATAGTACTTTAAGTCTGGCAGTAGATAGATTAGGTAATATTTTTATTACAGGGGCATATGGAACAAGTCCCATATATTTTGACAGCATAACACTTCCGACGCCAACTAGAGAAGGAGTTATGTTTATTGCCAAGTACAACAATGACGGCAAAGTTGTATGGGCTAAAAGTGTGCCTTGCTATTCTAGGGGAAACCATCCGCGTATATACGGAATAAGCGTGGGCAATTCATTAGTAACAGATTCTTCCGGCAACATAATAGTGGCAGGCGCGATACAAGGTGATAGTATTGCTTTTGATAATATTCCTATTATCTCAAATGGCTCTATTTACAATAGCTTTATTGCTAAATATAGCTCAACTGGCAATATTATATGGGCGAAAAGCATGAATGAAAATAGTTCGGTATTCAATTACCCTTACTTTATATCGGTAGACACGCGCAGTAATTTATATGTGACTGGGTCTTACAATGGCGCTTATACCATGAATAATAAAACTATAACAAGCAATGGAGGCGAGGATATATATATAACCCAATATAATGATGATGGTGCACTACAGTCGTTGACTAGTATCGGTGGTTCAAAAAACGACCAGAGTTTTGGTATCACAACAGATAATGCAGGCGGCGTATATGTTACGGGCAATGTGGTTGATACCTGTACATTTGGAAACCATACAATAAGCGGCACTAATAGCAACATGTTTGTTGCCAAACTAAGCTTACCTGCCGTGGGTATGAAACAAGTGTTGAAACCATTAAGTAGTATTTCTGTTTACCCTAATCCTGCAGCCAGCATAGTAACCATTAAATCAAACGAAGGTAACGTTACGGGCGTACATATTGTTGATTGCATGGGTAGGACTTTGTACCTTCAAAATAATGCCTGCCAAAGAAGTATTAATATAAATACATCTTTATTTGCAAGCGGAGTTTACTTCCTAACTTGCCAGTCAGACAATGGGGAGACAATGAGTGATAAATTCATTATTCAGCATTAGTTCACGGCCAATATATACGTCCTGATTACCTTATGTTCACGTTGTCCCTTCTAAAATAGCCATCTACACTGTAAATAAGGTAGAGGATGTGTATAGCTGTTTTAATGCAAATAACCCTTTATTTTTATTGTAGCATGAAATTTATTTTTCATGCAAGTAATTTATCTTTGTGGATTCCTAACATTTTACATGATGTTATCGTCTAACGTTAGGGTTATTACTTTATAGTAATAAGAAACGCCATTGGTTGAACCGGGATTGAACATACAAAAAAAAAGCACTTTGGCTAAAAGTTTATCAGCGCAGAACGATCTTCATGTACTGATAGATGAGTGTATTGCCCAAAACAGACTGGCACAAAAGAAGCTGTATGACAGGTATGCCTCCTTTGCTTTCGGTATCATAAAACGATACGAATACAATGAGCAAAGTGCGCAGGAGATAATGAACGATGCTTTCTTTAAAGTGTTCACCAAGCTGGAGCAGTATTCGTACGCAGGCTCTTTTGAAGGCTGGATCAGACGTATCATAGTGAATTCCGTGACCGACCATTTACGGAAGTATATAAAGGAGACGCAGGTGCACAAAGTAGAGGCAGAGCCCATGCATGCATTTACTGAGAGCGAATCGATGGGGATGATGTCTTACAAAGAGTTGCTGTCTGTGGTGCATACATTACCGGATACGCAACGCGCTGTTTTTAATCTTTTCGTATTCGAGAGCCTTTCACATAAAGAGATAGGGGCTTGCCTGAATATGAATGAGAACAACAGCAAGTGGCACCTTAATGATGCCCGCAGGAGATTAAAAGAAAAACTTGAAAAATTTTTGAAGTAATTATAAGATGGAAGATCAAAGAAACAATATTGATAACTTTTTCCGCGAGGGGCTTGGTAGCTATACCGAAACCCCGCCCCCTGCTGTGTGGGATGCGCTGGAAAAAAAGCTGGATGGCCCCAGGAAACGAGTACTCTATTTGTGGTTCCTGTTCGCGTTCGTATCCACAAGCGCAGTGCTTGGTTATTTAGCGAGCCAGCGGTATAGTACAGCAATAGCTACCGGTACTGAGAACAACATAATTGCGCCCGCAGCAGCCACGCAGCCAGCTAACACTGCCACATACAGCAATGGCACAAAAGGCAACACAGCGACCCGCAATGCGACACATACCGCTACTTCAGCAGCAGTAGCCAGTGGTATAGTGGCTCCCCCCAGCAGCGACAACGACAAAACCACAGCTACGCAAGCCACGCGCAGTACTGCAAACAGCAATAATAGTGGTACGAAAGAAGTAAAGGCTGCACACAACACAACGGCATCACTTGCTTATGGCAAACAAACTGTGAACAAGTATACGGGCAACAGGAAAGCGACAACGGACGTAAACACTACCCCAAGCGATCCCGCTGCCGTAAAAACTGCTGACGCTACTACAAAGAAGGTAACAGAAGTTGCTTCTGCCACCAATCATATGGCTGCACCAGACGGCAAGACATTAAATAACAATGTCAATACAACAACTAATAACACTAATAATGTTGGTATAACACCTGTTGCAGTAAATGATACTAAACCTGCACCAGCAAAAACAGATGTTACTGCGGCGAAAACAATAAGCACATCAAACAAAAAGAACAAAACGGTTGGAGCAAGTGCAACACCTGGACCAGCAGACAATGACAGAACAGAGATCGTAGCCTCTAAGCAAAACAATATAAAAGTAGTATCAGAAGTACCTGCCAGTGTGCTGGCAGCAGAGAAGGAAAAGAAAGCTAATGAGCAGACCGTAGCAAAAACGGTAGCACCAGCAAAAACGGTAAACACAGCTGCCTCTGCACAACCACAAAAGATGACATCCGGTAATGTTCGTTTTCTTGAAGCGAAACCAATGTTCACAGAGACCGTTACTACCATAGTGCTGCCTGCAACAGGCACTGGCAACAATGCTGGTGCACCCGGAGATGCTGCTGCAAAGGACAAAAAACCATCTCGCCTGGAGTTTGGTATAAAGGCCGGTTATGAGACCGGCACCAGGGGCGTTATGGCAAGCAAGTATGATGTGGCACCTTACCTTAAATACAACATCTCTAAAAGGTCTTCCATCATAGTGCAACCAGGTATCAAATTCGCTGCTATAAAGAACACCAATATAGACCCTTCCAAGTATTATTACAAGCTGGATACTTCGTTCGTTGCGCAGCATACTTCTGTATTAGGCAACCAGGTCACTTATTCATACAACTATTTTGAAAGAGGAGATTCCTTTAAAGTAAGCCACAGTATAGCCCAGCGCAGCTACCTGGAAATTGAGATACCTGTTATGTACAGTTACCAGGCCAGTAAAAAGCTATCTATACTTGCAGGCATAGCCATGACGTATAGCAAACTGGTCAGCATTTCTAAAGATTCTACCAGCTATACCACATTCAACAATAACAGCGATCCGGGGTATGTTTCTTACACACTGCCTGCTGGTTCTGCCCCACCTACACCTCCGGGCATCAATACTGTGATACAACACACGGCCTTGCCTTACTTAACATTGGCCAACCCCGCATACAATGTGCAAACCGGGAATGTATTCAGCCTTGGTTATTTATTGGGCTTCTCTTATATGCTGACGCCACGCTGGATGATAGATGGCCTTGTGCAGCAGAACATTGCAGGCCTCGGCAATATCAAGAACTCAGACATCAAAAGCTTGTATACACAACCGTATGTGCGGCTGATGATAGGCTTTAAAATAACAAAACCCAGAGAACAATAAAGTTAAACACTATCACTTTCCTTAAAAGGTAAACAGTCTCCACTGTTTACCTTTTCTTTTATGCCGTTCACCTACTTTCTGCATTCCGTCACCGAAAAGCATTTCCCTACGCTGCCTGCCGTACCTAATTTTACATCATAAATAATTACTCACACTAAAAACAAAATATTTATGAACAGAAAATTGAAACGTGCGCCCTTCTTTATCTTATTCGGTGTTGCGGCAGCCTTTATAGTAGGCTCAGTTGTTATGGTGTTGTGGAATGCTATTATCCCTGCAGTATTCCACTTAGGCACGGTTACCCTATTGCAGGCGGTAGGTATACTGGTACTCGCCAGGTTATTATTTGGTGGCTTCCGTGGCAAGGCTCGCCATTGCAGGAATAACAGACCAGGCATGATGGAAAAATGGGAAAACAAACACGCTGAAGATACTGCCAGCATTAACGAAACTGTACGCCAATATACTGCCAACTGGCAGATGCGCTACAGCCCCGATTCTGCTTTGTAGGACAATGGATAAAAATCCCCCCGAACATAACCCCATAGTGGCCCACCACTATGGGGTTTTTAACACCCAGCCAGTTCGTATACATTACTTTTTTGTTACTTTTACAGCCTCTAAAAAATAGTCATCAAGTAACATGAAGAAATTTGCACTGGTCCTTGCGGCCATACTGCCTCTTGTAGCTACCGCGCAGGACGACCTGGTGAAGAAACTGGAAAACAACAAAAGCGACAGCGCCAATAAGAAGTATGTATTCACTACAATAAAGGACCTGGAGAATACCGCTGTACGGCAACCAGGCCAGCTCTGGCACCTGCTGGAGCTATTCTACCAACTCCTTCCTGGAAAGTGAGATGATACGCCTGGGTAAGAAGCCTATAGAATTATCGCCTATTTATAGCGCGCGCTGGGTGTACATCAACAAGGCTGATACTTATGTGCGCCTGCATGGCGGCATGAGCTGGGGCGATGGTGGTGAATGCCACGACGTGATAAACATGTATGCCCAGTATGGCGCTATGCCCCAAAGCGTATATAGCGGCCTGCACTACGGTACCGATAAAAATAAGTTCGGCGAACTGCAGGGTGTACTAAAAGCTATGCTGGATGCAGTAGTAGCCAACTACAACGGCAAACTAACACCAGTATGGAAACAAGCCTTCCAGGCCGTTTTGGATACCTATCTGGGTGCTGTGCCTGAGCATTTTGAGTACGATGGGAAAGACTACACTCCGCAAAGCTTTGCCAAAGAGATGGTAGGTATAAACCCGAAAGATTATGTAGAGTTATCTTCATTTACCACAGCGCCATACTACAAGAAGACCATGCTGATGGTACCTGACAACTGGACATTTCAAAAAGTGTACAACGTAAAGTTGCCAGACATAACCAATATCATAGACAACGCACTGAAGCACGGCTATACTGTAGCCTGGGCTGCAGACGTGAGCGAAAGATCTTTTAGCTGGAAGAATGGTGTAGCATTTGTACCTGTGAAGGACTATGAGGACATGGACGACAGTGAAAAGAAATACATGTTCGATGGCCCTAAACCTGAAAAAGAAATAACCCCTGAAGTGCGCCAGATGGCTTACGACAACTACAGCACTACAGACGACCATGGTATGCATATAGTAGGCCTTGCTAAAGACCAGAACGGTAAGGAATACTACAAAGTAAAGAACTCATGGGGCGAGAAGAACGACTACAAGGGCTACCTGTACGTAAGCAAAGCTTATGTACGCTACAAGACCACAGCCTTCCTACTCAACAAGAACGCTATACCAGCGAACCTGCGCGAGAAGATGGATATTTAGGCAGCGTATTTATCTTAAGTATAATGGCCCGGGATCCGGGCCATTTTTGTTTCATTGTGGATGCATTAAAAAACAAATATCTAAACTTGCTTTCGAACAAATGATGAACGTTCTTGCATTACCGGAATTTGCTTTTGTATTTCGCAATATTCTGTTCTATAAAGTAGTACGAACAGAAAGCCACCAAACTAAGCACCATTAAATTTAACCAGACAGAATCTCCATTCTTAAATGAATGTTCCCAGGGCACTTGCAATAAAAACATCTGTTGCCACACGTATATTGAATAAGAAGCCATCCCTATGGTCACTAATATCTTTGAATTCAGGAGCTTAAAGAACAAGTCTTCTGACCGTATCACGTTGTTGACAACAACTATCGCGATCAAAAAAGAGTTGACCATACTTTTGTAACAATTAAAATATGGGAAACCGTAACTAAAAACAAGGTACGCTGCTGTAAGGATAAGGACATTAGAAAATACATTGTTGGGATAGAGCCTTTTAGTGATGACCTTTTTGAAGATCAATAAGGAGAATAAGACGCCCATAAGAATAGGTGTGATATACTTTAAGAGTTCTAAAAAGCTGTGTATTCCAGACCTGCGGGAACTCTGTTTCATATCTACTGTCAAAAATGAATAGTACGGGTATGGTGACTAACAGTAATAGAATAATGGACAGGTAGTGCTTTTTACTTTTAACCAAAATAAAAGGGAATACAATATAAAATTGCTCCTCAACAGACAGCGACCAGAAATGACCTGTAGCCCTATCGAGACGGGTAGGTATAAAAGTGGTATTCTTTATGAACAACCCGGCAGAAAGTATGTCTGCAGGCGGTGTAAAATGGTAGTAAAGGTTCAGAAGGACTACAAATGCCAAATAACAATAGGCAATGGGAATGATCTTTAAGCTTCTCCTGATGTAGAACTTTTTTAAAGAGATGCTACCATTCTTGATACGCTCTTTGAATAATAATGTAGTAATAATAAAACCGCTGATAACAAAGAAAATATCGACACCGAAATCGCCTTTAAAAATATAATGATCTTGTTTCAACATAACATGAAAGATCAAAACAAGCAGGATAGAGACACCTCTTAATCCATCTAATGATGGAATATGAGAGACGTCTAATAAAGGAGGGATCTCGGTAATTTCGGAAAAAAATATTTCTTTAAATTTTTTTAGGGGGGTATAGGTCATTGGGTGAATATTATCCCACTGTATAGTACACGCATGTGGTCACAAAATCGCGGAGATAGGGCAGGTGAGTAATGGGTGCCCATTGCTTGCGGGGTTGCAGGCCAAACTTGTACTTGTAGATAGGGTTGATGAGGTAGTGTGTTTTGTTCAACACCTTAAGGCCGCTCTTTTTCAGTATACGCTCAAACCGCTCTATGGTGATCTGGGTATCCTTTATCTCGCCCAGTTCTTTCAGCACGCCTTCATTCTCACCGGCAAGTTTCAATATGCCTTTATACAGGAAGTTGGGGAGTATATGGTACCAGGGCAGCATGCTGGTTATCTTCTTCTCGCATATCTGCTGGTGACCACCAAAAGGCATGTACCATGGCGGGAAACCAAAGTAGATCTGTCCGCCTTGTTTCAAAAAATTCTTAAGGTAAGGAATGAATTTTTCCTGCTCAGGTATGTGCTCAATGGCATCCTTCAGGATGATGACATTGAAAAAACCTTTGAACCGCTCCAGGAAATCAGCATCATAAACATTCTTGTACAGGAACTCCATCTTGCCCGTAGCCACTTCTTTACTCAGTATATCGTTGGCAATATCTATACGCAACGGGTTCAGGTCCACACCCACACAATGGCAACCACGCTCGGCAAATGGAACCAAAACACCGCCCTCTCCACAACCTATTTCAAGCACGTTGGTTTCGGCACCTAAGGGCATTGTCTTCTCAATGAACGGCAGCACATAAGAACGTGAATTGTCCACCTGCTGATCAAACCTTATTTTCTCGTCAAGATGCTGCTTGAGGGCCATTGGTTATTGTAAATGTTTGTGCGAAGGTTATTTATTTATTGTTATCCGTTGTTTGCTGCAATATAGCAAGTTGTTTCTTAATACTCTCATGGTGTATCACCTCGTACAGGCTAATAATGAACTCCTGTGTCAGGTGGTTAGAGCCCACAGCACGTGCAGTAAGGTTGTCCACTATTTCACGCCAGCGTTCAGGCTGGTATACGGTCATATTCGCAGCCTTCTTCAGTGTGCCTATCTGTTCGCTCAGTTGCATACGGCGGCCCACCAGGTCCAGTATCTCAGCATCCATACTATCCATTACCTGGCGCAGGTATTCCAGCTCCACGCCGTGGGTCATATCCACGCTGTATTCATTTTTCAGTACCAGCTTTTGCAGCAACTGTCCCAATGCTGCAGGTGTTATCTGCTGTGCAGCATCGCTCATTGCTGCATCCGGGTGCGGGTGGGTCTCTATCATCAGCCCCTCGAAGTGCAGATCCATAGCACGTTGAGACATTTCTGCAATAGCATCCCTACGGCCAGTTATATGGCTGGGGTCGCAAAATATGGATAGTTCGGGCTTTCTTCTTTTTAGTTCTATTGGTATGGGCCAGTTGGGGTGGTTTCGGTTGCCGCCGGGTGAATTGTAGCCGGTAAAGCCACGGTGCACACCAGCTATCTGGTTTATGCCCACCTGCTCAAAACGCTCTATAGCTCCTTGCCACATATCCACATCAGGGGTCACCGGGTTCTTTACCATCACAGGTATATGCACCCCCTTCAGTGCATCTGCTATACGCTGCACCTGGAAGGGGTTTACCGTGGTGCGTGCACCTATCCACAATACATCTATACCATATTTCAGTGCCAACTCCACATGGCGGGGCTCTGCTACCTCTACGGTTACCGGCAGCCAGTGCGTTTCCTTTACCTCGCGCAGCCACTCCAGTCCCACCTCGCCCACCCCTTCAAAAGTGCCAGGCTTGGTACGGGGTTTCCACACACCTGCACGAAACAGATGCACAGGCAGTTTCTGCAAAGCAGCCGCTGTTTCCATCACCTGTTCCCTCGTTTCTGCACTGCAGGGCCCTGCTATCAAAAAGGGCCTGCGCCCCGATCGGAAAAAACTCATAAGCTGTAAAGATAATTGATATTTGGTGCCGCTTTGCTTATTGTAATGTGATGTAGGGATCGATGTTTAAAATATTATTTGTTTGTGGTATAAGTTAGACGCAACCGGGAGGTTTCTGGCGTGGAAAGTTGATCACTGTACAACTCATCTGATACACCCGTCTAAAAAGAACTGCAGCAGAATAAATTGTATTGATAATTTATTCATTGTTAATAATTTAAAATTTATTTAAATGCAATATCACTTAATTGGCACGACTTTATAATAATAGTTAAAGATCGATACTTATGAACAACCAAATGCAAAAAGATATACTTATAGCGGAAGATGACCAGGAAGATGTGAATATTTTTGAGATAGCGCTAAAAGAAACAGATGTAGTATATGATTTGCGCCATGCCAAAGATGGGGACAAGTTATTTATTTTACTAAAAGACCGCATACCCTATATCCTGTTCCTGGACATTAATATGCCTTGTAAAGATGGGGTATCCTGTATCACTGAGATCAGGAAGAATAGGGATTATGATGCATTACCTATTATAGTTTATACTGCCGATCTGTATCAAAAGACCATAGATGATTGTTATAGAAATGGGGCGAACCTTTACATTACCAAACCTTTTAGAATAAAAAAACTGGTGGAAAGATGCAAAAAGTATTCGCAATAGATTGGGATAACTACATGCATTATCCACCCCAACATCAGTTCGTACTAAGTTAGCAGACTGCCGCGTTATTACTATTTTTGTCGCAGAAGGCTGGCTTCCTTCCACATTTTGTTTATTGTATCTTTGCCGCAATGAAGAATTTGCCTTTACCTGCGGAGCTAAAAGCCGGGGCTGTACTGTTGGTCGATAAACCATATAAGTGGACATCATTTGATGCCATACACAAACTAAAAATAGCCATGCGCGCCAAAATAGGCCACGCAGGCACACTTGACCCTATGGCTACCGGCCTGCTCATATGCTGCACCGGAGAAATGACCAAGCAGATAAGTGGTTACCAGCAACTGCCGAAGGAATACACGGGCATCATACACCTGGGCGCTGTCACCCCTACCTACGACCTGGAAGGAATACCCGAGCAGGAAAAACCTTATGACCACATTACCGACGAGCAGATATACGAGGCAACCAAACAATTTACCGGCGACATACTGCAAACGCCGCCCATACACTCTGCCATAAAAAAAGATGGTAAACGGTCTTACGACCTGGCAAGGGCCGGCGTAGAGGTGATACTGGATGCACGCCCCATAACCATAGCTGAATTCGAGATAACCAAAATAGAACTATCCGAAGTACATTTCAGGGTATTGTGCAGCACGGGTACTTACATCCGCTCACTGGCTAACGACTTTGGCGCTGCACTGGGCTGTGGTGGTTACCTGCAGGCATTGCGCCGTACAAAGATCGGCAACTTTAAAGTAGAAGATGCGCTGACACCTGAGCAATGGACACAATATTGGAAAGACAACCGGCCTGCAAAAAAAGATGTCGCGCCCAAAGATGATGTTACTCCAGCATAAGCCCGCTATCTTCTGATAACAGATTTAGGTCTATCGATTCCATACCGGCGATGCCGTCTATGGAGCCACGTATGTGTGTAGCATTCAGTAATACTTTGTCCAGTTGTTTCTCGCGGGCTTTCCATATGCGCTCCATCTGGTCGCGCTCTTTTATGAGCGATATTTTCATACTCATGAAGCCTTCCTTTATGGCATTCCACTGTCCGGCAAATTCGGCACTGATGAGGTAATTGTACAGCAGGGCCATTTTGTCTCCTTTATTATCATGATTTTTTTGTGCGCTGTATACCTGCATCACCAGGTCGCGCAGCACATGCACCAGCGCTTTGGCCTCGCTAAAATTGCAGATCCACACACCATCCTTTTGCCCGAACCCCGTCATATCTTTTGGCATAGCTTGCGTTACTATCACGGCTACATCAGCGCCCAGCATGCGGGTATCAGCCTTTAGCTTCTCTATCCATTCGGGGCTAAAATCTTTGGTGCGCTTACTTTCATAAATGATCTTGCCACACTCTTGTCCATAGTTGTTGCGCACGGTCTGTATACAGTCTGCACCTTTCACACCCTTGCCTACCTCACTAATTATATCGAACGGGAAAGCATGTTTCAGCAATTCTTCCAGTGCCAGTTCCTGCACCTCGCCCTGTAGCTGCATACTGCCCTGCTCTGCCTTGCGGCGCATCTCCTCGGCCAGCTTGCGCTGGTCGTCCAGTTGTTTCTCCAGTTCTTTCAGTCGCATCTGGTGCTCAGCATCGCGCACTTTATTCTTTTCTTCTTCTTCTTTCTTTATTTGTTCGCTCAGCTTGCTGCGCTCTTCCAGCATCTTGCGCTGCATGGCTACTTCCAGTTCCTGCTCACGAGCCTGTAGTTCCTGCATTTTTTTCAGGAAGTCCAGCTCGCGGTTGCGGGCTTCGGTCAGTTTGTCTGCGTTGGTTTTATTGGTGTCCTCCAGCAGCTTCAACTTGTGCTCGTAACTGGCTTGTATATTTATGGTAGCCTGGCGTTGCGCCTGTTCTTCTATTTTTTTCTTTTGCAGTTCAAATTCGCGCTGCAGGTCATGGGCGTGGCCCTGTGCTGCCTTTTGCGCATCCTGCGCCTCTTGCTGTAGTTGCAGCTCTCTCTGCTTGAATTGTTCTTCTATTTTCCTGGTCTCGTCTTTCCACTTGCTGTTAAATTCGGTCCTCATCGATTCCCTTATCGACTTTGCCAAAGCCTCAGTAGGTTCGAACTGAGTGGCACAATTAGGGCATGTTATAATATTGGTATTCATACGCTCGTAAAAACCTGTTATCTGTAGCTTACGAAGTTCGCATTTATGAAGAATATACCTGCTTCCTATTTTTTGAGTATTTTCGGCTTGCCCATGCGTTTGAGATATACATTGTTCATATGTTTCCTGTTCCTGTTTGCCCACTCTTGGGCGCAGGTACCGCCGCAACAGGCTGCCCATCACTATGAAAAAGCGTTAGAATTCAACGCCCATTTTAACAAGACCGATGCATGTAACGAGATGTGGAAGGCCATCACACTATACCCTCCATACAGCGATGCGTATAGTGTATTGGGCGAGTGGTATTTCAATATGCATCAATTCAGCGCAGCAGCACTGGTATTTGGCAAGGCCATGAAGACCTGCAAGAATGGCTATGCTTCGTTCGCTAAGCCTTATGCAAAAAGCCTGCTCTACAACAACCAGCCTGACTCTGCATTGCTCCTACTCAATAGTTACATGCCCGCTACTAATAATGCATCGTGGCAGGCACTGGTGAGGCAAGCGCTATTCGTACAGGAGGCACTGCTGCACCCTACCGATACGCCCATGAACATGGGGCCGCGCATCAACACTACCAGCCCGGAGATGTACCCTTCTATATCATCAGATTCGCTCACCTTCTACTTTACCCGCAAGCACAACAACATAGACGAGGACTTTTACTATGCCAAACCCGATAGCTGCGGGGGATGGTACACTGCCCTTAACATGGGCCAGCCACTCAATACACCCGACCAGGAGTCGGCACAAATGGTCTCTGCCGATGGGCACTACCTTTTCTTTTCGCGGTGTGAGAACCGCAGCGAGAACGGCTGGGGCGAAGGTGGCTGCGACCTGTACCTTGCCTACCGCTGCAGTGTGGATAGCCCCTGGAGCGCACCGGAAAGTTTTGGAGCTACTATCAATAGCCCTGACAACGAGGTGATGCCCTGCCTCTCTGCAGATAACCGAGAACTGTTCTTTGCCAGCGACCGCCCCGGCGGCTATGGAGGGTACGACCTATATGTAACAGAATTTGATAACGGCCTGTGGCTGCCGCCCCGCAACCTGGGTGCTGCGGTAAACACAGCTGGCAACGAGACCGCCCCCTACCTGCATATAGACAACCATACACTCTACTTTGTAAGCGATGGCCACCCCGGTATGGGCGGCAAGGATATTTATGTTACCCACCGCTACGACGATACCATGTGGCGCAAGCCAACCAACATGGGCTACCCCATAAACACCACTGCCGACGAGCACAGCATGAGCGTGACCCTTGACGGCAAAAAAATATACCTATCCTCAGACAGGGAAGGCGTAAGAGGCGACTACGACATATATGAGACACCTATGCCAGACAAATACAAACCAATGCAGGTTTGCGCATTGAAAGGGTTTGTATACGACAGCATCAGCAAGGAGCGACTTAACTACGCGAGTATATACATCATAGACCCAAGAACAAATAAGACCTTGTACCATTTTGTATCGAACAGGGGCGATGCCAGTTATTTGATAACGCTCACCAAAGGCAGTAAGTACATTATGCAGACCGACCGCCTGGGCTATACCGATGTCATCGATACCTTGATGCTCGATAATGCTGATCTGCCTGCACTCATCGATCAGAACATTGTGATGCTCTCGCAAGACTATGTAAAACCTGTTAACGACAGCCTGATCTTTACTATAAATTTCCCGGTAAATACCTCTAAACTTACCGATAGTGACGTAGTGAAGATACAACGGGCCATGAACCCATGGGTAACGGAGAAAGGAATAGTGGTAATGATAAATGGCTATACCGACAATACAGGTACCCCACTTGTGAACGAACAACTATCGTACAAGCGCGCCAGCCAGGTAAAGACCGAGGTAATGAAATATGGCATAGATGAAATGATGATGAAGGTGCAGGGCTGGGGCGAAGCCAACCCCATAACCACTAACGATACAGAAGAAGGACGGGATAAGAATAGACGGGTAGAGGTGATAATCAGGCGATAAAAAACAAACTACTTATGCTGAAAATAGAACACTTAGGTATTGCAGTAAAGAACATGGCAGAGGCACTTCCGCTTTTCGAGCAATTGCTGAATACCCCTTGTTACAAGACGGAAGAAGTAGCCACCGAGGGCGTGACCACTGCCTTTTTTGCAACAGGAGATTCTAAAATAGAGCTGCTGGAAGCGACGCGGGAAGATAGCCCTATAGCAAAATTCATAGACAAGAAAGGACAAGGCATACACCACATAGCATTCGAGGTAGAGAATATAGAAGCTGAAATGAAACGCCTGCAGGCCCTGGGTTTCGAATTGCTGAACGAAACGCCCAAGAACGGCGCCGACAACAAGCTGGTATGTTTCCTGCATCCTAAGACAACCAATGGCGTGCTTATAGAGCTGTGCCAGGAAAAGAAGTAGCAAATGAAACCACATTTTTTCCCTACTCCTGCTGACCTTAGGAAATGGTTCGAAAATAACCACGCTAAAGAACAGGAACTAATTGTAGGCTTTTACAAGACCGGAAGCAAAAAGCCATCCATCACCTGGCCTCAATCTGTAGATGAGGCCCTGTGCTTTGGCTGGATAGACGGCGTGCGGCGGTCGATTGATGAGGAAAGCTACCAGATACGTTTCACGCCACGTAAGCCAGGCAGTATATGGAGCAATATAAACATTGCCAAGGTAGAGGACCTGACCGCCAAGGGACTGATGCAGCCCGCAGGGCTGGCCGCCTACAAACATAAAAAAGAGCACAAGGCCGGCATCTATTCTTTTGAGCAGGGAGATATAGCATTCAGTGCCGACCAGCTAAAACTACTTAAGGCTAATAAAAAGGCATGGGCGTTTTTCCAGGCGCAGTCGCCTTCTTATAAAAGAGTAGCCACCTGGCATGTAGTAAGTGCCAAGCAGGAGGTTACGAAGAGCAAACGCCTGCAGGAACTAATCATTGACAGCGAAAATGGCATGCTCATAAAAAGCCAGCGGTGGGGAAAGCAGGCAGGCAACAAAAACACCGGCAAATAAATGCCCGATATTTTGTAATTATGCTGCACAAAATTTTACAAGAGAACACATGAAAAAACTTCTGCTCCTGCTTTGCATTACTATGATGGGTATTGCCACGTATGCACAAAAAGAGACCAAGATAGATATTGAGACCAACTATGGTAAAATAGTGGTACTGCTGTATGACAATACCCCACTGCACAAAGCCAATATGATAAAGCTGGCTAAAGCGCATTTTTTTGATAGTACCTTGTTCCATAGGGTGATACCCAATTTTGTGATACAGGGCGGCGACCCAAATTCTAAACATGCAACCGCCGGCACGGTGCTGGGCAATGGGGAAATAGGCTACCGCATACCGGCAGAGATCAATGATACAGACATCCATAAGCGCGGCGCATTGGGTATGGCCCGCGATGGCAATCCTAAGAAAGAATCATCGGCATGCCAGTTCTACATTGTTACTGGCAATAAAGTAACTGAGGCTGACCTGAATGCACTGGAAACAAGCAGAGGCCATAAGTATACTAAAGCACAGCGTGCTGCATATATCGCAAACGGCGGTACTCCGCACCTGGATGGCGGCTACACCATATTTGGAGAAGTAGTAGAAGGGATGGACGTAGTAGACAAAATATCAGCAGTTGCCTGCGACCAGAATACACGGCCCATACAACCCGTAGAAATGAAAACTGTGCGAGTGGAAAAGCACAAGAGAAAGAAATTCCTCGGCATATTTTAAAAGAGTAAAAAGACAAAGGCTGCGATGCGCAGCCTTTGTCTTTTTATATATTACTGGTTCATAGCCAGGTTGCCTTCTATAGAGTCATCCAGGGTTTTCCCCATTATAGCGCCAGCCACAGTTTTCATAAAAGAAACTGCGCTGCCATGCTTGGTATCCCAGTAGTAACCTTTCTCTATTTCCACCTTTATCACTGTTATGCGCGGGTCGTCCTCACCTTCTGTGAACCAGGTCTTATATAGGGGTTCCCACAGTTCTTTTATTTTTGCTTTATCAGTGCTTATAGTAGCGGTACCATAGATGCTCAGAAAATCAGAATGTGCAGAACCTTGCGAAAAGAGTTGCACGTGCGCATCCTTTTTTATTTCCGCGTTCTTGTGGCTGTCCTTTGCACTCAGGAACCAGAATGTCCCATCCTCATCCACTTTTTGTATAGCCATAGGGCGCGTATTTACCGGGCTACCAGATATTATATTAGTGCAAAAGAAGCAACTCTGTGCAGCTTCTGCCAGTTCTTTTATCTTTTTTCCGGCTTCTGTCCCTTGCAGATCTTCATGATTTTTTTCTTCCTGTTGTTTGTTGATGCTGTCCATGGTGTTATATTTTGTGTATCAACAACAGAAATATTATGCCAGTCACAGTACATAATCTTGAAAAAATCATTTGTGGAAGAAATAACTTTAAACAATGGCAATGCCCTTAACAATACTACTATACATTCCATCTGTGTATAGCCAATATGGGGAAATGTTTTGCTTTAATTTTAATGATAGCTTTGATCAGAGAACCAGACTATGCCATTAGATATACAATACTTAAAGACCCTCCTCGACCAAAAGGTAGCCTACTACAACCAGCCATCATTCATAGAAAAAGACCCTGTCATTATCCCGCACAGTTTCACCAAACTGCAGGATATAGAGATTGCCGGCTTGTTTGCCGCAGTGCTGGCATGGGGCAACCGCACTTCCATCATCAATAACTGCCGAAGGTTGATGGGATGGATGGATAATGCTCCGCATGATTTCATCCTGAACCATAAGGATACAGACCTGAAGCCAATGATGCATTTTGCACACCGCACCTTTAATGCTACAGACCTGTTCTACTTTATATCATTCCTCACACAGCACTACGGTAAGCACAATTCTTTGGAAGACGCATTTGTGCCTGCAGACAGCTACAAAGAAGACACTGTAGAACAGGCGCTCATACATTTCCACAATTATTTTTTTGAGGACAAGAACCATCCAGAGCGCACTAAAAAACATATAGCCACACCAGCACGCAAGAGCGCCTGTAAGCGCATCAACATGTACCTACGCTGGATGGTGCGCAAAGACAATGCAGGAGTAGACTTTGGCTTGTGGCAAAAGATAAGCCCCGGCCAGCTGGTGTGCCCGCTCGATGTGCATGTGGCACGTGTTGCCCACCGCCTGGGCCTGCTCGATGAGAACAAGGCCAATTGGCAAAATGCATTGCACCTTACCTACCAGCTCCGCTTACTCAACCCTACAGACCCTGCGGTATACGACTATGCTTTATTCGGCCTCGGCATAGCTGAGCGTTTTTAAACGATCAGTAATTCTGATGCTGACGACCCTTTTTCTTCAGGCACATAGTCCACAAATGCATCGGGCATCAGTATCAGTGATGCATTTTTTCTTTTCCACCAGCTCTCATCTTTCAATTTGCTGAAGTGGATGATACCAATAACAGAGCACCTGTTCTTATTGCTGCTCCACTCTTCTATCACCTCGAACAAAGAATGTGGTACATGAAATAAGCCATCGAAGCTTACATATATCCGCAGATAAAAGTCTTGCGATAACACAGACGGTTCCTGGTAGCGCAGCTTCTTGTATTCATACTTATAGTCGTAACGCAGTGCAGACAGGTCACTGAGCACAGCAGATGCTGTAGGGAACCCACCCGCTCCTTTGCCGTAAAAGAATTGTTTGTCTGCCAGCCCACTTTCTATTATCACACCATTGTATTCATTCTTCACGTTGTAGAGCTGGTTATCTTTTTTCAGGAACTGGGGCAGCACAAATGCCGCTACGCTTCCGTCCTCCAACTTCTTAGCCTGTGCTACCAGTTTTATTTCGTAGCCTTTCTCTTTTGCATAAGTGGCATCATGCCCGTGCAGGTGCTGTATGCCGGTATGTGTTATCTGCGTAGGCAATGCTACAGTACCATAGGCATGCGTCAGCAATATGGTCAGCTTGTTCACTGCATCTATGCCTTCTACATCCAGCGCCGGGTTGCTTTCTGCAAAACCTTCCTGTTGCGCCAGTTTCAGTGCGGCATCAAACGTCAGCCCATCTTCGGCTATTCGGGTAAGTATGTAGTTGGTACTGCCATTCACTATACCGCTTATACCTTGCAGCAGGTCGTTATCATAGTATTCTTCCAGGTTGCGTATCACCGGTATACTGGCACAGCACGCCGACTCATACAGGAAAGGTGTCTGGAAGGTACGTTGCAATTCCAGCAGTTCTTCCTGGTGCTCGGCTATCATCTTCTTGTTGGCGCTTACCACAGCCTTCTTACCTTTCAGCGCACTGCTCACTATATCATACGCTGCGTTAGCATCGTCTATCAGTTCTACAATTACGTTGATGCCTTCATCTTGCAGCAGCACTTGCGCATCTGTTGTAAATAGTTCGGCGGGTGCATTCCTTTTTTTATCAGCATGCTTTATACACACTTTGCTTACTTGTGCATTCAGCGATCTGTTGGTTTGCAGAACCTGGTACAGGCTCTCCCCTACTACTCCAAATCCGAATAAGCCTATGTTCAGTTTTGTTTGATTGTGTTCTGGCATTTTATGTTGTTTTCTTTTGTTTGAATTGAAGTGTATTAGTTAACGTTGCTGTTGTTGACATTGCAATTACAGCACTGCGCTTTCGTACTTACTCGCCACTATTTTTTGTGCAGGCACTACTTTATCCAGCGACTGTGCTATGTCAGCTACCAGGTCTTCTGCATCTTCCAGTCCCACACTCAGGCGCACCAGGCTGTCAGCCACGCCAGCAGCGCGGCGCTTATCGGCAGGTATGGTTTTATGGGTCATGCTGGCGGGGTGGCACAGCAGGCTTTTTATTCCACCCAGGCTTTCTGCCAGTTTAAAATATTGTGTATCACACACTACCTCTTTAGCAGCTTCAGCAGTATCGTTCTTTAGCGTGAACGATACCACACCTCCAAAGCCACTCGCCTGCGTAGCAGCAATATCATGATTAGGATGGGATGATAAGCCAGGGTAGTATACCTTATCTACAGCAGGGTGTCCTTGCAAATATTCAGCAACCACCTGTGCATTCTTGCAGTGCTCCTTCATACGCAGGTATAGCGTTTCCACACCGCGTATCACCAGCCAGCTATCCTGTGGCCCCAGTATAGCCCCAGTAGCGTTCTGGTAAAATTTTATCTGTGCGCCAAGCTCTTCCGTAGCACATACCACCAGCCCTGCTATCAGGTCGCTGTGGCCGCCTATATACTTGGTGCCGCTGTGCAGCACAATGTCTGCACCCAGTTTTATAGGTTGTTGCAATGCAGGCGATGCAAATGTATTGTCCACGCACAGCAATATGTTATGTTGTTTGGCTATCGCAGCTATAGCAGCTATGTCGCTTATTTTCAGCGTAGGGTTGGTAGGGCTTTCCAGCCATATCAGCTTGGTAGCAGGTGTTATGGCCTTAGCCACGTTAGCAGCATTAGTGGTATCCACATAATTCACCTTGATACCGAACTTGGCATATACCTGTGTGAACAACCTAAAGGCTCCACCGTATATATCATCTACGGCCAGTATCTCATCACCACTTTGCAGCAGTTTCACTACGGCATCTATAGCTGCCAGGCCACTGGCAAATGCAGCGCCTGTTTTGCCACCTTCCAGTTGGGCTATTATTTTTTCAAGTGTGGCTCGTGTGGGGTTATTGCTGCGGGCGTAGTCATAGCCCCTATTCACACCGGGTTCGTCCTGCACAAAAGTGGACGTTTGGTAAATGGGTACTGAGATGGAACCCGTAAGCTCATCTACAGGTATGCTGTGTATCAAATTCGTTGCACTGCTCATTGCCTGAATATATATATGGTTAAAAAATAATTACACTTTTATCACCACTTACCAGGAACATTACCAGCAGAACTTTCTTTGACAACGCAGAATAGCGCGCATAAAAAAAGCTCCACCGATAGATCAGAGGAGCTTAAGTTATATTGAGGGACGCACAAAGGCGTCTATCAGTCAAACCGATCATTCTGACTTATCTACCCCACTATTGTGTGGGATGGAATTAGCACCAGTTCTCAACTTTTACATTGAGGAGGTTGCTAAGGCTTCACAGGGCCATGACCCTCTGCCTTTCTTGATAAGTGATATTAAAGAACTGCAACAAAGGTAATGGCGCAGAAATGAAAATTCCAAATATTTTTTTTAGAAAAAATATTCACGGCAGCCGTATAGCAAGCTGGAAAAGGCTTTGAAGCGGTACAAATATCCCAGGCATAAAAAACCCGCTATCGTCCGCAAACGATAGCGGGCTTGTTCCATATAAGATCTAAAAGCAGTTAGTCCGCCTCATTTTCGCTTTCTTCGTCCTCATCATCAAATAGATTCTCGTCCTCATCATCCATATCTTCAAACAGGTCATCTTCTTCTATTACCTCCAGCGCTGCCGACACAAAATTCTCCGTAGAAAATGTGCCCATTTCTTCGTTGTACCACTGTGCAGTTACAGATGTGCCTTCAACGGCAATAACGGTCATTGGGATGCTCCCTGACTTCAGTAATACGATGTCTCCGATATTAAGTTCCATAGTTTGGCGTTTTATGTTTTCATAAAGCTATGCAATGTAGCATGCCCGGTTGCCGCTAACACAAAATGATAGCGCAAACTTAACGGAGATTTAAAAACCATATCGCAAGCTATATATCCTTTTGCGGTAATTCATTAACTTACATGCATATTGGCTACATATGGCACGCCTCACCCAGCAGCAATTACTCAACATCTTTAACGCCCTGAAGCACGAAATGAGACCCTTTGAAAAGGCTCCAGTAAAAGCGCGTATGGATATAGAAGGCAAGTACGACCTCTGGAGCGAAAAGGAAGGTATGGTAATATTGGGGAAACCGCGTCAGGAAATGTCCTTCGCAACTATCATTGTGCAGAGCAATTATGTTGGTTTCTACTACATGCCTATTTATTGCAATAGAGCGGCAATAGAGCCGCTGTTATCGGCGGCGCTCATGAGCACATTAAAAGGTAAAGCCTGTTTTCATATCAAAGAGCTCGACGAACAACTGATACAAGATGTGCGCCACGCCATGAAGATAGGCTATGAAGGCTACAAAGAAATGGGATGGGTTTAATGAGGTTATTCTATCCAAATTATTATCTACAAACAATTATCCTTGTTCTGCTTCCACATTATACCCCTTCGCCCCTATTATTATTACGCCAGAATGGATATGTGTAATATTGATAACGGTGGCTTTTGTTTGCTCCATACATAATGGCAAGCATATGCCTGTATATCGTTTAGGTAACTATAATTGGAGTAGTAGGGCCGTCTGGCGTTTTGGGGCCTGCTTTTTACCGGCCCGAATAATGTCAATGGTTTTAAATAACTTAATGTTACAGCCATTAATACGGTGGCACAAAATGGAAAAGAAAAACAAAAGGATCCAAATAGTGCTTCATGTGCTGGCGTGTATCGCCTTCCTGGGGCTGCCTGTGTTCACTGCACCGCCTAATAGTGATAACCCACTGACCGACGTGCGTACCTATATCGAGATATTAGGCTATGCACTCATCATTGTCTTTTTCTACATCAACTATTACTTCCTTATCCCCACCTATTACTTCACCAAAAGATATATCCCGTTCGCCCTATACGTAGCTCTGGGCTTCATCATCGTTTCGGCTGTGCCAAATATCTTATTTCCATTCCATTCTTACGGGCCTCCTCATATGGATCACCCCTTTCCAGCCTCTTTCAGAAGGTGGCCCCACCACCACAGGGGCTTCTTCAGTATGCTCTTCGCGCATGTAGCTCACAACCTGCTGCAGTTCATGATGATCTTTTTCTTATCGCTGTTCATGAAGATCGACACTCGTTTCAAAACAGTACAGGAAGAAAAGATAAGCTCAGAACTTTCCTATCTTAAATCGCAGATCGATCCCCACTTCCTGTTCAATACACTCAATAGTATCTATTCCCTCTCAGTAAGCAGGTCAGATAAAACATCAGCAGCTATTGTGGCCTTATCTGGTATGATGCGGTACATGCTCAGCGAGGCTAATAAAGAACGGGTACCATTGGAAAAAGAACTGGAATACATTGGTAGTTATATAAATCTGCAGGCATCCCGCTTCGGCAACACTGTAGATATTTCATTGGCCATAGAGGGCGACCCCGGCAGCAAGCAGATAGCGCCATTGCTCCTCATTTCTTTTATTGAGAATGCTTTCAAGTACGGTGTCAACCCCGAAGAGCCTTCTAAGATAAATATTGAAATAAACGTGCATGCTAATGAGTTGATGTTCCGGGTCAGCAATAATAAAGTAAGCATTGATATCAGCAATGTATCACAAACAGGTATAGGCATAGAGAACACCGTTTCGCGATTGAATTTACTGTACCCTGCAAAGCATAATATATCCATTACCGAAGACAATGATCAATATACTGTACTACTTATTTTGCAACTAACATGATACGAGCCATAGCTATAGATGATGAGCCACCAGCCTTGGATATCCTCGAGAACTTTTGCGGGCAAACGGATTTTATTGCGCTGCAAAAAACGTTTACAAGGCCTGGCATTGCTATTGAATATTTACAACAGCACGATATCGATCTGCTTTTTCTCGATATTCAGATGCCTTCCATAACAGGTATAGAGTTCGTAAGAACAGTAAAGCCAACCCTGCCGGTCATATTCACTACCGCGCATAGTAGCTATGCCATAGAGGGCTTTAACCTCAATGCGGTCGATTACTTGCTAAAACCATATACCTACCAGCGTTTTCTGCAGGCGGCAACTAAGGCAAGAGATCTGCACCAGCTGCAAAATACCACATCCCAACCCAGTACATACCTCACCGTACGTGCCGACTACAGCCTGATAAAAATATTAACATCAGATATACAGTACATTGAGGGGCTGGATAACTATTTAAAGATACACCTCACCAACGCCAAGCCCGTATTGGTGCGCATGACCCTAAAAAGTATATTGGAGCAATTACCTGCAGCAGATTTCGTACGCGTACACCGCTCCTATATTGTACCGCTCACCCACATAAAAAATGTACGCAACAAGACTATTTATATTGGCAACGTTGATATCCCAATCAGCAACAATTACGAGGCGCATTTCATGGCGGCTTTCTTGAGTAGATGACCAACCGATGGTATAAACACAGCACCGAAGTTTCTCCTCACAAATAGAGTAAATAAAATTGTGGATATCGTTTTCAAAGAAGCATCATAGCCTGTCGTATCTTTGTTTGGGCAACTGAACTCAAGTAAGAAGATATATACTTATTGCAGGGGATCTTTTAGAATGAACGGATATTTTTTTATTGCCCGCATTAAATTCCTTTTACCATTTATTGGAGGCTAATAAAGTAGTTAAAGCCATTATCCCAATTTCCGGCAACGGTAAAAACCGGAAATTTTTCCGTAAAATCAGAAATATACTATTAGCGCTATAAGTATTGTCCAGCCAGCGTTTCACGCTATTGCGAACACAAAATTACCGCCTCTTATTTTTTACCGGCAAATCGGAAATTTTCCCAAACACAATATTTAACAAAACCCGTATCGTGGAATTACTAACTTTCTGCGTCTTCACAAAAGCACTATCTATGTATCGCTCACACATTGTTGCCATCATTTTTTTATTGTGTTCTTCATTCCATTTACAGGCCCAGCAACAGCAAAAAGTAACCTTGAAACACGTGACAGTGTTTTTAAGAGGAGCCGAACTGGAGAGTACTGCCAGGATAAGCCTCCCTGCTGGCGGCGGAGAAGTGATATTCACCAACATAGCTGATGAAATGAACGGGCAAAGTATAAATGTAGGTGTAGATAACAAGAATGTACAGATACAGTCCGTCACTTTCCAGGACAACGATATCGATACTAATAAACTTACTCCTATAGCTCAATTACATAAGGATAGCCTTACTATGCTTGGTGGTAACAGGCAGCAGTTAGAGCGCAGGATAAAAGTAATAGATGAGCAGGTAGCTATCCTGAAAGCCAATGAAAAAGTTTCGGGCAATAACTCAGGACTCAATATAGTGGAGCTGCAAAAAATGCTGGATCTGGTAAATGTAAAAATGCTTACACTGCTGGATAATAAGTACGAGCTGGAAACGAGAATAAAAGTATTGGATGATCAGATCTCGAGGATAACACCATTGTTTGCAAATGAAAAATTAAAAGAAGGTGGTTACCTGGTGGTGCGTTTTTATAACCGCGAACGTAGCAATGCCGATGTGACGATAAGGTATGTATCTGATTATGCCGGATGGAAACCGTCATACGATGTTCGTACCAATAAAATCGGGGATCCGTTAACACTCAATTACCGGGCAGCTATACACCAGAATACAGGTATAAAATGGAATGATGTCCAGCTCGCACTGTCTACAGGAAATCCAACAGAGAATGCTTCAACACCTGTATATGTACCAGCATACTTATCATTTTATCAACCACAAGTGTATTCTAATGCTCCTCGAGCTTTATATAAGACCCCTCTTGTTGATAATTCATCAGCAAATAATGAGGTAAGAACGAATGCAGATGAGCGTTCTAACAATATGAGCCAGGGGCTGGTGAGTTCTATAGATGTCGCGACCAACATTACAGCTGTCGCAACTAACTACGATATAGAACTACCTTATACTATAGCAGATGGCGCAGAAGATTTTAATGTATTAATGAAAACCGAAACAGTTCCGGCCAGTTATCAGTACTACAGTTATCCAAGGGCAGATAAAGACGCTTTCTTGCAGGCGCTTGTTACTAATTGGGGACAACTCAATTTATTGTCAGGTTCAGTAAATATCTATTTCGAGGGCACGTATGTAGGCAATAGTTATCTCAATACCAATGCCGTCACCGATACATTAACTTTCTCCCTCGGTCGCGATAAGAAAATAGTGGTAAAAAGAGAGCAGGATATAAAAATGCGCAGCGTGAAAACTATAGGCAGCAATGTGCGCGAGCAGTATGGTTTTACTACTACTGTGCGCAACACACACAGCGAGCCGGTAGATATTGTAGTGGCCGACCAGGTACCAATATCTAACGACAAAGATATTTCAGTAGAGGATATTGAAACAAGTGGAGGTACTTACAACGATAAAACAGGCGAGGTGATCTGGCGTATATCGCTAAAGGCTAACGAGGCAAGGGAATTGAAGATAGGCTACACCATCAAATACCCTAAAGGCAAAACGCTGAATGCGCATTGATCACTCTTTGTTCAGTCGTATTTCCTGTAGCAGGTAGCTGTTGTTATCCTTCAGTTTAAAAAGGATATATATGCTATACTTGCCGGTGTTAGTATTAAGGTCACCTATGGCAAACTTTGAGGTGGGAGTAGGGGCGCCACTGTTCAATATGTTTAGATCTACAGGGTTGTTCTTACTAAAAAAATCTTTAAGTACCAGCTCAGCCTGCGTTTTGCTGTAGGTGCTCTGTACATTGTTTATCGTTATGGGTACTATATTATCAAAATACTTGGTCATGTCCGCCACCCTGTTCGATTTTATGGCATTCACCACATCCTCCAGCTGCGACTGCGCGCTGGCAGTAGCAAAAACGAGAACAAAGCCAAATACAATTACTATCGATCTGTAAAAATTATTCATAAGAATAATATGAGGCAAATTTATTAACTTTTTAATAGCAAAAAACAAGCCAAAAATAAAAAACACGTTTTTAAAGATGATTTCCTGCTGTTTACAATGTTAAGATAAGTTAATATAAATACCAAAATGCTGCTGTATAAGGCACGCGTTTTTACGTACTTTTATGCTATGTCTAAAAAGGTAATGCTCATTATTATGGATGGTTGGGGCCTAGGTAAGATACCTGCTGCCGATGCTATAGCGCACGCTAATGTGCCGTTTGTAAGTTCTTTACATAATAAGTACCCAAATACCACATTGGTTGCCTGTGGCGAAGAAGTTGGCTTGCCTGACGGGCAAATGGGCAATTCAGAAGTAGGGCACCTGAATATTGGCGCAGGTCGCATTGTCTACCAGGAGTTGCAGCGTATCAATGTTGCCATCCGCGACGGTGAGCTGGAAAGGAATGAAGTGCTGAATGGGGCTTTCAAAGCAGCTAATGACAATAACAGAACGCTTCACTATATAGGCCTTGTAAGCGATGGGGGGGTACACTCCCATATTTTGCACCTTGAAAAATTGTGCAGGTTAGCACAGCAGAACAAAGTACAGAACGTGGTGGTACATGCCTTCACAGATGGCCGCGATACCGACCCTAAGAGTGGTTTGGGCTTTATTACCCAGCTACAGAATGTGCTGCAGGGAACAGGCGGCAAGCTTGCAAGCATCACCGGCCGCTACTATGCTATGGACCGCGATAGGCGGTGGGAAAGGGTAAAAATAGCTTACGATGCTCTTACCAAAGGTATGGGCACACATACCCAAAATCCGCTGGCTGCCATCACGGCGTCTTACGACCAGCATGTGACCGATGAGTTCATTAAACCCATAATAGTTTGCGATAGCAATGACCAACCCATAGCCACCATAAAGGATGGCGATGTGGTGGTCTGCTTCAACTTCCGCACCGATCGCTGCCGCGAAATAACAGAAGTGCTTACCCAGCAACCCATACCAGAGCTGGATATGGCCCCGCTGAAACTGCACTATGTGACCATGGCAGAATACGACAAGTCTTACAATAACGTAGGGGTCATTTTTGGCACTACCGATCTGGTGAATACGCTGGGCCAGGTGCTTGCTGAAAATGGCAAAAAACAGATACGCATAGCAGAGACAGAGAAATATCCACACGTCACCTTCTTCTTCTCAGGCGGCAGGGAAAATGTCTTTAGCGGGGAAAAGAGGATCATGATACCATCCCCACGCGAGGTAGCTACTTACGACCTAAAACCCGAGATGAGCGCCTATGGTATAACAGGTGCCATACTACCCGAGATAGAGCAGCAGACCGCCGACTTTATAGTGCTCAACTTTGCTAATACTGATATGGTGGGCCATACGGGCGTATGGAGTGCTGTGGTAAAAGCGGCCGAAACAGTGAATGAGTGCGTGGCTCGTATAGTACCTGAAGCGTTGGCAAATGATTATGCTGTGTTCCTGACTGCCGACCACGGCAATGCTGACCATATGCTAAACCAGGACGGAACACCAAATACCCAGCACTCGCTGAACCAGGTGCCATTCTTCATTATATCAAACGAATACCATGGCACACTAAGACCCGGCAAGCTGGGCGACCTTGCACCTACCATACTGCACTACATGGGCCTGCCCATACCTAAAGAAATGACAGGGAACGTGCTGATGGATCAGGCAAGAGGTACGTATAAATAAGAAAAATAAAAAAATCATTAAGTAAGTTCCGGAACAAGGCAAAGGAATCAGTAAGTACACTAAAACGACAAAGCCCTGTAGTATACAGGCTTTGTCGTTTTAGCTTATGATAATACATTTAATTATTCATCACTGCCGCCTTTGCATTGTGCCAGCAGGTAGCCATTGAGGCGGTAGCCCCAATATGGTTTGGTGATATCGTCTTTGCTTTCTTTAGCAAAAAGGCCGTCTGCTTTTTCAAGATAAGGCAACGCTGCTTTTTTGCCGCCACCAAACATTTTTGGTGTATAAAATTTTGAGATGCCTGAGAGGAAATAGATACGCGGATTATCAGTATTGATGGCTTTTGCTTTTTCCAGGTCTTCGGCAAACAGGGCGCCGTACTTCTGATAACGGTTGCGGGGGTCTACAGCAAGGCGGGCATTAGCTATTTGTGCAGCGAGTACGTATGTATCATCGGTCTCTTTTCCAAGCGCCTTTACGGCAGCCTCTCTCTCCATGTCAGCCTCATCTATATAGGCATCTTTCTTTGCGGCATCTTTTTCCATATAAGACATGATAGCCTTAGCCAAAGAGTTGTAGTAATGACCTGCCCACTCACTATCCCATTTCTTAGCTATCAGGCCTAGGCGGTTGCTGAGGTCTATCTTGGGCTGCAGTTCCTGCGTGGTGTCGAATGTGTTGAATGTCTTTTGCAGCGTGGCTTTAAAATCCTGAGCCTGCGCACTAAGTACCGATACTACTGTAGCGGTGAGTAAAAGAAACTTCTTCATTTGTATTTGTTTTAGTTTAGGTTTTGTATGTGTTATAATCATCGGTTAAGCTATAGTTCGTCTTTCTTGAATTGGCTGAGCGATATATTGACCCCTGCAAATATAGAACGATATAATGCAGGCTGTATGGCCTGCCTATCACCAGTGGCAGCGCCGGCAGCATTGTATACATAGCGATAGCCAAAAATATTGTGCTGGTTGGTCAAATTATCAACACTAACATAAAATACGCTGAACCACTTACCAAACGTATGCAGGTAAGCTACCGTAATAGCAAGGTTATTGTAGTCGGGAGTAGTACGATCGCCTAGGAAAGTGGGGTTATTAGGGTTGTAATATGGCCTGCCGCTGGCATAGCTATATGTAGCACTAAAGTTGGTAGACCATTTGTTGACAAAATACTTTGCAACTATGCTGAGGTTGTGGTCTGATATGAACTCCGGCGTAGCTTCAGTGATATAACTTTTATACAGCCTTTTGGTATCTATATAGCTATAAGATATCCAATAGTCGAGGTCTTGTACCGTCTTCTTATCGCGCCAAAAAAGTTCCAGCCCTTGTGCGTAGCCATATCCGCTGTTGTCTACATTCTCGCTGTTGTTTATAGTACGGTAATTATTAGGATCGTATGCTACGTGCTCGCGAACAAGGTCCTGATAGTTCTTATAATAACCTTCTATACGCAGGGTACGATCTTCTTTTATCCATTGCCAGTTGGCTATGTAATGTATGGCCTGCTGGTACTTAAGGCGGTGGCTAATTGCAGAATCGATACCCAACAGATAAGCATAGTCAGGGTCTTGATAAAAGATACCACCCGCTAACGATACCTGGCTATACTTGCCCGTGCGTATAGCCATAGATATGCGCGGCGCTACAGCACTTTCATTGAGCAGCGCACTGTGCTCGAACCGCACACCAGGGCGGAATGCCAGCCATTTTACCGGGCTCCAGTCGGCCTCAAGGTAGCCGGCGGATTGCGTTTCTGTGAACTGCTGGCTGAAGCTATCAGCGAAGCTCTTCTTAATATAGATCTGCTGTAGTTCTGTGCCCGCCAGCAAGCTGAAACGACTGCTAATATAATCGCGCAATTCTACCCTTACCTGTGAGCGCTTATCATCTTCATTGATGGGAATGGTACCAAAGAAATTATTGGTCTTATCGTAACTAAATGACCCTCCAGCGAACAGCTCATAGTGTGTCTTGAAGGTTTGTTTGTAAGTGACATTAGTATAGTAATTCTGCGCGTGTGTCCTGAAGTTTATCGTATCACCTTCCTTACTGAAGGCTTTATATATCTTGTTGCCTGTAGTATCTGATACCTGTGTGTATGGATTAGGTACGGCAATGCCGCTGCTGTTGGTACTACCATTAGCCGTTATTTTTAAAATGCCATTTTTATTGGGCTTCCATACATAGCGGACGTTGCCGCCTCCCCCTACTGGTACATTGTAAAACTTTAGGTTGGTAGTGGCTAAACCATAAAATGGTGCGAGGTTGTTGTAATTGCCACCAACATCGAGACTGCTGGTCTTCCACCTTTTAGTACCAGAGGCATAGACGCCTGCCATATTTATGCCCAGGTTTACAGTGCTTTTGTCAGGCAGGTCGGTACTTAACAGTTCTAATACACCAGAAAGTGCCTGGCCGTACCGCGCACTGTAGCCACCGCTGCTAAATGATATACCCTGAAACTGGAAGGCCCCGAAACGGCTGCGCGTGGCCACACCGGGCGCACTGCTGAAAAATGCATTCTGCACCACCATCTCATCTACCAGTATGGCGGCCTCTGCGGCGTCGCCGCCACGCACAAATAGACCATTCTCTGTGCCGGTCTGCTGGGTGCCCGGTAGTGTTTCGAGCGCCTTTACCACGTCGGCATTAGCCCCGGCGGTGGTGACGATATCTAAGGGCTTTAGTACCGTTTTATTGACGTTGGAGGCTTCGAATGCGCCGGCAGATATGGTGACCTGATCTAAGGTGCGGGCATTAGTTTTAAGCTTTATCACAATATTAGTTATGCTGCTATCCAGCGTTAGCGGCTGGCCGCCTGTTTCGTGACTCACCTCGCTGGCCACTATGGTCTGGAAACCTTTTTCTTCTGTTGTGAAGTGGAAGCGGCCTGCACTATCGGTACTTGTACCATCAATAGTATTGAGGAGGTATACACTTGCACCCTGCAACGGCTTTCCTTTATCATCTATCACCTTACCACTAAGTACCTTTTGTGCATACCCATGAAGTGCCATAAATAGAATGAAAGATAATGTAATAGTATGCTTAAAAAAACTGCGCTGTTGATGTATGGCCATAAATATATTTTGATACGCGTAGAGAACGGTATTTATTAATACGGTGCAAAGCTAAAAAGACATAAATAATAATTGATGACCTATTCGGTAAATGGCAATATTTTGTCGACAAAGGCATTTAAAATGACGGTAGTTCCATTAGCCAAAGGCTAAAAAAAAGATAGCCCCCTCAGACGAAGGAGCCGTAAAGCAAGCATCATTAAAACACTGCAGATATCTTTGGTTATATAGGGGCTTTGCAAGAGCGAGAAAACGCTCCGTTTCCCATGACCTCAAACATAGACCAAATGGATAATCTGAAAAAGGGTATTTTTCCCGTTTTTTATATCAACCTTTTTCTGTAATGCAAAGCACTTACACCCCATACGCTTTAAAAAGGGTAGCCAATACCAATGTTGAACACCAAGTTTTGCCTGCGCCAAGAGGAGCTACTGAAATCTATTTTGTTAAATACCCATCTATCTTCCTCCGGCAAATATGGCTCGCGAACCGGCATACCCAGATCAAGGCGTAGCAGCAATATCTTTATATCGAAACGCAGGCCCACACCCACATCGGCAGCGACCTCCTTGTAGAAACTGGAAGTA
The DNA here is from genome assembly GCA_965276955.1 of Flavipsychrobacter sp. Classification (GTDB taxonomy): domain Bacteria; phylum Bacteroidota; class Bacteroidia; order Chitinophagales; family Chitinophagaceae; genus JABDEZ01. The sequence continues at coordinate 138,046 of CBDIBP010000007.1, forward strand.
AATTTACCACCCGGATAATCAGGGTTATTGTGATACAGCCATATATTGCCCGCATCGTAGAAGATAGCAGCATTGAAGAACTTATAAATGTTTTGCCGTAACTCAATATTCAGTTCCCCTTTTATATCGCCAAGGGTCTCTAAGTACCGTTCGCTCTGTGCTCTGTAATCGAAAGTACCAGGCCCTACGAGACGGGATTGAAAACCACGAAGATCACTATTGCCACCAGCCCAAAACTGCTTGATATTGGGCAGCTGTGACGAATTGCCATATGGTATACCCAGCCCCATAAGCAACCTTGTGGCAATAGTGGTAGCGCTGGACAAGCGCAGATAATACCGGAAATCGGGTTGAAACTTCAGGTATTGCGCATAGGTTTGCCCCAATAAGGTTTGCGGATTCGTCTTATAATCGGCCTTCTCTGCCAGCCCCAACAAATTGCCCGACAGATCGATAAGTCCATCAAAATAAAAGCTGTTCTTACGTGGGGGACCTACCTGGCTATTGTAGGTAAACTCATAAGTAGGACCAATGATGATACCATTGAAAATGAGGTTGCCGTAAAGAAGATTAAGGTTCGAATTGTTTTGGGTCAGTGTGTCGGTCCTTACATAGGTAAAGTTGAAAGGGTATAACTGGTGCTCTTGTTTGTACCCTTGTTTCCAATCGTAACCATAGCTTAGCTTATATGAATTGATACGTAACAGATCAGACTGCGACTCATAATTATAGCTTGCCTTGATAAGTGTGTGCGGTACAAAAAGACTATTGGTCTGCTGCTCTACGAATGGTATCACAAAGTGCGGTATACTCAAGTCGACCTCTGCACCCAGGTTGTAGATATTGGGCTGTTTCTGCTCGCCGGTATATTGCGCCTCAAAGCCTCCATTTATTTTAAATATCAATGCCTCCGCGCCCTTAAAGGCATTGCGGTTGCGCCAACTGATACTCCCTTGGGTACCTGCTCTGTTGTCATTTTGCGTTAATGCCCCGATCTCGAACTGGAGGGACTTGCGTGGAAATGGCGTAAGGAAGTAGAACACATCAAGCACAGAATCGTTAACGGGATCGTAGCGGCTCTTCACGAATTTAAATGTGCCCATTGTGACCAACCGGTTCAATGACGTGTTCTGGTCATCAAGATTGTATTCATCGCCTTTTTCGAACTTTATTGCGCGCCAGAATATGGCAGGTTTAAAACTTTTTTTAGGGTCTACTATATTGTACCCTTTATATAAAACGGCATTGGCCTTATTGGTATCGGTTTCTTTGCCGTGTGTTTTAAAGTTGGGGTAAACATAGATATCACCAATGTAAGAGACCTGGTAGGCCTGGTCGGGAACCCCTTCTTTCTTCACAGCTACATACATATCTACCTTATGGTTGCCTATAGTGGTATCGGCCTGTACAATAATGTAATCGGGCTTGAACCAGTAATATCCCAACTGCTTTAAGGCTTTGTCTATCCTGTTCCTTTCTGCTTTAATAAGGTCCAGATTATAGGGAGCACCTGGAGTAAGTAGCGTACTCGGGAATGTGCTATCGATATCGAAGGTGATCTCTGGCTCAGTACTGTCTTTTAAAAATATGGTTTTATTGATGGTGTATTGCGGGCCGGTCGTGACATTAAAAACAGCAGTTGTGCGTTTCTTTTTATCGGTCTTGAATATGGGGTTGACCGTAGCATAGAAGAACCCTTTGTTTTGCAGCAGGTTCACCATTATAGCCTTATTGGTCTGTAAATTGACACTACTTGCTAATACCGGCTCTTCACCGCTCTTACGCAAAAATGCTTTGATACCTTTCTTCTTTTTCGTGGTGCCTGCAAATTCATAAAGGCGCAGTTTGAAACGCATGCCGAGTGTTTTTGAATTGGGGCGGGGGCGCACAGCACCCTCCAGATCAGTAGATAATGTTTTGCGTTCTTTATGGCTTGCCTCGTGATCTTGGATCTTTATATTGCTCCCAATGAACAATGTTTCACCTGCGGGCAAGTGTCTTGTATTGCTGCACGAGGCAGCAATGATGATAAGTATAAAAAGCAGGTATGTATATCCCTTAGTATAGGTCATGTTTTTCCGTAACTATTGCGTGATGCCGTTGGTTTGTTCTTTTTTATGGTTCTTCTTCCGGTTGATCACATTTTTAAAGTGATTGTAGTCGAGACTCAAGATAAAGTCGATGCCAGTTTCCGTAACGTATCCTTCTATTATACCCTCGTTATAATTTTTGCGGTACGCGCGTAAGCTATATTCGCCACCAGGGGTGAGCAAGTAGTCAACGGCCAGATTGCTGGGTATAAGGTTATTCTGGTCGCTATTAGTAGTTTGTGGCCCTTCCAGTTCAAAATCATTACCTATCGTCAGCTTTAACCTGTCATTGAGTAATCGTTTGGATGCCGCCAGATTCAGGTCGGTACGGTCTCTGAGGGACCCTGTTGTATAATCCTCTGTAGAGGCGAGGTCAACTGACAAGTCTACCCCTTTTATAAGGTGCTGGGCAAACTGGTTGAGCTGCTCACCAATAAATCGACTTGCGCTTTGCTTGGCTGCAAATGCCGTGCTGGTAGCAGCCCCGTTCTGGAAAGGATCGTCTGCTACAAAGCGGCTTAGTATAAGTAATGCGAATACCTGTTTATTGAGTTCTGATGTATCAGTACGTATCTGATTTAGTTTGCCTTGTATCAATTCGATCTGATCTGCGGAGAGCGGGTATACCTTATTTGAAGGCAATATAATATCGAAGGTAAGCGTGGGAGTAAGTATGGAACCTTTAATGTGCATGGCCACATTGAAAGGCAAATTCTGTTTATAATAGACCAATTGAGACTGGTCTGTAGTCTCGTTCTGCATCAAGTCGTATGGCGCTGCATCAGCTTCATATATAGCAGTAATATCTGCAACTGCCTGTGTAGGGTCGCCTGCAAATATTACAGAACTTCCTTTTTGTATAAGGAATTTACGCTTGATAAAATTATAGTTGAGCTGATAAGCTCCTTCATTCAGTTCATAGTTACCCGTAAGCCCGAATGCACCGCCGGGTGTTATGGCAGCATTGAGGGAAGCGTTGCCCTTCACACTTAAGAAGTCGCCTGAGGCCTGATCGATAATGACATTGAAAGCAGCCTCTTTCGCGATGCTGATGTTCACGTTGATATTAGAGCCAGCTGCCACCTTTATCTTTGTACTATCTTTCTTTGGTTTGGGAACGAGCAATTTGTAGCGGTCAGGGTTCTTCACATCCACAAATTCCACTATGCCGTCGCTGCTTACCAGACCGGGATCGCTTTCGGGCATCACAACGGTCATATTGGTGCCTTTAAGTATAGCCAAAGACCCATCGAGCTGCGGCGAAGATGGCGTGCCTTTTACATTCAGATTGGTGGTCAGTAAAAGGTCTCCGTAAAATACTTTATTGTCTTTTGCTGTAGAGTGCAGCGCGCGCCAGTTCTTAGCATTCAGTTGCAGGTTTAGTTGCAGGTTCTTCAGGTCTTGCGTACCTACGGTACCATTGACCGTTGCCTTGTTACCAAGACTATCCAGCACCTTGAAATCATTGAATGCTATACCTGAAGTGGTGAACGTTATTTTTTCTGCCGGTAGCTTGAAGTATGCGTTGAGTGTACTTACTGTAGCAGCCAGGTTATCGGTACGCAGTTCACCGGTTATTAAAGGATCGGCAACTGTGCCCTTCACCTGCAGGTTGCCCCTGATAAAACCAGAGCTATTGCGCAGCTGGTTCATAGTGACCCCTTGTATGCTAGCAAGACTCAGTGCATTCAGCGCCAATGCAAAGTCGAAGCTATTGCCATTGACCGGCTGCATGTAATACTTACCATTTAGCGATACATCATTACCATTGCCTTTTATGGCCAGCTTGGTATCAAAAGCGTTGCCATCCTGGTTGTTCACCTGCACACTGATATTGCCTATAGTATCGCCCAAAACTGAGAGGTTCTGTATCTGCAGGTCGCCACTCATAATAGGGGTCGGCTTTAATTTCTGTATAGTTATGTTGCCGCCTAATATACCATTGGCCAGCGAAGTATCGCGGCTTATCATTTCTGTAATGTTTGCCAGCAGGAAATTGCTGATATCCACTTTCAAAGGGGAGTTTGGTACCGGCTGATTGCTGTTGACCTTAATGTATTGGTTGTTATTGCTCAGGTTCAGGTTGCTGATATACATGCCAGCTTTTGACAGCTCTATCCTGTTGGGTTCTGTGACGCTCCATGACTGATAATTTAATTTCAGGCCAGGTTGCAGTTGTATCACCTGGCTATCGCCTACATTTTGCAATGAAGCAACCATTGCAAAACGTTCTTTCTTCACAGAATCGGAAAGGCTGATATTGGTAGTGATGGTATTCTGATCGAGGGTGCCATGTATATTAGCGTACCATAGCGCAAATTGGCTTGCTGTTATTTTATCTACAGTAGCTTTATAGGTGAACGCAGAATCTGTTCCATTTACCTTTACCACACCTTTTTCTATGGTGTTGGTACCATATATCACCTCTGGCAGGGTGGCATTGAGTGTGAGTATACGTGGAGACAAGCTGCCGTCTATATGAATGGTATCGAGCGATGTGAGACCAGGCAACAAACTATGCAGCAACGGGCGGTCTTGTATATGCGCCGTGAAAATAAGGTTATAATCTGCAGGTGTGTTCTTGCTGGTGTCTATGGACTTTGTCTTTGCTGTAAGTGCAAGGGACTGTTTAGCACTATCGCTTACAGGTACATTATAGTGCCGGTTGAGGTGGTCTTGTACAATAGCCCCAATTTTGGTGAGCGGGGTCTTTCCCATTATGACCGCCTGCAGCACATCTAAGTTGGCTATGATATACTGGCCAGTATCCACGCTGGGCCTTGATAGTATATATAAGCTATCCATAAGGTATCGCTGACCATTTGCCACTATCACTGGCTGTTTCCATACCAGTTCGCCTTTAGGATAGTCGGGGTTAAGTTCCGGGAAGTTGGCTTGTATATCTCCGCGCAGTTTCAGCTCGTTGCTGTATAGTTTCATAGCCTGCAGGTCTGCACTGTCAATATTCACATCTGCTTTTACGGCTGGGTATTTACCGGTCATATCGGCGTGTGCTACCAATTTCAACCTCAGGTTATTGTCTTCAGATGCGAGGTGTACATCGCCCACCTTATGGGCCACGTTGCCATCGAAAGTAATGCTGTTATAGTTATATCCTTTTACATGCGCACTTTGCACAGCCCCTTTCAGCGAAGCCGTCATGGTATTAATATCAAAGCTTTGACCTTTTACACTTACGTTGGCGGTCACAGTACCCATCAATGTATCCTTCTTCAGTATGTGGCCTATATTGAGGGCCATTGTTTTCACGAAGAGGTCGTAGCGCTCTTTTCCTTTACCGGGAGACATTTGCAATGTGCCCTTCACGTAAGCAATACCATCGGTACTGCCTAAAAGCAGATCAGGATAGTAATCTTTTTCTGTACCTGCTATTTTACCTGTAATGCTGAACCTATCGGGAATGCGCACTGAAGATAGCATGGCGGGTGGCACCAACGCTTCGATATCATTTCTTGACGACTTGAGTTTTGCAATGTTAAGGTTGTAATTTATAGCAGCAGGGTTGGGAAGGCCACCTAAACGGCCACTCAAAGCCACCTCTGTATTACTAAGGCCAAACAGGTTGAACCGGGCTATCTGCAGGTTACTGAGCAAACCGCTTACGCCAGCATCGAGCTGCAGGTGACCTGTTCTGTATTTTTTAAATAAGGGTTGCTTTATAAGATCAGGGGCGAACACCAGTACATCCTGCAGGCCTATGACACTCTTACTGATGTTCACATTCAGTTGCATCTGCCCCATATTCTTTTTTAACGATGCAAGCGAAGCATACCTGACCTGTATGGAATCCTGTATGACAGTATTAGGCGTTTGCAGATATAGGTGACTTAAAGTAGCACCCTGGGGCTGGTATACGAACTGTGTACGCAGCTCCTTAACATCCAAGCCGCTTTGTTCTCTTACAGATAGGTGCTTTATATTGCCCGCTATGGTATCGGACGTATATTTTATATCCTGCGCATTGGCCGTAAAACCTTGCACATCCAGGTGCGCATAGTCGATACCCGCTGGCTGCCGTGCCGTATTGGCATTGTCCATTTTAAAATTCACGCCTGCCATGTCCATGCCCTTTACCAGTACATTCCAGCCCTTGATAGTGTCCATGGCTATTACAGAATCGACCGGGGCAGGAACAGTACTTTTTTTACCGAAGGCTAATTGTATACTGGTATTCTTAACTGAGAACTGCTCGAGGTTCACCAACTGGCTTACCAGATCGAACTTATTCAGCTTCAGTTGCAGATCAGCAAGGTCGAGACTGAATAATAATTTATTGAGGTTGCTGTTGTATTTAAAACCTATCTGTTTCAGGCTCACATTATCTGCGGCCAGTGTAAACTTCGTTTGTGTAGTATCCTTTGGTTTTACCGGCAGGTATGAAGTATCCTGGCCGTAGTATGTTTGCAACCCGGCAACCGTTAGATCCTTTACATGAAAATTCATGTGCTTCAGGTCTATATCCTTCAGCTTTAGCTCCAGGTGCTGCAGGTCTATCGCCAGTTTCATACCACCTGTAGCATCATCTACACGGGCATGTATATCATCAAGCACTACACGGTCCACATTTATCTTCATCCCGGAAGATGCAGTATCGGTCTTCTTTGGCTTCGCCTCGGGGGGCGGCGGGTTTATTACCCACGAAAGCTGTAATGATGTAAGTGAAGTTGTAATTAGTATCGGGAAGGTTGCGGTATATATGGCTATGTACATTCTGCAACACCAGCTGGTTCACATCCACTTCTTTGCGTATCAGTTTTAGCATGTCCAGGTCCACCTTCAGCTTGCCGGCATACAGTAGTGTGTCGTTCTTCTGATCTTTAAGCAGTACACCCTCCAGCACAATGTACTTGGGTAAACCATATCCAAGTTTTGCAATGGTAACTTCTGTCTTCAGTTTGCCGCGCAGGAAAGCCTGTGCACGAGTGCGCACAAAATTTTGTCCCGACCCAGTATTGAGCCAAACAACGATAGCTATGACCAGTAAGAGGTTAATACCTATACCGTATAGAAATATTTTAAAAACTTTGCGCATGCTTAAACCTTACTTATAAAAATTGTACCCGGTGTATTAATGTATTGGTTATCATCTCAAAAATTCATTCTTTAAAAAAAAGGCAATATTTACGGTCCATGATCGTAAATATTGCCCTGGGTGTATCAGGTAAGGGGCTTACCTGGTGACGATACTAATAATTTTTAGCAAATATGTTCAACTGCTCTTTCACTTCGTTACGGTTCAAGGGGAGATTTTTAGACAGGTCTACTAATTTGAGATATGAATTTTGTTCAGCAGCATACCTTTTGTATGCATTAGGTTTTTCGCCTTCATATACAGTACGAAGGGCATTTTTGCTATCTACGAGATGTTGCTGCATAAAAACCTGAATACCTGAATATATATCCTGTGCCTTGGTAATGTCGCTTTGGGCAAGGGTAGCGTCCAGTTCAGCTATTCTTTTACTAAATGAGGCTTTATCGGTAATAACATTGGCTTTTGCTTCAAGTGCAGCTTTTTCAGGAGAAACAGCCTGGGCAAATGTAACGTTGGCAGAAGATAGGGCTATACAGCATAGCAAGAGAAAACGTTTCATGATATTGTTTTTTTTAAAGATAAGGAATTATATATAAAAATGCTACTCCATGTCCAGTACAGATGCTTCCTCACCATACAGCTGCCCCTTGTGTTGCAGCGATGGTGACGGAATAAATGGGCCAAGGCCCAGCGTATCCCATTTCTCATCTATAGTTTTTATAGTTTTATCGTCTGCAACTATTATGTTGGGCCATGGACGGTCAAAATCATCGAGATCTTTTGTTTTCCGGGTACCATCCAGCCCAAGTATATTCTTATCAGTGCCACCGTAAGAATGGTCGCGTTTAGGATCCAGGTTGTTGCAAAAGCGCCACAAAGCAACGGGTATATTATCCACACTCACATTGGCCTCTACATACATTATCACTTTTATACCTGCCATTGCTGGCGATTTGCACAGTTCCTGATGCAACTGCTCTACGTGATGCTTATGGTCTTTTTTTACAGATACCAGCAATACTGCTATCTGCCACTCGCGAGCCATCTTATCATTTATACCCTTTATTTCAGGGTGGCTTTCCATCAGCGTTGCTACGGAGAACTGTGGCGATATAGTAAAAGGCTGCAGCGGACGGGATATTTCCTCTTCCTGTTTGCGCGTGCCATCTATACACATTTTGCCGCCAAAGCCCAGCTTGGAACAGCTATGGTCCAGCACATCCATTGGTCCCTGGCTAAAGTATATATCAGTATCGGGGTTCGTGTTGTCGCACACGTACCGCGCCAGGGCCTTGTAGTCCTCTATCCGCACATTGCCATCTGTGAGTACCAGTATCTTGTTGAACATCATTTGCCCGGCACCCCACATAGCATTCATTACCTTGGCGCCCTGCCCTGCATATTCTTTTTGTATGCTGGCTATAACCAGGTTGTGAAACACCCCTTCTATAGGCATGTGCATATCTTTGATCTCAGGCACCATGGTCATTTTTATTGGCGCCAGGAATATACGCTCTGTAGCCTTGCCCAGCCATGCATCCTCCTGCGGCGGTATGCCCACAATGGTGCTCGGGTACACCGCATCTTTACGGTGGGTGATGGCCGTAATATGGAATTTAGGATACCAATCGGGCAGGGAATAATAGCCGGTATGGTCGCCAAATGGGCCTTCCCATATCATATCCTCATTGGTATCTACATAACCCTCGATCACAAAATCTGCATCGGCAGGCACTTCCACATCGGGCTGGGTAATGCACTTTACCAGTTCTACGCGTTTTTTGCGCAGGAAGCCGGCCAGCATGTACTCATCCACATTCTCTGGTAATGGCGCAGTGGCAGAATATGCATATACAGGATCGCCACCCAAGGCTACGGCCACAGGCATGCGCAAGCCTAATTTCTTGTATTCATTAAAGTGCTTGGCCGAGACCTTGTGCTTGTGCCAGTGCAGCGCAGTCATATCGGGCGCAAAGACCTGCATACGGTACATGCCTATATTACGGTTGCCATTGACAGGATCCTTGGTATGTACCGATGGGAGTGTAAGGAACCGACCACCGTCCTTAGGCCAGCAAAGCATTACGGGCAGCTTAGACAGGTCGGGCTTGTCCATTACTACTTCCTGGCAAGCGCCACGGCCTTTGATGACGCGCGGCATGTACGAAGCGAACTTGCCCAGCTGCGGCAGCATGGCTATTTTCTCCATGATGTTGTTCTTAGGCTCTGTGAGCCGTTTGAACAGTTTTTCTATATCAGATGCTACATCGTCGAGCCTGTCTACACCAATAGCCAGCGCCATACGACGTTCACTGCCATAAGCGTTGATCAACAAGGGGAAATCTGTACCAGTATTCTCAAAGAGCAGGGCTTTGTTCCTGTCTGGTGTTTTGGAGATCCTATCTGTAATTTCAGCTATCTCTAATACAGGATCAACGAAGGTTTTGATCCGCACCAATTCCTTTTCCTGCTCCAATACTTCAATGAATGCGCTAAGCGACCTGTAAGCCATATACTATATCTTATATATACTGCAAAAAATACCTGTAAGCAAAGTTAATGATGCAGGCATATCAAAACAATGTGTAATTGTACCGATTTTCATTTGAAATACAATATTTCCATTACAAATAGGCACCTCTTAAATTCATATTTTTGCCTTTATGAATAAAAAGCAGGGTGCCAAAAATGGTGCCACCTCTGTTTCCATAGTTAAGCCTGCCTTGTTTGCTTTGCTTGCCACCATTGCCGTTTACATATACATGCACCGCGCGCCGGGAAGGCTGGCGAACCAGGATGTAATAGACCAGCGTACCCATAGCGGTACCGACCCGTGGAACAAACACGCAGTAGACAGCGCTATAAGCCTGCTACAAACCGGCGACCTGGTACTGCGCAACGGCATAGACGCCACCAGCGACCTGCTGCGCCAGATGAACCAGACCGACAAGACCTACAGCCACTGCGGGCTGGTAGTAGTAGAGCACGGCTACCCTTTTGTGTACCATAGCATTGGCGGGGAAGACAATCCTAATGACTGCATGCGCAGGGACTCTGCCAGTATTTTCTTTTCGCCATATAACAACCTGAACTTTGGGATAGTGCGGTATGATATGGATAGTACTGCGAAAAACAAAATGAAGGAAATAATATGGACATACTACAAACAGAAGGTGAAGTTCGACATGGACTTTGACCTTAAAACGGATGACCGGCTGTACTGTGCCGAATTTGTATACAAGACGCTGAACAAGGCTACCGGGGACAGTACTTATATAAAACCTACACATGTAATGGGATACACGTTTGCCGGAACGGACGACCTGTTCGTGAACCGGCACGCGCACCTGGTTTGGCAAGTGAAATTTAAATAATACCTTTGGCAAACCAAAAATAAACAAAGCACACTAATGAGAAGAATAGCTTGTACAATGGTCGCGGCAGTACTCCTGGCCTTTACCCTGCAAAGTTGCAACACTAACTCTGCAAAAGGAGTTGCCGGCAAATGGCTGACCTCTTTTTATCACATGGATTTTGATGGCGCCATGAAGCTATCTACAGACGATACCAAGAAGATGCTGGGTATGCTGCAGCAAATAATGCCTGCCTATATGCCAGACTCCACAAAAGCACAGTTGAAGAACATTAAGATAGATGTAAAGTCAGTGGTAGAAAAAGGTGACGCAGCTACTGCCACTTACGTGACCAGCGACAACCCTAAAGACCAAACGCTGCACCTGGTTAAGCAAAACGGAAAGTGGCTAGTGCAAAGCAGCAAGGAAGACCTGAGCGGCCAAAGCCAGCAAGGCGGCGACCAACCTGCAGGCCCCACTGACAGCACAGCTATGCCACCTGCTACGGTAGATACATCTGCGGCGCCTAAGTAACAAGCAATAAATAATTTATACCCTGGAGGCTACCTTATGGTAGCCTTTCTTTTTTATCTTTAATGACATATGCTTAATTACATCTGGGCGGCATTTTTCCTTATAGGGTTCTTGGTGGCACTGATACAGGTCATCTTCTTTGGGCAGACACACCTGCTTGCAGATATGATGAACAACTTGTTTGACAGCGCGAAGAACGGCTTTGAAATATCGCTGGGACTGACCGCCATGATGTCTTTGTGGCTGGGCATCATGAATATTGGAGAGAAGGCGGGCGTGATACGCGTATTTTCAAGGGCGGTGGCGCCATTCTTCAGAACATTGTTCAAGAACATACCCAAGGACAGCCCCGCCTATGGCAATATCATGATGAACTTTAGCGCCAACATGCTGGGGCTGGACAATGCATCGACCCCGCTGGGCCTTAAGGCCATGAACGACCTGCAAGAGCTGAACCCGGATAAGGAAACTGCAAGCAATGACCAGATCATGTTCCTTGTGCTGAATACGGCGGGCATCACGCTGATACCTACATCGGTAATAGCTATGCGGCAAACCATAGCGCTGGAACAGCATGTGGCCAACTTCAATGCGGCCGATATCTTCTTGCCTACGCTTATAGCCACGTTCATCGCTTTTATATCTGGGATGATCATTGTGGCCATTTACCAGCGCATCAATCTTTTTCGCCTGCCGGTGTTGTTGTTCGTAGGTGGGTTCACTGCTTTTATCTTTTTGTTGTTCCGTTTGTTATCGGGTTTGCCTGCAGAGCAGGTGAACAATATGATGGGCGCCATTGGCAGCGGTGTGATACTGAGTATCATCATCCTATTTATAACTGCCGGCATTGTAAAAAAACAAAAGGTGTACGACCACTTTATTGATGGCGCTAAAGAAGGTTTCCAGGTTGCGGTACGCATCATACCCTACCTTATCGCTATGCTTGCAGGTATCAGCATATTCCGCACGTCAGGGTGTATGGATTTTGTGGTGAATGGTATAGGCCATATGGCCGGGGCTGTAGGCTTGCCTACCGACTTTGTGCCTGCACTGCCCGTGGCCATAATGAAACCACTAAGCGGTAGCGGTGCACGCGGCATGATGGTAGATGTGATGCGACATTATGGCGTGGCCTCGTTCCAGGGGAAACTGGCAGCTATTATACAAGGCTCTACGGAAACTACTTTCTATGTACTGGCGGTATACTTTGGCAGCGTGCAGATAAAGAATACACGCCACGCTGTGGTATGCGGCCTGCTTGCCGATATGATGGGCCTTATTGGGGCTATCGTAGTGGGCTATATCTTCTTTCACCACGCATAGGCACTATGTAGTTTGGGTAGTGAGCCACTCTGGTACAGAGGGTGCCTCATATTGCTCCATCATAGTCAGCAGTTCTTCCATATCATCGCTGATGAGCAGCATTTTTGCAGTACTTTCTTTCAGGAAGCCTTCTGTTACCATGTTATCGCACAGCGCAGCAAGGCTATCATAAAATCCATTGATGTTCAGCAAGCCAATAGGCTTGTGGTGCAGGCCCAGCTGCCCCCAGGTAAGCATTTCGAACAGTTCTTCCATAGTGCCCCAACCTCCGGGAAGTGTGAGTACCGCATCGCTGAGCTCGTGCATTTTCAGCTTGCGCTCGTGCATGTTGTCTACCGTTACCAAGTTGGTAAGTTCTGTATGCACTATCTCTTTTGTCTTCAGAAAGCCAGGTATCACTCCTGTGACTTGACCTCCATTATTTAACGCGCCATTTGCAAGCGCACCCATTATCCCACTTTTAGAGCCACCGTAAATGATGGAAATGTTTCTCTGGGCAAGGGTGACCCCTACCTCGCGGGCAATGTCAGTATATATCTCGTTATATCCCTCAGAGGCACCGCAAAAAACTACTATACTTTTTATCATATGCTATATATACTGTTAAAGATAAGATCATTGCAGGATGATGTTCTTTTAATTTTCGGTTAACATCTTAAAATTAAAAAACAGAAAGATCTGACAAATTATTTTTCTATATTTTGTTGCTCATGTCGTACATAATGAAACTAACATTCCTGTTATTATTCCTGTTGCTCAACTATGAGTCCTCAGCACAGGGAGCGCCGGCTGTTCCTGCTGTGTCTAAAGGTTTTATCACTTACAACCAGGCCAATAATTCAAAAAGACATCAGGTCAGGGAGTCTGATACGTCAAAGGAAAATAAAGAACCACGTTATTTTTATGTCACCGGTAGTACCAATGTGCTTGTGAACACGATCGGCGGATTCGCGAAGCGGTTCTCACCTTCTATAGAATTTGGACGTACCTATGGTATATTCGATATTGGTCTGGCTACCGGCAGACTGAATATGAATGCAGGTGGCGATACTTCTCAATTTATTGAGATCAGACCTACGATCAATATTTTTTCGAAAGGCCGGTTCTCTGAAGCACTATGTTTGGGCGGCGGGTATATTTTTAGTGCACAACAGGGACTACTAACAGAGATCTGCAACAGTATCAATTTCAACGTTTCGGAAACAATAGCCATTGCAGTGGCCCAGGGCTATTATTTTATGGATGGCACAGCAAGCAATCGTACGGCCCAGTATATGGGTGTGAACCTGACCTATAATTTATTAAAGAAGAACAGCGTAAATAAAAAGCGTAAAAGAGCAGCTATTATAAACGAGAATTAGCTGCACCACAAGCTTCGCCGTGCAATGATGCGGGACAGATAAAGATCATTCGCGAGTGGTTCAAGCCAGGAGGATTTAATGAGCGGAGAGTAACCATTTCCGCATAAAGACAGCACCTCCTTAAAATGACGGGAACATGAACGATACTATCCCGGGATCTCAACTGCCTTTGACAACAAAGCACGCATTATGAGCCATGCTATCATGTATACAGAGCCTGAGATAACGAACATGATAAGATAAGCCGACTGAGGAAAATGTGTATTTAAAGCACCCGCTAAAAGCTGCACAACTACGCCACCAACACCGCCAGCCAAGCCGCCAATACCTGTAACAGAGCCCACAGCGTTTTTGGGAAAACGATCGGATACTGTAGTGAACAAGTTGGCAGACCATGCCTGATGCGCAGCAGCGCCTATACAAATAATGATAACTGCAAAAATGGGCGCATTGGAACCGAAGTGCGCCACGTTGCCAAAGTATTGTGTGAGCAGCAGGAACATAGGTAATATAGCTATCATGAACATAGCCTGCATACGCGCCTTGTTCACAGGCATACCCTTATTGATCATAATGCGGGGCAGGTTGCCGCCAAGCGTGCTACCAAATATGGCTATACCATAAACAATGAATGTAGGCAGCATGACCTGATGCCCCGTCATGTGAAATTGCTTTTTCAGATAGTCGGGCAACCAGAACAACATGAACCACCATATACCATCGGTAAAGAACTTACCCCAGAAGAAGGCCCACGTTTGCGGGAATTGGAACAACTTGCCCCATGATATCTTTTCTCTTACAGCCACATCTTCTGATGCTGATGCGTGAATGGCCAGATCATCTGAATTGATATAGGCCAGCTCATCGGCACTGACCTTTCTATGTATTGCCGGCGGCGCATAGATAGCGAACCAGAAGATGAGCCAGAACAAGCCAACTATGCCACAAATGATATATGCCATTTTCCAGCCTTCTGCCCCACCCCAATGAATAAGACACCAGGGAACAAATATAGAGGCTATCATGGCACCTATATTAGAACCACTATTGAAAATACCGGTAGCTAATGCCCTTTCTTTTTTAGGGAACCACTCTGCTACTGTTTTTATAGATGCAGGGAAATTGCCAGCCTCACCAATGCCGAACAAGCTACGCACTATAGTATGCATTACTACAGAGCTGCCGGCAAAAGCATTAACTATACTAAAGAGCGACCATACTATAAGTGATAAAGCCAGCCCCAGCTTTGTGCCTATTTTATCTATGACCCAACCTGCTATGATAGTGACACCTGCATAGAACGCCGTGAAGAAAGAAGTAACGTAGGAATACTGACTATCCGTCCAGCCAAAGCCGCCATGGTCTATTGGTGTACAAAAGAATTCTTTCACATAGCCTATCACATTCCTATCCATGTAGTTTATGGTGGTAGAGAACAGTAATAACGTGACGATGACCCACCTATACCTGCCTAATTTAGTTTCATTAGTAGTTATTGGCGGCATTGTTGTAGCGGTGTCCATGGGCGGTATGTGGTGTTGTTCAGAAATTATTTTTTCTCTATAGTGTTTATGATATCCAAAGCCTGCAAGGTGAGCGCTTTTATACCATCGTAGTCCTTATTCTCCATGGCTGTTTTACTCACCAGCTTGCTGCCTAAACCAACTGCGCAGACACCAGACCTGAACCATTCTTTAATGTTCTTCTCTTCAACCTCTACGCCACCGGTAGGCATGAACAACATGCCGGGGAAGAGGTCCTTTATAGCACTTACGAAACCAGGTCCCAGCATATTGCCGGGGAAGAGTTTCACGATCTTACAGCCCAGCTGTTCAGCAACTACTATTTCAGTTACGGTCATGCTTCCGGGTATCCAAAGTATGTTGGCTTTTGCCGCTACCTGCGCCACCTCGGGGAGGGTGGCTGGACTTATCAGGAAATCGGCGCCGGCATCAATGTACGACTGCGCTACTTCAGCTGTTTTAATAGTGCCTATGCCCAATAGCATATCGGGCATTTCCGCATCGCGCACCTGCAGCATTGCCTTAAAATTGTTAAGGGCTGCGGCGCCCCTGTTCGTGTATTCAACAGCCTTGATACCAGCGCTGTAAAGCACCTTAAGTATATCTATGCTTACTTGTGTATCAGGATAAAAGTATAACGGTAATAACCTGGTATGCAAAAGGGTTTGCAGTACAGCGTCTTTTTTATTTTTGGTCATTTTGCATTATTTTTTTTACTTGTTCTACGGTCTGGTTAGTGGCATCGCCAAATTCATTCAGCTTGCCTACCGCAGCAGCCGTAGCAAAATTGATCACCTCTTCGGGAGCATAGTTGTTGTACAACCCATAGATAAGCCCGCCCATAAAGCAATCCCCGCTGCCGATCTTATCGGCTACCTTATCGATAGTATATTCCTTGCTGATGTGCAGGTGGTTGTTGGTATATAAGGTGGTGTAGTAATTGATACCGCCATCACCATGATCGAAACGGAAAGAATGTGCTACGTGTTTGCACTTAGGGTATACCTTCATTATGGCTTCTGATGTGACCGTGGAGTGATCGGTATACGCCCCTTTATTGTGCCGTACCTCTACGTCCTTATCCACTGGTATACCCAGCAGCGTATTTGCCGCCCATATATTGCCCATGATCACATCGCAATACTGTGCCAGTTCTGGCATTACCTCTGTGGGCTTCTTGCCGTACTGCCACAGTTTAGCGCGGTAGTTAAGATCTATAGATATAGTAATGCCCCGTGCACTTGCAGCTTCTAATGCTTCTTTGCATACGGCAGGTATGGTCGCATTAAGCGCCGGAGAAATAGCCGTGAAATGGAACCACGATATATCTTTCAATATCTCATCCCAATCTATCATACCGGGCTGCAATTCGTAAAAAGAAGAATAGGCTCGGTCGTATATCACACCAGCATTTTTAAGGTCGGCGCCCTGTTGTAAATAGTAGATGCCTACTCTGCTGCCACTCCTATGTATTGGGGTGGTATCTATGCCTTTCTTTGCTATGTAGTCGTTTATGTCATTGGCCAAATAATTGTCCGGCATGGCAGTACAATACTGAACAGGCACATTCCAGCGGGAAAGGGCAGTGGCCACATTCAGCTCTGCCCCACCTATATAGGTAGGTATGGTCTGCCGTTCTATCCATCCGCCGTTGGCAACGGGCGACATACGCAAAAGCACCTCGCCAAAACATAAAACTTTGTTCATTTAATAAATGGTCGGTATCGGTTTTTTATGCATCATGGAGTTACAGGGCTTTTTAAAGCACCTTCTTCCAGAAATTGCCAGTTAAAGTAATTCTTAGCATTAATATAGCAAATATCTTTTACTACGCTGCCTACCCAATTGATATCATTAGGCAATTCACCATTTTCTATCTCGTTACCGAATAAGTTGCATAACAACCTGCGGAAGTACTCATGACGTGGGAATGAAAGGAAGCTGCGTGAATCGGTAAGCATACCTACAAAGCGGCTCAGCAGACCCATGTTAGATAATGCATTCATTTGCTTTATCATACCGTCCTTCTGATCGAGGAACCACCATGCGGAGCCGAATTGTATCTTGCCCGGTATAGGACCAGTATTGAAGTTACCGATCATGGTAGCCATCATTTCGTTATCTGCAGGATTCAAGTTGTAGAGGATGGTCTTGGTGAGGTTATCTCCCTGCTCCAGCCTATTCAGGAATTTAGATAGTGCTTTTGCCTGAGAGAAATCACCTATGGAATCCCAACCGGTATCGGGGCCCAGCACTTGCAGCATGCGCGTATTATTATTGCGTAGTGCGCCCAGGTGATACTGCTGTGTCCAGCCTTTTTCCCAGTCCCAGATAGCGAACTGGTACAGCATGGCAGACTTGAACTTACGCACATTGGCAAGCGTCACCTGCTTACCTGCACGCAGGTCTGTGAATATAGTTGCCACCTCAGCATCAGTATAGTCATCTGCATATATTTCTTCCAGGCCGTGGTCTGATACACTGCAACCATTGTCAGCAAAATAGTCGTGACGTGTTTTCAGCGCATCCAGGTAGTCCTGGTAAGTAGTGATGTTGCGGTCTGCAACTTGTTCCAGCCTGTCTACATAGTTCTTAAATACAGTAGCAGTGTCTGCATTCATTGCAGTATCCGGACGGAATGCGGGAAGCATTTTTAATGCTATGCCTTCCGCTGCAACTTTCTGGTGATGCTCCAGGTTATCCAGCGGATCATCTGTTGTACACACCAATTTTACATTCATTTTCTTCAACAAGCCGCGTACAGAATAGTCCTGCCCCTGTAGTTTTGCTGAGCACTCATCATATACTTTCCGGGCAGTATCTTTATTCAGTATATCCTGTACATCAAAGTAGCGACGTAGTTCCAGGTGTGTCCAGTGGTACAGTGGATTGCGCAAGGTGTATGGCACTGTCGTGGCCCACTGTTCAAATTTTTCAAAGTCGCCCTTATTACCAGTGATGTAGCTTTCGTCCACACCGTTGGTGCGCATAGCGCGCCACTTGTAGTGGTCACCATTGAGCCACACACGTGTTATGTTCTCAAATTGGGTATCCTCAGCTATCTGCTGTGGTGGCAGGTGGCAATGGTAGTCAATTATGGGCATGCTCTTTGCGAACTCATGGTAGAGCTGCTGGGCTGTTTTTGTTTCTAAAAGAAAATGTTCATCAATGAATTGTTTCATAACGTACAGATAAAATGTTATAAAAATATTTGGTTTATAGTGATACCCCACGCTTCCATGGGATAAAATCGTCTTGAGTATGGCGTACCGCACTTACTATTTCTTCGCCGCTGGCCACCTTTATAATATATTCTAATACCCTTACTCCTACTTCTTCAATGGTCTCGTCACCATCTATTATGGTACCGGTGTTGATATCGATAATGTCGCGCATTTTGTCGTACAACGGTGTATTGCTCGATAGTTTCACTACCGGCGCAATGGGGTTGCCCGTAGGTGTGCCCAGGCCGGTGGTGAACAATACAATGGTGGCACCTGCACCAACTTCTGCAGTAGTAGATTCCACGTCGTTACCCGGTGTGCACAACAGGTTCAGGCCTGGTTTGGTTACTTTTTCAGGATAGTCCAATACATCGGCCACGGGAGATGTACCGCCCTTCTTGGCTGCGCCCGCAGATTTTATAGCATCGGTTATCAAACCGTCTTTTATATTGCCTGGTGATGGGTTCATGTAGAAACCACTGCCCACCGCCTCAGCGCGTTCGTTGTATACCTTCATCAGGTGAACGAATTTTTCTGCTTTTCCCTGCTCGTTGCAGCGGTCGCTTAGCTCTTGTTCTACACCACACAGTTCCGGAAATTCAGAGAGGATCACGCTGCCACCCAAACCTGTCAACAGGTCTGATGTATAGCCGATAGCCGGGTTTGCAGAGATACCTGAGAAACCATCAGAACCGCCGCACTCCAGTCCTATGCATAGTTTGCTGAGTGGAGCAGGTTTACGCTCGTTGTCGTTTGCTATGATAAGACCTGCGAACGTATCGCGGATGGCCATGGCCAGCATATCTGTTTCCAGTCCTATCTTCTGCTGCTCCAGTATATAAAGTGGCTTGCTGAAGTTAGGAATACGTTTTTCTATTTCTTCAGTAAGTATAGATACCTGTGCGTTCTGGCACCCCAGGCTCAACACTGTAGCACCAGCACAGTTAGGGTGAGTGATATACCCCGCCAGCAAACCGCAAAGTGTCTGCGCATCCTGGCGTATGCCGCCGCAACCACCCTGGTGATTGAGAAACTTGATACCATCAATATTTTTGAACAACTTGTTACGTACCGCTTCTTTTTTGTCGAAGTTGAAACTGGTCTCTAATATATCAGCAGCGCTTTGTCCATCTTTATATAACTGTACTAATTTCTTAGCGAAGTCATTATAATATTTAGGGCGACCGTAGCCTAGCTCATCAAGCAGGGAATCCCGGAGTACATCCACATTCCTGTTCTCACAAAACACCATAGGGATGATGAGCCAATAGTTGGCAGTACCTACACTGCCATCGGGCCTGTGGTAGCCATTAAATGTTCTGTCTTTCCAGTTGCTTACATCAGGTTGGTGCCACTCTGTTTTGCGACCGCCAAATACCACGCTGTCGTCCGATGCGTGCCTGATGTTCTCGGTAGATATGCGTACGCCAACTGGCAGGTCTTGTTTTGCTTTACCTACCAGTACACCATACATTATCACATCGTTCTCAGTAGCGATCGGCAGGCAGGTAAATTTATGCTTGGCAGGTATATCTTCCTGCAATAGATAACTATTACCGTCGAGTACTATTTCTTCTCCTTTCTTCAGGTCAGTAAGGGCAACTATTACATTATCCTTAGGGTGTACCTTCAATACGTTTCTTTTCATACCTAAATGGAATATAGAGATGCTGACTGTTGTGTTTTATTCCCTAATTGTTCTTCACTAAATCTTTTCACTGCTTCAAAAACTGCTTTTTCAAAGCCCGGCAGTTTGCTGAGGTCATTGCTCCACAGGCGTGTATCACACAATATATTGTGCACTGTGGTCTGCATATCGGGCAGCTGCCAGTGCGCGTGCGGTATCGCTGCTTTGTCGTCTGTAATAATATAGTGGGTGCCGTGTGCATTGCCTGTATAACCGGCATCGGTCTTATCAGACCTCATGAAAAGGATATATGCACCAAACCCTATGGCTATATGCCGCGGTACCATGCCGAAGCGTTTGTAGTATGCCATCAGCACAGGCTCTACACGCATAGCCATTTTAGAGCTGTACTGCATGGTGATGCTGAGCCAGAGGTGCTCTATGAAGGGATTGCGGAACCTGTCGCGCAGTTGCCCGGCAAACACAATAGCTTCTTCTTCAGTGATCTCAGCACTTGTAATGGCGCCGGTTATTTCCACATCCATGAGCGTAGTGAGAAAACTCTCGAAGAATGAATTGCCCATAGCCTCTTTTACGGTCTTAAAATCGCTGATGACAGCCAGGCCACAAGTGAGTGTATGGGTAGCATTCAGCAAGCGCAGTTTCAACTCACGGAACTTGTTGATATTGTCGCAGATGATAACACCCCTATCAGCTGCATAAAAAGAAAGTATTTCCTTCGTTTGTGGCCTTGAGGTCTCTATAGCCCACAAGCTATATGTTTCAGACAGTATAGCGAGCTGATCTTCGTATTTATTGGTCTCTTTGAATTCTGCGGCTTCCTTGGCATTCAATGCGCCCGGAACAATACGATCGACCAATGAACTGCAAAAATCATTTGCACTTACCAGCCATTTTTTGAACTGCTCATCCAGGTCATTGTCCTTTGCCAGTTTCAGGCATATATCCTGCAATATCTTCCCATTGTCCGGTATCAGTTCGGTAGGTATTATCACCATCCCGGCATCGGCACTGCCATTAAATACCTGGTAGCGCTTGTACAAGAATGCCAATAGCTTGCCGGGAAATGACCTTGGTGGTGATGCTGTAATATCATCGTTGGGCAGGTAGGTAAGCCCTACCTCTGTAGTGTTGGAGATAACGATCTTCAGGTCTTCGTTGCCAGCAAGGTCCATTATCTCGCTCCAGTGTGTACTTGCTATCACCACCCGGCTGATGCTTGCGTTAATGACGGCCGACTCTTTTTTCACACCATTTTCTACACCACGTACCAGGTGGGTATACAAATTGTCCTGCGCAGCAAATGCATCTACATCGCCGGCCGAGGTAGATTTAACAACTACTATTCTGCCGTTAAAGATATTCTGCTTGTTGGCCTTGTCTATGTAATAATTGGGTAATCCTCTCAATAGTACACCTGTACCAAATTCCAATACCTTTTCCGGTAATAAGAAGCAGGCTTCAGAAGGTTTTTCCACATCGGCATTAATATGCGCGAGGTTTATCTTTGATAAATTCATTTTGATCGTTTTTCTGTCATCCTATACTTTGCGTCAAAGGATCTGCACGGTAATTATTTTATATTTAGCGATCGTGCGGTAGCGCCATCATAAAAGTCAAGTACTTCGCTTCTGTTAGCGGGCATCTTGGTATTAAGCACATTTATATTGCTGCTTTTGACACCGCCAACAGAGAATAGTTTAGCAGGGTTCGCATTATAACTGATGTCATCAAAAGTAAGATCGCTTGCATTGTTGATGAGCACTACCGGGTTGGTGTCTGCCAGCTCTACATGTATGTCTCGCAGTACTATATTTTTTGCGTCCACTACCTCTATTCCTTTTTCGGTGGCCAGCTTCATATGTTCCAGGTAAATATTCTCAATATCCATTTCTGGCAGGCCTCTTACAAATATGGCACGGTCAGCCCCATCGCAATTGACGTTGCTGATATAAAAATTGCGGAAGCGTGGGGTACCTTCTGATACTGCCACTTCCTGTCTTTTTTGTTCTGTTCTTTTTTCGCCTGCGAGTGCTATAGGGTCTTTAGCCTCGTAGTACATATCGAATAATATAGCCTGACCCAAGATCTTCTTCATGGTTATGTTGCGCACAAAAATGTTCTCCACCACTCCTCCGCGGCCTCTTCTTGTTTTAAAGCGCAGGCCTACATCGGTTCCTATGAAGGAACAATCTGTAACGAAAATATTACGGGCGCCGCCACTCATTTCACTTCCTATCACAAAGCCACCGTGCGCACGGTACACTATACAGTTGCGTACTACCAGGTTCTCTGTTGGTATACCTCTCTTGCGGCCTTCTATATCCTTGCCACTTTTAATGCATATGCCATCATCACCCGCAGCAAATGTGCTATTCTCCAATACTACATTTTTGCAAGATTCTATGTCTATACCATCTCCGTTCTGTGCATACCACGGATTTTTCACCGCAGCTCCATCTATGGTCAGATCCTGGCACATCAGGAAGTGGAGCGTCCACGCAGGGGAGTTCTGAAAAACAATGCCCTTGATCAATATTTTTTTGCAATTATTAAGCACCAATAAATTAGGCCTTAAAAAGTCTTTTATAGATGTGAAGTCTTCTATCTTATTCTTTTCAGAAGTTATAACGCCAGGCTCCTTGGTCTTAGAGCCTATGTATGACTGCTCTGAAGGGTACCATGTTTTTTTATCGTCGCTCAGTTGCCCGCCAGACATCACCAGATCATTCCAAACGGCTTCGGGCACCTTGTCTTTCTTTACCATGCGCCATGCATCGCCACTTGCATCAATGATACCGTGGCCGGTAATGCCTACATTCTCGAGGTCCAGACCAGACACCGGGGATTCATTGCGGACAGCTGGTAAGCCCTCCCAATTGGTCTTAATTAATTTGTACTTACTAAAGTCTCTTGTAAAGAGCAGCACTGCTTTGTGATCGAGATACAGGTTAACGTTCGACCTAAGTACAACAGGGCCTGTAAGCCAGGTACCAGAGGGCACCAATACTACACCACCACCTTTGTTACTACAGGTCTCTATCGCCTTGTTTATGCTTTCTGTATTCAGCCTTCTGCCGCCATCTCTCGCACCATAGTCTTTAATGTTAAATGTATCGGTCTTGAATACAGGAACTGCTGCCGTGGGAAGATGGTCGAATGAATAGTTATCATTCGCTTTTTGCTGTGCAAAGGCAACCTGTATGGCCGACAGTGCAGACAATAAAACAACGGTGCGTATAAATTTTCCTGGTATCATTCCTGTTATGTTATTCAAAAAAATAGTTGCCTGAAAGAGAGATGATATTTTGCAAGGCGAGCACTCTGAAAACGTGCGCAATGCTACACCACTTTTACGTAACTAAAGGCCTTGCCGCCGTTAATTATTTACGCAAACGATAGCCAAAACGATCCTTTTAACGTTCTCTTATTCCAACCACCTGAATTCAAAAAAATATGGCCTGAACAGTACCTATCCCATGCTAAGACAAGGGATAATATTTTCTATACTGCTCAGGCCATTTATTATTCTTTTCAATGCTGCAAATTATTCAACAACTACACGTTTGCCGATCTTGGTAGTGGCATTGCTTATCTCCACTTGATAGATGCCTGTAGGGGCATTCTCCATGTTGATCTTGTAGTTTGTAGTGTTCGCATTGTAGGTCACATCGCTGTTATGAACTGCCTGACCCAACACATTGTATACAGCTACATGATAGGTACCCGCCTGGCTGCCAGATATCTGGTAGCTGATCTGCTTGTTGGTAGTAGGGTTTGGCGCTACTGTTACATTGAGGTCCGATGCGTTAGCAACACTGGCAACTGCAGTAGGCAGACCCGCAACACCGATAAAATATTTACCGGCCGGAGCACCAGCTGGCACACCAACTACTGCCAGGTAAGGGCTTGCGACTGTGCCAGAGCCTGACACAGTAACATTAGTACCGCTTACATATTCTACCTGTGTGGCGCCAGATGCAGGACGTACATATACACTTGGTGTAGTGCCTACAGCAGAGCCCTGCTCAGCAGCCAACCATGTGAATTTCAATGAGTCCATTTTACCACCTGTACCTGTTTCTTTAATGGTCCATTCACGGCCTACCACTTTAGTAAGATCTGTTGGTGGATTAACGAAATCAAAAGTATTTGTGATGCTTACAGAGAAAGTATCTGCAGTACCAGCATTCTGGATAGATACTGTGTTATTGCCATGGGCAGCAGTAGCTACCGGGTATTTTGCATAAGTACCCGGAGTGCTTATAAAGCGCTTCATGATAGCAGTAGTAACCATGTTGAAGGCAGCAGCGATAGCATTATCCATTTTAAAATCAGTAGGTGTTGCATCTACAACGCCACCTGCAAGCACATTAAGCGCTACAGAACCGGGAGTAGGTGTAGCAGGGGTACCGTTGTACAGTGAGCTATCCATTGTACTGAAAACCGCACCTGTTTTAAGCACACCGGAAACATTCAATGTCACTACAGATGAAGCATTAGTGGCTATTGGGGAAATGTATGTGGTTCCAACACTCGCGCTCAGGTCAGCTGTACCATTGATGTTGTATACATAACTGCCACCCGCGTTGGTATTAGTTACTGATTGGTAATGCAAAACTGCACCCCGGGTAAAAGTAACCACTGCGCCCGCACTTATAGTAATGGAGTCAACATCAGTATTAGCACTGGTGCTGCCATAATATGCAGTAAGACCTACTGCACTGCCAAACGAATTGCTCTGGTTGTTGAAGGTAACTGGAGCGCTGATGATACCATTGATCTGGTTACCTGTAGTAGTGCCCGTACCACCTAAGATCCTCAACCGATTAACTATTGTTGTTCCAGTACCACTCAGTGTCCATTGGTGGGCGGTACCAGACAATTCGATGTTAATAGAATCGTCGGCAGTGGCAGCATTTCCGCCAATTGTACCATTGTTCACCAATGAAGTACCAGACATACGCAGACCTTGCGCAGCGGTTCCACTTCCCCATTTGATACTACCACCTGTTTGTACTGTAGTGTTCAATGATCCTGAGCTACCAGACAATGTCATAGCACTGCCAGTAAGAACTGTTAACATTGCACTATTAGACAAACCAGGCTTTGATGTCGCTGCAACCCATGCCATAGCCGTACCATCATACTTTTGCCAGTTCGCGGGAGTGTTCCAATCTCCTGATGCCGGAGTAGCAACAGGAGCAGCACTTGCAACGGCAGATCTCCATTCTGCCGACGTTTGGGCATTGGCTATTGCCGGTAAGGCAAGGGCCAACATAAACAATTTTGAACTAAATTTAGATTTCATACACACGTGGTTTTTGATTAACTATTAGATCTTAAGATTTACTGCTTAATTAATTTTCGATTCACAATTTCAGATCCTGAGCTGTACCTTAACACATACACACCGGGCGCCAAAGCACGTGTGGGCATGCTGATATCTTCCTCTCCTGCCGGCACAAATAACCTATATCTTTCCACACCAGCAACATCAAAAATGACGACCATTGCGGCAGCTGAGTTCATCCTCGTCACCTGTATATCCCCGGTAGCAGGGTTAGGATAAATGGTAACCAAAGTATGAGTAGCGTTTACTGTTACAAGGCCAACCTTGGTGGTATCGTTATGCAAAGTGTCTGAGATACTATTCAGGTAGTTCTCCAGGTTAGTGTACCCATTAGGTGCATAGCCATTCCTATCGGCCGCATTGGCAGAGTCCAGCCCATTCAGTGTTTCCCACCAGTCGGGCATGCCGTCCTTATCAAGGTCTGCCGGGGCAGGTGATGAGCACAAGGTGGGCCATGCATTCACGGTAAGCGCATAGGCTGTACAATGTGGGAAACCACCCTGCACATCTATGATCTTACCCGTGTTGTTGATCACATCGTTTATGATGCGCTGATCAAGAGTATCGCGTTGCGGCAGCGTAGCGCCTACATGCAATAGTATAGAATCGTAAGCGTCTTGTGCAGTTTGAAGCGTGACAGGAGGATTCACATTAAAACGTGTGGTCACTTTTGCAGCTGATGTATCGGCAAGGCTGCCACCAGCCATTGCTGCGCCCAGCCAGTTATCGTTAGTTACTACAGAAGAGCCTACCACATAATTGCCGGTCATATAATATTTACCGTATGGCAATGTAGGCGCGGTTGTCTGTGTGTAAGGATTAATGATCTCGTACTTTATTGGCACCCCGCTGCTACTTGTATTAGCTGTAGACGGACCAGACTTGTAGTAATTGTTGATGATGTTATAATTGCCACCCTCACCACCATTGGTAGTGTAGCCACCCCAGTTGCAGATAACGTTATTTACAAAATCTGCATTCTCCAATCCTGTTACCCCAACAGCAGGGTTGCCGGTCTGCAGATTCCTGCTACCATCAAAGCGACAATTGCGCCCTTGCAGGTCCATCAACAAGTTGTGATGCCCTGTAAAATGCTTACCACCCCAGATACCACCAAAACCATGATGCTCAAAGTCATTATCCCCTGTCTCTAAATGGTAAGAGTAGTTGAGCCCTTCGCTGATGATGTTCCATTGCAGTGTAGTGCTGTCGCCCCTGTAAAAAGTGCAGCTCTCGTCATCGCCCCAGCTCATGGTGCAATGGTCTATCATTATATTTTTGAAACCAAGTCCGTCAAACGCATCATCGTTACCACTGCCTACTTCGCTGGATGGCACAGGAGCCGTACAAGTTGTACCGCCTATAAGCTCATGTTTATCGCCCATGCGGAAACGTATATAGCGTACTATTACATTACTGCCATTAACTACCACAGGATAATCAGCAAGGCATATACCGCACCCCGGTGCTGTTTGCCCGGCTATAGTAGTATTCTTCCCTATCTTCAGCTGCCCTGCCAGGTGAATGGTACCAGAAACGGCAAAAACTATAGTGCGGTAAGTAGCCGACTGTGCTATTGCCCACCGCAAAGACCCAGATGGAGGATTAGAAGTAGCATCATTCAGATTAGTAACATAGAGTACCGTAGTAGGTAGTGCGGGCGTACCACGGCCACCAGTAGTGTACATACCTGCGCCCTCAGCACCGGGGAATGATGGCAACTGGGCAAATGCACCCAGGCCAACTATTACCCCTAAACATATCAACAATGCGCTCTTCAACATAAAAACCTTTTCTTTTTTTAGTATCCTATATTTTGTGCCAGGTTAGGATTAGCATCCCGGGCGGCTTGTGGTATAGGCAACAATGTTCTAAAGTCGTTGGCCGTAGAATAGGTATATGTATTACTTGCTGTAACACCAGGTACCATACCCACACCATATTCAGCAAGCAAGCTGCTTACAATAGCAGATGTTCCCAGCCACTTATTGGTAGGGTTTAAACCTGCACTATTATCATTATAAAAAGACCCCAGCCATATTACACCTGTTGCGGTGGTCGAATTAACATCGTAAGGCGCATTCGTAGCGTAGTTAGCCCAGTTGCCGGCAGCATCGCTAGTTCGTGTAGACATATCAGACAATATGTTCTTAGCATTGGCTATAGCAGTTCCCAACATATTCCACCTTATCAGGTCGTACTTGCGTATACCTTCGCCACCAAACTCCAGCGATCGTTCTTTCATTAATGCTTTGAAGAACCCGTCATGATCTGCAGGTGGGTTCACGGCCAATGTAGTATTGTTGTTATGTCCCCTGGCGCTTACAGCCATCAGCCTGCCTATAGCTAAGCCGCTTGCACCATTATTCAGTTCATTATCTGCTTCTGCATACATCAGGTACACGTCACTCAGCCTTATCAATGGCCAGCTGGCGCCAAAGTACTGCACGGTAGATGGAAACCCATTAGGTATCCAGTCCCTTCTAAATTTCCCGTCCCTCAGGCTGTAGGAATTACGTACAGTAAGGCCACCGACACTTGTAAGGATATCGTAAGGCGCAATAGTAACATCCCTTCTTAGGTCAGTAGAGTCGAACAGGTAAAAATAGGAAGGCAGAATGGTCAGTGCAGCGTTGCCCGGGGCACTTGATGGGGTGTACTTAGGCCCGTCATAATAACCCAGCTTACTATCTGTAGTACCGGTACCACCACCAAATGTCACACACCACAGCACTTCGCCAGTAGGGTCTACCATACCTGCATCCAGGTATTTCTGGAAAACATCCTTAAAGTTTGTTTCCAGGCTATGATCGGCCGTGTGGAAAGTAAGGATAGTATCACACTCGTTCTTCGCTATAGTGTAGTATGTGTTAGGATCGCTGCCCTGTGCCATGATACCAGAACTGCGGAAAGACCATCCTGCGCGATACATTGCTATACGTGCACGCAATGCCCTTACAGCCCCCTGCGTGATGCGGGAGTTAGGCGTATTGGCCGCTGTGCGCCATGGTACTATCTGCTCTGCCGCCAGCAGGTCGTTCAGCAGGTGGTTATAAATTGTATCCCTGTCTGTTTTACCAGGGTTCAGGTTGCTTTGTGTGAAGGTGGGTGCGAACTGTGCAGGTACATCGCCCCAGTTGCGTATCAGCTCCAGGTAGAACTGTGCTCGTAGCGTTAGTGCTTCACCATATAATCTTTTCAATACAGGACCGTTAGTTGCATCATTGTACATAGTCATTTTGGGTATGTAGTAGATACAAAGATTGGCGCGCTCTATACCAGAGAACATCTGGTTGAAGGGAAGGTACAACTGTGCATTGGATGACTGTGCGCCGTAGTGGGCTATATCGCGCCTGTCACCATCAGGGAAGGGCGTCCCTGACTGTCCTTCTATGTTATCATCATCATAAGGGAAGTACATGCTCACCCTGGTACCATATCCCTGGTCGCCCGTCATAGCTGCGTATACACCCAGGACAGCGGCGGTTGCATTGGTAACGTTAGAAAATACATAGTCGGGACCAAATGTAGAAACGGGGTTCACTGTGAGGTATTTTTTGCAGGAATTTACCGGCAACATCATTGCTATCACCACCACACTCAGCGCAAATTTCTTAAAACACATATTCTTCAATTTTTCTTTAAACGATTTTTATAAACTTGCCTGGATACCAAACAAGTATGTATGCGAACGCGGGTAAGTAGAATAATCAACACCTGGTGTTAGCGGTGTGCCCCGGCGTGTATTAGCCTCGGGGTCGTACCCGCTATAGCCTGTTATTACAGCAAGGTTATTCACCGTAGCATATACCCTGAACTTCTCGATCTTGAACCTGCTCAGGAATTTCTGTGGCAAGGAATAACCTAAGGTGATGTTGTTGATACGGATAAAAGAACCATCTTCTACAGCATTGGTGCTGGAATAGTAAGCACTGTTGCTACTTTGTGGCATAGGGCCGGTAGGGTGCGGGTTGGCAGCATCCAGCACGGCAGGCGATGCACCTGTAGCATATGCTGAGGCGGTAGAAACGGTTTGCAACACGGCCCCTGTCTTAGGGTCTATAGTGCGCCATGTACCTGCCTGCGTGCCTAACAGGTTAGCATAGGTGGTATAGGCATTGCTGAACTCAAGGCTATTATCATTATACACCTGGTTACCGTACTCAAAATTGATGAATATAGACAAGTCGAAAGCCTTGTACGTGAACTGCTGGTGCAAACCACCGTAGAATTTAGGATTGGCATGACCTATAACTGTTCTGTCATGGGTAAGGTCTACCAGTGTATCGCCGTTCAGGCTTTTGTACTTTATCTGTCCGGGCTGCGGCAGGCTGCCGGTTATGGCCACATCGTTCACCAGGCCAGCTTTAGGTATATACCTGCCGGTAGATGCGTCGTAAGTAAAATCGCTGGTCTTGTAGTAGCCATCTGCCACCAGGCCATACATGGTACCTACCTGCTGGCCTACCTGCGCTATATAATCTGCGGGGGCAAATGATGGCGCCCAACCTGAAGCTATCAGGAACGATTGCGGCCCACCCAGGCTGGTGATCTCATTATTATTGAATGACATGTTGTAGTTGGCTGTCCACCTGAAAGCACCTACTCTTAATATGGTCGCATTCACCTGGTACTCCATACCCTTGTTGCGGGTAGAACCTATGTTTTGCAACTGCGTAGTATAGCCACCTGTAGGGGAGATAGGTACTGGCAGCAAAAGGTTGTCTGAGCTATTGTAATAAAAATCGGCAGAGAAGCCTATCCTTCCGTCAAAGAAGCTGGCATCAAAACCCAGATTGCGCGACGTAGTGGTTTCCCATTTCAGATTAGGATTGGGCAGGTAAGTAGCCACGAATGCTGAAGTTGCCGGCCCGTTATGGCCCTGCAGGTAATAGAAAGTGTTTGATGCAAATTGCGATAAGAACAAGCCATCTCCAATGCGGTTATTACCGGCTTCACCTATACTTACCCTTATTTTAAGATCACTGACCACAGGTTTCAGTTTCTGCATGAAGTTCTCTTGTGAGATGCGCCATGCCAGTGCTGCTGATGGGAAATAACCCCAATCATTATTGTTGGCAGTAGAGAATTTAGAAGATCCATCGGCCCTGAAGCTAACTGTAGCCAGGTACTTTTGTTTAAAGGTATAATTAAGTCTGCCGAAGAAAGATATCAGCTTATCGGTAGTATCGATAGACGGTGTGCCGACCACAGAATTGGGAAGCTGCTGCGGTATACCGTTACCCATATTACCAAATGCTGCAGTAGGAGTGATGCCAGGAAGAAAAATAGACTCCTGCGCAAAACCCTGGTAGTGATTCACGAAAGTTTCTTCCCCTACAAGTGCAGTAATGGCGTTGTCTTTAGCAAACGCCGTTGTGCTCTTGGAGTTGGTATATGTAAATACATTAGAGTTGTTGGTCGTCATCCTTTTACCATTAATGATAATAGCTTCCGGCCCAGATGGGGTGCTTAGCTTAGCATTGTAAGTAAGCGTATCGTTGAACGCATTGGTTTGCGTATTGGTAATGTCCACACCCAGGGTAGTGCGGAAGAACAAATAGTCGGTAAAATTATAATCAAGGTGCCCGCTGATATTGAATATGCTGTTCACCTGTTTCTTGTATTGTGCCTGGTTCAGCAATATCGGGTTCACTAACCCAAGGCTACCATCATTGGTTGCCTGGTAATAAGCAGGGTCGTAGGTATAAATGGTCTGGCCTGGTGGCAGGTACGGCCTGTACCTAACAGCCTGGCGCAAAAAGTTAAGCGTTGCATTGCCGGGGCTTGAAGTACCGGAGCCATTAACAGTCGTATTGTTGTAACGGGTATTAAAACTTATTTTAAGTTTTTTACTGAACTGGTGGTCCAGTGTCATGTTCATCAATTCCCTGTCATAGCCCGTAAGCAACATGATGCCTTGCTGATTGTTAGATGTGAGGCTGATGCTGTACTGTGTGGTCTGGTTGCCACCGGTAAGCGCTATATTATGCGATTGCATTGCAGCGTTCCTGCCGAATAATTGTTTTTGCCAGTCTGTAACAGGCGCTTTTTTGTATGCAGAAAGCGTATCCCACGTAGTACCGAACTGTTTGGAAAATGCAGTACTGTCTGAATTCCTGGTACGTGAATACCAATAAGTAGCATAGTCGTAAGGCGACATCACGGGCAGTTCCTTTCCTAACTTCTGGAAACCGTAAAAACCGTTGTAGGATATTTTTGCATGTCCCTTAGTGTCACTACCTCTTTTAGTAGTTATGATGACCACACCATTGGCGCCACGAGAGCCATATATTGCTGTTGCAGAGGCATCCTTCAATACATCTACAGACGCTATGTCCTGGGGGGAGATAGCATTAAGGCCGTCCTCTACTTCAATACCGTCAATAATGTACAAAGGAGAGTTGTCTTGGGTTATAGAGTTCCCTCCACGTACTTTTATGGTCACATCAGCTCCGGGCTGGCCTTCATTGCTGGTTATCTGCACACCTGCCAGCCTGCCTTCCAGCGCCTCACCTGCAGAGTTTACCGGTATATCTTTCAGGTCTTTTGCAGTTGTTGATGATACAGCACCCGTAAGGTCTTTACGCTGCACCGTCTGGTAGCCTATCACAACCAGTTCATTCAGCGTTTTATCTGTTGATTGCAACGTTACATTATAAGTGCTTTCTGTACCTATATCAATTGTTTTCGGGTTATGTCCTGTATAGCTGAAGGTCAATTGCACTTTGCCGGTGGCTGGAACATTGATACTATAGTAACCATCTGTATTACTAACTGTACCGGTGGGCGAACCCACTAATCTAACCGTAGCTCCAAGCAGCGTATCACCGTCCGATCCTAATACAACACCCTGTATCGATCTGGTCTGAGCAAAAACGCATACTGTTATTAGCAGCATACTAATTGTAAGAAAAAGTTTTTTCATGAAAGAAACGTTAAATATTTCTGCAAAGTGAGCAATCACTCACCTTATTTAAACACAAGTTTAGCTTGATCTGAACTGTAAAAGCGCTGTTTTAGCATAAATAATTATGCAAACGTTCCCGATAACGATTGTAACAAACTCCCGTATAGCAAAGCCTTATAGTAACGTTTTTTAATTTATATTTATAAAAATGACGGGGATTAGTTTAATAGCCTATTACAAAATAGCTTTGCAATGTCTATGACCAGGAAACAGAAAATAGCTGTAGTTGCATTAGCCTTATTTGCGGAAAGAGGATTTGAAAATACATCTTCACAATCAATAGCGAAAGAAGCTGAAGTGGCCGAATCGTTGATATTTAAACATTTTGGAAATAAAGACAAGCTACTTGATTTTATAATTAAAACAGGTTATATGCGCATTGTGGAGCATAACAGGGGCATGCTCGCAGAGAAAAATGCAAATGACCTAATCAATGCCGCGCTGGACCTTCCACTGAAATTAATAACGGATGAGCCCCTTTTTTGGCGCCTGCAATACCGCCTGGTAGATATGCCTTTTTCTGTAGAGCAGCACCAGCGCTTCTTAAAACCCTTATATACCCTACTGAAAAATGCATTTACTACTCTTGAGTATGACAACCCCGAAGATGAGACCCAGTTTGTGATGCTGGTAATAGATGCTTTATGGAAGAGCCATATAACCAAAGGGCTTGATTATGTGCAAACCATGAGTGCCTTTGTTAAAATGAAATACAAGCAATAAGGCACAGTGTAGCCTTACAGTTTTAGACTGTTGTCGCAGATAGGGGTTGACCTACTATATATTCTTTAAATACCCCTTTTGCTTCCTTATGTCTTATACTACATTCACTTTTCTCTTTGTGCTATAATTTGTGTATATTTAAACGTCATTGAAATGCGTTAAATATACGCTCTACTGCCGGTCTATAGCGTTAAGTATCTATCTATATGAAATTTGAGCCTGTAACAATAAAGGATATTGCCAAAGTACTGAACTTATCTACCTCAACCGTATCCCGGGCGTTGAGGGACAGCTACGAGATAAGCGCAAAAACCAAGAAAAGAGTATTGGAATATGCGGAGGAAATGAACTATATGCCCAATCCCATAGCGCTAAGCCTTAAGGAACGTAAAACAAGATCTATAGGCGTGGTGGTTTGCGAAATTGCGAATAGTTTCTTTTCCCAGGCCATCAACGGTATAGAGTCTGTAGCTTACGATGCCGGGTATAATGTTATCATTACCCAAAGCAACGAATCGTACGAGAAAGAGGTAAGCAATGTAAAGCATCTGGCATCACGCTCTGTAGATGGCATCATCATTTCTATCTCGTCCGAAACTACTGATGTAAGCCACTTAAAAGAGCTGCGCGATAAAGGTATGCCTATCGTTTTCTTTGACCGTGTAGTGAAGGAGATCGAAACACATAAAGTAGTGTCTGACAATTATCAAGGTGCATATAACTCAACAGTACACCTAATAAAGAGCGGCTATAAGAAGATAACATTCTTTGGTAATGCAGAATACCTGTCCATAACTAAAGAGAGGCTGGCCGGCTATAAAGCTGCCCTTGAAGAAAATGGGCTGGTTTACAAACCAGAGTATGTAAAGTACTGCCTGCATGGCGGTATGATATATGATGAGATAGAAGTGGTGCTGAAAGAGCTGCTGAAAGGAAAGAATAAACCAGATGCTATTATAGCATGTGCTGATAAGATAACTACCAACTGCCTACGGTATTTTAAGAAAAATAATATTAGTGTACCCAAAGATGTGGGCCTCATAGGCTATTCCAATCTCGACCTTACAGAATTGCTGCAGCCTTCACTATCTGTAATAAGGCAACAAGCCTTCGAGATGGGTGCTAATGCTACCGAATTGCTGATACAGATGATAAGCAGCAAAAGGCCCATAAAACAGTTTGAGAACAGGGTGCTGGTGCCAGAGCTCATCATCAGAGAATCGAGCCATAGCCGATAATTGTCAATATTTATAGTCAAATACTTTATTCAGGAAATTTACTGTGTACTGCACCGTTGGTGTGAACCAGGGTGTGAACAACCAAAAAGGATGCGGTGCATCAGTGAAAGTATGTATCTCATTGTAAATGTGCAGGCTATCCAATTGCTTTAGCATATCGTCTCGCCCGGCATGCATACGCGCTACACCACTGTTGATGAATAGAAAAGGGGGCGTGGTACTCCCAACATGACTTAGTGCTGATGCATCGAGCCACAGTTGCGGGTCTTGCGCCCTGGTGGCACCCAACCATAATGCTGCAGCAGATACCCCTTTACTTTCATCCCCCTCGCCCGATTCAGGATGCGTGAAAGCCAGTATACCATCAACATCTACCACAGCATTCACATCACTTTTTTCGTTATTATTTCCTTCGTTGCCCTCAAACTCCTGCATACCATTCGTTGTACCCAATAGCGCCACAAGCTGCCCACCGGCCGAGCATCCCAGGGCCGCTACTTTATTTTTATCTATGCCATATCGTTTCGCATTTCCCCGCATCCATCTTACAGCAGCTTTAAGGTCATACACAGCAGCGGGGTATTTTGCCTCCGGCGATAAACGGTATTCTGCAACAACAGCCACATATCCGTTTGCAGCCAATCGCTGTGCCATAGGCACTTGCTGATCGCGGCTGCCAGAGCGCCAGCCACCACCATGTATCAGTAAAACAGCAGGTCTTTTCTTGTCTTTTATTTTTGCAGGATAGAACACATCTGCGTGTATAGCTCGGTTACCCACAGTGGTATATATGCGTCCCGTATCGGCAACCACACCGGCAGGCATGTGCGGATACACAATGCTTATAAAGGGCTGCTTTTTTACCGCTTTTACATATGCACTGTACACTGTAAAAGAAGTGTCCCTCGGCATTTGTGCATAGGCGGGGAAAGAAGCCAGTAGTAATAAAACAGTAAGTAGCGGCTTCATTATTTTGCACCTTTTCTACCTGTGGTCAGGTGGTTGGCCAAGTCTATCTTCATATCTTTTAATGACTGAAGTACCAGCTCTGCTACCCTGCGCGCACCTAACTCGTTAAAGTGGGTATTGTCATCAACACCATCAGGATAGTTGGGATGCTCCCCAGGGGCCAGTTTATTGAATAATAGTTTAGAATTCTCAGGTCCCATTTGCTGTAGCATAGCAATAGTTTTCTGGTCCATGTCTATCAGTGGCACATCATATTTTTTTGCTACTTCCCTTACCAGTGGCGCATATACTTCGTGGGTTTCTAATGCAGTGCCCGCCGCATCAAATTTGCGGCGGCTTACCGGGGTGAGTAATATAGGCAGGCCTTTTTTCTTGCGCGTTTCTGTAACAAATTTTACCAGATTAGCTTTATATTCATCGGGTGTAGTGTAGCGCTCTACCTTCTCCTTCGACTCATCATTGTGGCCAAACTGGATGAATACATAATCGCCCGGCTTCACATTATCAATGATAGATGCCCACAGGCCTTCTGATATAAATGTGCGGGTGCTTCTGCCATTCTTAGCCTTGTTCACAATGGTAATAGATGAATCGAAGAAGTAAACGAAGGGCATACCCCAGCCAGTTTCGGGATAAGCTTTTGTCTCTTTTATTGACATGGTAGAATCGCCCGCCATGAAGATAGTAGTATGATGCTCATCTGTATTAAAAGCCATAAGAAGTAATGCAGCTATAGTAGCTATTTTATAACGGAAGCGGTTATACATAGAGGTGTTTTACTGAAATAAAAATAAAGCATTTCTCTTGCCATGGCATCCTAAAATGCCGGGAACGATTGCATGAATTGGCAATATTGTGGCATACAAGTTGATTAATTTTGAAAGACCACATAAATGAATATGCTAATGATACGCAGGCAATTATGCAGCGTGAGCGCTATATGCTCCATTTTTATCTCACTCACTTTTTCAACGGCAACGAATGCGCAGGTAAAAGACCTTTCTTATTACTACAGTCAGGCCCCGTTCAAAATGCCAGTAGTTACCGAACCCAGGTTTGCTGATAAGACCTTTAATATCAAGGACTATGGTGCGGTGGCTGATAACAAAACACTGAACACCAAAGCCTTTGCAGATGCCATAGGGGCCTGCACAAAAGCTGGTGGCGGTAAGGTAGTAGTACCCGCTGGCACCTGGCTAACCGGACCCATACAAATGCAAAACAACGTGAACCTTGTGGTGGAGCAGGATGCACTGATACAGTTCACTAAAGACCATACACAGTACCCTATAGTAAAGGCATCAAATACAAGCACATCCTACGTGCCGGCTTCTCCTATATATGGCTACGACCTGCAGAATATTGCTATTACAGGTGCAGGCAAAATAGACGGTGCTGGCGAGAGCTGGAGGCCGGTAAAGAAACAAAAGGTATCGCCCGACGAGTGGAATAAACTCCTGGCAAGCGGCGGAGTGGTGAGTGAAGACGGCAAAATATGGTGGCCATCGCGCGAAGCCATAAACGGTGAAGCTTATATGAAAAAACTTAAAAAAGATGGCGGCAAACCTGGTCCCGATGCATACCTGCCTGCCCGCGACTATAATCGCCCATACATGGTGTTCTTTGTAAATTGCAGTAATGTATTGCTGGAAGGGGTTACCATCCGCAACTCGCCAAAGTTCGTTTTCTACCCCAATTCTTGCTCCAATCTTACAATGCGCGGTGTAAGTATATACAACGACTGGTGGGCGCAAAATGGCGATGGGATAGACATAAGCGCCTGCAAAAATGTAGTGCTCTACAAGTGCAACGTGAACGCCGGCGATGATGGTATATGCATGAAAGCATCTACAAAGAAAGATGACCCCGGACCTGTAACGCGCAACATATTAATAGCGGGCTGCACCGTACTGCGTGCACACGGTGGCTTTGTGATAGGCAGCAATACCGATGGCGGTATGCAGGATATATTTGTTGATGACTGCACCTTTACCGGTACAGATGCGGGTATACGTGTGAAGAGCAATCCTGGCAGGGGTGGTCTGGTCAAGAACATTTATATAACCAATATCACCATGAAGAACATACAGGGCGAAGCAGTTGTTTTTGATACTTATTATGAAGATATGCCAGCCGGTAAGACCAAGGGCGATGATGAGGGTAAGAATGATAAGATACCTCAGTTCCAGGATTTTTACATCAGCAATATCACTTGCGTTGGCGCTAAGAAAGCTATATCACTTACCGGGTTGCCAGAAATGCCTATCACCAGGATCAACTTTGAGAATGTGAACATTACCGCAGACCAGGGCTATGAAAATAAAAATACCTCCGAAATAAATTTCAAGTCAGTTAAACTTACTACGGCGAGTGGAGTCAAAACATATTAGCCTGCCTTACTACATCACTTTTTTTTCCATACAAGATGAGAACCTTTAGTCTTTTTATTCTTGCTGCGTTCTTATGCATCAACAGCTTTGCTGCAGACTCACTAAATGTTGTTGTAAACAAAATAAGCTTTATGCAGGGCGATTCTATACGCTGGCAATGCGAGTTGAGACATTTTACCCGTAAGGAGAATGCGATAACTGTTCAGCTGTGGATAGAGAATATGGAAACACATCAGACCTGGCAATACAGGTTCCCGCTCATCAACGGGTTTGCAGCAGGTGCCGTAGGTATTGGTAGCGATATACCCGATGGTAAGTATGCGGTGAATTTTTTACTGCAAAAGGACTTCTTCAACATCACAGGCCGTATCAGGGACTATGCCCGCCGAGATAGTTTTGTGAACTACATGATACTGTATAAGAATAAAAAGAACATTATAGACAAGGCGGCGCTTACCCCGAAGAAAACATTCGCGATACGCAATATACTCTTTCAGGATACGGCAATGTTCATGTTCTCTCCATCGCTTCGTAAGAATAGCGGCGAACTATGGATAGATGCAGTAACTTCTCTGGACAGTACATTCATCCCGGCGGCCAAGGTAGTTAAGTTCATATACGTAGGCGCTCAGGATACTTTTACTAAAAGCAAGTTCGCTTCAGTGAAAGAGGATGAATACCAGTTCGATCTGAAATCAAAACTCAGCAAATTCGTGCTGCCCGAAGTAGTGATAACCGCCAAACGAAAAGTAATAGAAGATTTTGCAAAGGAGCATGTAAGTCCTTTATTCACAGGTATTGACGATATTACATTCGACGGCCTTACCAACGACGATATAGCCCGTTCTATAGACATTAATACTTTTCTTATGGAGCATGTGCCGGGTATTACATCTGAGTTCAATCCGTCTACGGGCGTATCAGAGCTTACCTGGCGGGGTAACGATGTGGCCATATATATTAATGAGTTTTTGGTTGATACGGATATACCATTATCTATCAATCCCTCTGACGTTGCTATGATAAAAGTTTTCCGCCCAGGTTTTGCACCGGGCAACCTGCCCTCATCTGGTGGTGTAGTAGCTATATATACTAAAATAGGCAACTACGATAATAATGCTGGTAAGCACAAAAATTCATTCACAGTGCGCGGTTACGATCCGCTGAATGTTGGCTGGCATGAACAATAATATCCATACCTATATATGATCCATGTTTAGTTTTGGCGTTTATACGGCATGTTTATAGTATTTTTACAGCCCCATAAAAAGTATCTATGCAATTTCTTGATTTTGAAAAGCCGCTTGAGGACCTGTACGCGCAGATCAATAAATTAAAGGAGATGTCGGCTAAAAATCAGGTCGATGTTAGTAAGAGTATCAGTGAGCTGGAGATAGCTATTGAAAAAAGTAAAGCTAATATATATACCAACCTTACTCCATGGCAGCGTGTGCAACTGAGCCGCCACCCTGAGAGGCCATATACTTTGTACTATATAGAAAAGGTGTTCTCGAATTTTACTGAGCTCTATGGTGACAGGCAGGTAAAGGACGACAAAGCCATTGTAGGCGGCATGGCCGACCTTGATGGCCAGCCCGTAATGGTGCTGGGCCACCAAAAAGGTATAAATACCAAAATGCGCCAGTTGCGTAATTTCGGTATGGCCAACCCCGAAGGCTACCGTAAAGCCTTGAGGTTGATGAAAATGGCCGAGAAATTCAACAGGCCTATCATTACTTTTATAGATACCCCAGGAGCATACCCCGGTCTGGAAGCTGAAGAGCGTGGACAAGCAGAGGCCATAGCACGCAATCTCTTCGAGATGGTGGAAATGAAAGTGCCTGTCATCTGTATAGTGATAGGCGAAGGTGCATCGGGCGGTGCATTGGGTATAGGCATTGGTGATAAAGTAATGATGTTGGAAAATACCTGGTACAGTGTTATATCTCCAGAGTCTTGCTCTTCTATATTATGGAGAAGCTGGAACTTTAAAGAAAAAGCTGCCGAGCAGCTCAGACTAACATCCGACGACATGAACCAGTTCGGACTGGTAGACGGTATACTTCCAGAACCATTGGGTGGCGCACACGCCAACCCAGAAGCTATGGCAGGCATCATTAAAGAGTTCCTGATAGCTACCATACAAGACCTGTACAAAAAAGACCCCGAAACGCGCATCACAGAAAGAATCGAGAAGTTCTCGAAAATGGGCTTTTACGATGAAGCACCCATAGAAGTACCGGAACAAGAAGCATAAACAAGAAGTAGCAATAATGGCACACAAATTCAGCGGCACCGGTGTAGCATTGGTAACACCATTCAATAACGATAACTCAATAGATTTTGCTTCACTTGGCAAGCTGGTGAACCATGTTATTGCCAATAAGGTGAACTACCTGGTAGCCCTGGGCACCACGGCAGAGACCCCCACCCTCTCCGAAGCAGAAAAAAAGGACATACTTGCATTTATAATAGCACAAAATGCCGGCCGTGTGCCCGTAGTATGTGGTATAGGCGACAACAATACCGCAGAAGTAGTGCACCAGTTGCACACATATGATCTCAAAGGCGTTGACGGTATACTCAGCGTAGCCCCTTACTACAGCAAACCCACTCAGGAAGGCATATACCAGCACTTTAAGACAATAGCCGAAGCCACCGATAAGCCAATAATACTATATAACGTGCCCGGCCGCACGGCCAGCAACATAGCCCCGGTCACTACACTGCGACTGGCCAATGAGTTCAAACATATAGTAGCTATAAAAGAAGCCAGTGGCAACCTGCAGCAATGCATGAAACTGGTACAAGACAAACCAGAGGGGTTTGCGGTCCTCTCGGGCGATGACGACCTGATCGTGTCGCAGATAGCAATAGGTATGGAAGGCATTATATCTGTGGCCGCCAATTGCTACACTGCTGACTTCACCCATATGGTGAACCTGGCCATTAGTAATGACTATCCTGCCGCACAAAAACTACTATACAAACTGTTACCCGGCATAGACCTGCTGTTCGCAGAAGGCAACCCGGCCGGCGTTAAGGCAGCCCTAAAGCTCCTGAACATAGGGCAGAACAAACTGCGCCTGCCCATAGTACCCGTGAGTGAAGAGACCTTTAATAAAATAAGTGCTTTTGCTGCCAACATTTCATTATAATTATTTGTTCTATTGCTGCAAAACTTATGTTAACAGGCATGCATGCGATCTTATAATAACTATTTCATTTATTTTTGTAAAAATTTTCAAATAAGTATATGAGCACGATGACTCGTTCGAACATTGATCTGAACCTGCCCTACAAAGTAAAAGACATCAGCCTGGCTGAATGGGGACGTAAGGAAATTACTTTAGCAGAAGCTGAAATGCCGGGACTTATGTCCATCCGTGCTGAATATGGCCCGAGCCAGCCACTGAAAGGCGCTCGAATAGCAGGCTGCCTGCACATGACCATACAGACCGCTGTACTGATAGAAACACTGATAGCCCTGGGCGCTGAAGTACGCTGGAGCTCTTGCAATATATTCTCTACACAAGACCACGCTGCAGCAGCGATAGCAGCAGCTGGCATAGGCGTTTTTGCATGGAAAGGACAAACACAGGCTGAGGCTGATTGGTGCATTGAGCAAACGCTGTTCTTTGGTGGGGCTGATCGCCCGCTGAATATGATATTGGACGATGGTGGCGACCTGACCAACATAGTATTTGACAACTATACAGAACTGGTACAGCACATAAAGGGCCTGAGCGAAGAAACAACTACCGGCGTACACCGCCTGTACGAGCGTATGGAAAAAGGCACATTGCCTATCCCTGCCATCAACGTGAACGACTCTGTTACCAAATCTAAATTTGACAACAAGTACGGTTGCAAAGAAAGCCTGGTAGATTCTATACGCCGCGCTACCGATGTGATGATGGCTGGTAAAGTAGCTGTTGTAGGTGGTTATGGCGATGTGGGTAAAGGCTCAGCAGAAAGCTTGCGTGGTGCCGGTGCCCGCGTTATAGTTACTGAAATAGACCCTATATGCGCCCTGCAGGCTGCTATGGACGGTTTTGAAGTAAAGAAGATGATAGATGCAGTAAAAGAAGCAGACATCATTGTTACCGCTTCAGGTTGCCGCGATCTGATAACAGAAGCGCACTTCCGCCTGATGAAGGACAAGGCTATTGTTTGTAATATAGGCCACTTTGATATTGAAATAGATATGGCTTGGCTGAACAACACTTATGGTCAAACTAAAGATACTATCAAACCACAGGTTGACCTATATACAATAGACAACAAACAAGTGATAGTACTTGCAGAAGGCCGCCTGGTGAACCTGGGTTGTGCTACAGGCCACCCGAGCTTTGTAATGAGCAACTCTTTCAGCAACCAGACACTGGCACAGATAGAACTTTGGCTGCACAGCGAAAAGTACGAGAACAAAGTTTATGTACTGCCTAAGCACCTTGACGAAAAAGTAGCCCGCCTGCACCTTGCCAAAATAGGTGTGGTACTGGATGAACTTACAGATGCACAAAGCGAATACCTGGGCATACCTAAGAGTGGTCCTTACAAAACTGATCTGTATCGCTATTAGTAGTGAACGAAGTATATTTTAAAAGCGTCCCGCCCTGTGCGGGACGCTTTTACTTTACAGCCTGTCAGTTACCCCTTATCCAGCGCATCAAAGTCTTCATCACTCAATTGAAGGTCGGCGGCTGCGATGTTCTCCTGGAGGTGCTGTATGGACTTGGTGCCGGGGATGAGCAATATGTTGTGGGAGCGGCGCAGCAGCCAGGCCAATGCTACCTGGGCTACGGTAGCGCCGTGCTTCTTCGCTATGTCGCCTATCTTCTCTTCCATTTTGCCGGGGCCTGATGCCAGCGGGAACCAGGGGATGAATGCCATGCCGTTCTGCGCAGTATAGTCTACAAGTGCCTCCCACTTGCGCTCGCTGAGGTTGTAGTGGTTCTGTACCGATGCTATGGGCAGCACGGTGCGGGCACGTTCTACCATATCTATATCCACTTCTGAGAGGCCTACGTGCTTTATCTTACCTGCTTTCACGGCATCCAGTACGGGTGCCAGTGTTTCTTCTACGGGCACTTTAGGGTCTACGCGGTGGAGCTGCCAAAGGGCTATTTGCTTCACGTTGAGGCGCTGGAGGCTGCCTTCTATGGCCTTGGCTATGTATTCAGGGTCGCCGTTGGGTGTCCATGCACCGGGGCCGGTGCGTACGAAACCGCCTTTTGTGGCTACTGTTATACCGTTATAGTCGTTGCCCAGGGCTTCGGCGAAAAGCACCTCGTTGGTATGCGGGCCATAGGCATCCGCCGTGTCAATAAAGTTGACCCCGCTGGATACTGCGGTCTTAATTACTTTTTTTGCGTTCTCGCGGTCGGGGGCATCGCCCCATACGCCGGGGCCGGTGAGCTGCATGCCACCGTAGCCTATGCGGTTGACGTTCAGGTCGCCGCCGATGGTAAATGTTAGTTTTGGAGTGCTCATGGTAGTAGTTTGTTGGTGCTGCTGCAAATTTCGTGCGCAGCTCTACTGAGCTAAAATTTCTCCCGCAATTCTGGGGGACAGGCGGTTGGGCGTAAAAAAAATAAAACCGGTAATTATTGGGAGTGGTGCGGGGTGAAAGCTTTGCTGGGCAATAGTTATGTGTTTATAGTTAATTTCTGGTATTACCGGAAAATTTCGGTACCTATACCCACTTACACGCAGACCAATAAAACAGTTTGAACGAAGCCGTTGGTGTGATTTTTCGGCTACTCTACTTCTATGGGTTGTACAGTGAAGTCGTCAACTGTTAGTTGCGTGCCCTCAATGTCTAAAATGAGACCTACCATGTTCTCTTTCAATTGCCCGAACGTATCGGCAATCTCAATAATTACATTGTCGTTATGGTCGACATACCCACATACGGTGTTATTGTCTCCAGCCTCTGTTTTTAATATTACTTTCTCCATAATTACGGCTTCTTTTTATCCTTGCTCT
Source organism: Flavipsychrobacter sp. (assembly GCA_965276955.1). Classification (GTDB taxonomy): domain Bacteria; phylum Bacteroidota; class Bacteroidia; order Chitinophagales; family Chitinophagaceae; genus JABDEZ01. Next base: position 181,789 of record CBDIBP010000007.1, read on the forward strand.
TGGCGTCCTTCACAGCGGCTTTCATGATGTCCATGAACGAGCCGTTAACCTTTAGCGGTTGCTCCCGGGTGGTCTTTGCCTTTGGTTCTGTTTTTTTCTTCCCGGCTTTTGCCATAATTACAAAGGTATTTTAATATTTTTTTTCTTTTTCTTTTTTGCTTGTCCAAAAAAAGAAACCTCACAATTCTGCGGGACAGGCAAAAAAAGGACACTTTAAGATCAATTGCTCCGCTGATCTTAAAGCTGGCTCTACTGCGTGGGGTTACTCCGATGGGCGGGCGCTGGTTTGTGAGCGAACTATTGTCAACTCTGTACTGTTACTTGTCATCATTGCTTCGCTGTACCCACTGCTGGCGTCGACGCTCACAAAATGTGCCTGTGCAAGGGTTATGGTTCCGATCTTCAATTGAGCTATCTTTTAAAATTACCGATTGGGTGGTAAAAAATAAAAACGGTAATTATTTTGGGCAGTGGGGGTTGAAAGACATGCTGGGTAGTAGTTATGTGTTTATTGTTAATTTCTTGTATTACTGAATAATTTCCGGTTTTTACTCCCGCCGGAAAAGCGGGACAGGCGCTGCCGGAAATTTGTGTGGACCTGGTCATTTAGCGGGCAATGGTTTGCAGGCTGTAATTGCGGATACAAGTTACGGTGCTGGTGCTTTGTGATAAAAAGAAGATATACACATTTCCACGGATGGAAATGTTTCACGGGCGTTGCCAACGCCGGGCCGGGAACCCTCGTTAGAAAAGAGGATGAGTGTGGCTATTCGCAAGGCGGTAACAACGACAATCTGAAGATCGCTTTGCCAGTGAGGACGAAGTCAGAAAATAAGACTTCGCCCAGCGGTGGAGCATTTCAAAGGTCAATCGACATGATACCAACCCACATAATTTGAGCCATCGCCATTCATTCTAAATTCACAGGTATTTGGGCCGTGTATGCCCTTGATGACCCCAGAGACCCTTTCGACAGGCCGAAAAGTTGTTGCTAAGTGGCCGCCTATCATTTCTATTTGGACAGCACAAGTGCCTATCCAATCATCACTGTCATGAAGTGTCAAAATCGACCCTAACACTCCAATTACCGTTCCTGCAGCCACGGCAAATGGATTTGTAGTCGACGCTAAAAGCGCAGAAATCATCTGGGTGTATGGTTGAGACGTTCCACCATCTTCCTCCATTACAAAAACAACAAATTGGACATTTTCGCCCTCATTCAAATTAAATGAGGCTAATTGAACATTATAAATGCAATGATCGTTTCCGTTTCCGTCATATCCCAATGTCGGCCATCACCAGGAAGGCGATAGTTAAAGGTCCCACCGTTAGAGTGTTTCCCACCAATAAGAATGTAAACCTCATCCTGACCATTTTCTGTTGTCTTGTCACAGCAAAGACCGTTTAAATAAAATCTTGACATATTATATGTTTTTGCCGTTAATATAATTAATTTTTCAATTAGTTAGCATCCAATTTTTACTATTTGAGATAATTTATAGAGGTGCAATAAACTTCTCGATGTAGCGACTATTAAGCCAATATATGGCTTTATTATTCTATGTATTCCACAAAATTATAAGTACCGCTCACCTCATTTACCGCACACCTCCTACCTACAATACCTGTTAAATTCCAAAGATGAGGGTTCACAATTTTAAACTCATACTTTTCGCTTAAGTCTATTTCAGAACCTTTATCATATACTTCTATATCTCCAATGTTATTGTCAACATTTACTGATAATGTCATTTTCGACTTAACGGCTGGCACCATTGGTGAAAACTGGCATTTTGTTATTAAGCCTGTATATTTCATAACATAAACGGGTCTGTTTTATCCCCTTATAAATAATATACAACTTTTATTTCAAATAAACAAGTTGGGAAGGTTGCTTTACTGGTGAGGACGAAGTTAGAAAATAAGACTTCGCTCAGTAGGGTAGGTTGAAATTATTGTTTACTTTGTTTCATCTCACATATTTCCAAAAATTTCTCTCCGAGTTCTGTAATTCTATATCCGTTATCGAACTGATATTCAGCCTTCAAGCTATGCCACCTTTCTCTATGTTCGTATTCCACTCCACCAGTAGTAAATTCATTTATATATATCTGTGGAGGAAGCAATCTAATTAAACCAAGCCGCTCTAAGTTAGAATATTCCCAAGCTTCTACACTAATACTAAACCCGCATTGTTCAATTTCAATAATCTCCTTTCTCAACTTTGAAACATTATATTCCCACGGTTTATCTTTTTGTATGTCCACTAGTATTTTTTGTTTTTCTAAAAGCGTGTGCTCTTGCGCTAATAAGTCTCTAAGGCCTTCATATTCTTCTGTTGATATTTGACTGAGTATATGTGGAAATATTTGGTTCTGCAAATTGGTATTTGTATCAGCCATGTTAGTAATCATGTTTGCCCACTTATCCTGTAGTTTCTGATCTTCTTCAAGTGAAGCATTTTCTAATAATGGCACAAGTATTTTTATCGGTATTTCCTTTAGACTTATATTATATCTTTCGACGTGTTGTCTAGCTTTAAGCAATATTTTTATCTGGTTCTTAAATCGCAAAAATTTTATTGGCTCCGATATTAACAAACCCAATTCTTCAACAGAGGGTCCTATAAGCTTACCTAAAAAATCTTTAGCTAAATCCAGTCCTTTATCAATAGTAGAAGATTTAATATTCAGTTCCTTATCGCCCATGTTACAAGTTAATAAATAATATTATTGTTAGGTTGAGATGTAGATAGGTCAATTATCGTCCCCCTCTAAAAAAGTGACTATATTCTTTGGCATATATACTTTCATTGTAAAATTATATATCACCAATACCTTTTCAAATAGCTAGCTTATTTCTGCCGCTTCAGTTAACCTTCTCAATTATAAATAACCAAATACTGACTTCATTTATCTACACACTACTCTTTATTTCAATCAACTGCAAATAGCTGTGACAATGTAGTATCTAATGCAGCTGCCAGCTTTACTATTGTGAAGAATTCAATATTCTTTTGACCATTCTCTATACGACTAATCTCTGTTCTGTTTATCCCTGATCTTAATTCCAGATCAAGCTGAGAAAGCTTTTTATCTTCACGTAGGGCACGTAATTGCTTGCCAAATCTCTCTATCTCAACAGTATATCTTTTTTCGACGTCCATTTTAGCAATTTCCAGAATGGAAAGTGGCTATTTCTCATTCAAATAAAAGTGAGTTATAACTCACTTTTAGGTATATTTTCTATCTTCGTGGGCATTAAACGGTATGTTTTTCACACTTAAGCCAACTACTATGTGGTTCCGGAAGAGAAAAAAGAAAGAATTAAGTATCTACCCGAGCTTTGCGTATCATGCGGGTGAGTTATCGGCCTACCTGGCCGGGATGCATTATTTTATCATAGCCCTTAAAGATGGGAAGGTTATTCGTCATCACCCAGAAAATTCACTGGATTTTCATGACTGGCTGATAGCGAATAAGGTGAGGGATATAAATGAGGTGTAGGGGGTTCTCTCTCATTCGTGAGTGGAACCACCGGCCTTTGGCCACCCCTCCTTGAAAAGGACGGGAACATGAGCTCTTTATACCCCTACCTCTACCCATGCTTCATTTTCTTTCAGTAGTTGTATCAGTTCATCAACGGCTATATCGCTGGGTACGTTGCGCTTCATGATGTCCTTGCCTTTGTAGAGGGTTATTTTGCCGGGTCCGCTGCCTACGTAGCCAAAGTCGGCATCGGCCATCTCACCGGGTCCGTTGACTATGCAACCCATGATGGCGATCTTCACACCCTTTAGGTGGTGAGTAGCGGCGCGTATCCTGGCTGTGGTCTCCTGCAGATCGAACAGGGTGCGGCCACAACTGGGGCAGCTGATGTACTCTGTTTTGCTGATGCGGGTGCGAGTGGCCTGCAGTATGGAGAACGCGGTATTGTTGAGGAACTGGTGCTTGTTCTTTACCTCGAGGTAGGTGCGGCCGCTTACTTTTATCTCTTCGATCTCTTTGCCTGTAAGCCATATGCCATCGCCAAAACCATCGAGGAACAGGCCACCGGCTTCGGTAGCGAGGTGTATGAGTTGCTCGTCTATTGTGGCATCGTTGCTGTGTACTTTCAGTATCACGGGGCACTGTATGCCGCGCTGCATGAGCTCGGTTATAAAGCGCCTTACTGAGGCCAGGGCATTAGCGTTGGTACTGGCTACGCAAAGTATGGCCTGCGTACCTTTCACCTTATCCATAAGGCCAGTGAGTGCGGGCCATAGAGCGTTGGCATCGATGGATACAAAGTGCAGGCCTTGCGGAGTTTGTGCTTGCAGGTATTGATCGAAAGTATAGTGTTGCAGGTAGTTGGTATCGGGTGCCGGCTGGTGATCGGCAATGGCTTGCAGGGTGCCGGGCAGTGCAAATGTTATGTTGTGGACGCCCACGTATATGTAGTCGGCAGCGCCATCGCTGATGTTCCACTTGTCGGTAGCCTCATCGTACCGGTAACCGATGGAGGACAGGCTTTGGGGGGTAATATTGGGCTCGTTGCTGTAGTCGGCCACTACAACGGGTACGTGGCCTGTACCTATATTGTGTACGGGCAGGGCGTTGCGCCGCTGGTAGGCAAAGGGGTTGTAGGGCAGTTTTATGGTTGGTGTGCCGGGGAATGGCTCTATCTGGGTCTCGGTTGGGCGGTGGGTGTACCTGCTCACAATATCCTTACACACGGGTATCTCGAACTCAGGGTCTTCGGTGAGGGATACGCGGATGGTATCGCCAATGCCATCTTCCAGCAATGTACCTATGCCTATGGCGCTTTTTATGCGGCCATCCTCGCCATCGCCAGCTTCGGTAACGCCCAGGTGCAGGGGATAGCACTCGCCAAACTCTTCGTCCATCTTCTGGATAAGGGCGCGGTAGGCCTGCACCATTACCAGCGGGTTGCTGCTCTTCATGCTCAGTATCACCTGGTGGTAATTCTCGTCGCGCGCTATGCGCAGGAACTCCATGGCGCTCTCTACCATGCCCATGGGGCTATCGCCATAGCGGCTCATGATACGATCGCTAAGAGAACCGTGGTTGGTGCCTATACGCATGGCAGTACCATACTCCTTGCATATGCGCAGCAGCGGGGTGAAGCGAGTGCGGATACGATCGACCTCGGCAGCATACTCGGCATCGGTGTACTCCAGCAGATCGAACTTCTTTTTGTCTACATAGTTGCCGGGGTTGACGCGCACCTTCTCTACTATGCGGGCGGCTATCTCGGCAGCGTTGGGGGTAAAGTGTATATCGGCAACAAGGGGGGTATGGTAGCCCTGCTTGCGCAGTTCGTTCTTAATGTTCAGCAGGTTCTCGGCCTCGGTCTTGCTGGGGGCTGTGATGCGCACCAGCTCGGCGCCGGCCTCTATGCAGCGTATACTCTGGGCCACGGTGGCGGCAGTATCCATAGTATCGGTAGTGGTCATGGTCTGTATGCGTATAGGGTTGTTGTTACCCAGTAGCAGGTCACCAATTTTTACCTCGCGGGTAGGGAGGCGCTTGTAAGATGTGAGCGACGGACAATATTGCTGTAACATAGAGACAACAAAGTTAACACAACCCTGCGAACCATAGTGTTATGCCATTGCGAATAGATAAAAGCAAGCTGGCAGCAAGCCGGATAAAAAAACAAATTGTTACAATGCTGCATTAAATCTATGTTTTTCTGCCAAACAATAGTATTTTAGCAAATCCTCAAAGTATCGGATGGAATACGAAATTAAACAGTCAGGTAAATTTAAATATGTAGAAGAAGGTGCCGGCGAGCCGCTGGTATTGTTGCATGGCCTGTTTGGTGCCTTGAGTAATTTTAAAGACCTGGTAGACCATTTCAAGAATACGCATAGGGTGATAATACCTATGTTGCCCCTATTCGACCTCTCGCTGCTGGATACTACTGTGGCCGGGCTGGCAAAGCATGTTCAAAAATTCCTGGAGGCACAAGATATACGCAACGTGCACCTGCTGGGTAATTCGCTTGGCGGCCATGTAGGCCTGGTTTACGCACTAAAGGAACAGGAAAACGTAAAGACAATAACCCTTACCGGAAGCTCTGGCTTATTTGAGAACGGCATGGGCGAAACATACCCTAAGCGCGGCGACTACGAATACATAAAGCGAAAGACAGAACTTACTTTTTACGACCCTGCAGTGGCTACCAAGGCTCTTGTTGACGAAGTGTTCTCTATAGTGAACAACCGCCTGAAAGCGCTGAAAGTAATAAGCCTTGCCAAGAGTGCCATACGCCACAACCTGGGCGATGAGATAAGCGATATAAAAGTGCCTACCTGCCTGATATGGGGCAATAACGATACAATAACCCCCCCCATGGTAGCCCATGAGTTCAATAAACTAATACCTAATTCTGAACTGCACTTTCTGGATAAGGCGGGCCATGCAGCTATGATGGAAGTGCCGGAAGCGTTCAATAAAGTGCTTGCGGAGTTCCTTGCGAAGCATAAAGGCTAAGGCTCCATTAACAGAATATTAACATGGAGGAAAATCTTTTCATATACTTTGGTGTAAGATTTGTAGTTGTATAACTGAGCACGAAGAAAACTGTGATGAAACATGATGATAGAGCAATTAATATCGCCTATAGTACCCACACTTTTACCTACAGATACAGGTAACAGGGCTTTATACCTGATGGAAGAGAACAACTTTCAGCAACTGCCACTTATCATAGACGAACAGTATACAGCACTCATAAACGAGAATGATGTACTGGACTGGGAAGCACCTGAATCACCATTAAGTATATCCAGCTTCCTCAATTACAAACCTGCGGTGTTTGCACACAGCCACCCCTTCGATGCCATGCGTATAGCGCACGCACAAAACCTGTCTGTGGTGCCTGTGGTGGACAATGAGAACAAATACCTGGGTGCCATTACCAGCAACCAGTTGCTTAAATACATTACCGAGAACAGCGGACTGGACATGCCGGGTGGCATAATAGTGCTGGAAATATCGCCACGCAACTATACACTGCACGAGATAGCCCGTATTTGCGAGAATGAGGACGTGCTGCTTACCAGTACACAGCTGCGCACCAACAGGACCAATGGTATGCTTGAAGTGACGCTGAAGACCAACCGTACAGATATAGAAGCAGTAGTATCATCGCTGGAGCGCCATAACTATAAAGTAATAGAAACACATGGTGAGCAGACCGAAGATGAAGATGTGGTGAACAGGTTCAACAACCTGATGAACTTCATTAATATATAGATCTACTTTGTCTTATAATATATGTGACCCTGGCCATACGGCCAGGGTTTTTTAAATACTATATTTTACTGTTTGTTTGGGGTGAGGCACATCTTCGTCCTCTTCTTTTGTTTAAATTTGCTACATGATAGCTATAGGCGACGTATTGCTAAGTGATGAGATAGTGCAGGAGCAGTTTGTATGTGACCTGAACAAGTGCAAAGGCGGCTGCTGTGTAGATGGCGATTGCGGCGCACCCCTTACCGCTGAGGAAGCAAACACTATTGCAGCAATATACCCCAAACTAAAGCCCTACCTGAACGAGGCATACCTGCCCGAAATTGAAAGGCAGGGTACACACACCATTGATGATGAATATGGCTACGTGACACCGAGTGTGAATGGCGGCATTTGCGTATATGGCATTACTGATGAACTGGGTATAGTAAAGTGTGGTATAGAGAAAGCTTGGAGAGCCGGTGCGGTGGAGTTTCGCAAGCCCATATCGTGCCACTTGTACCCTATACGGGTAAAGGAAATGCCAGGCTACGATGCACTGAACTACGAGCCCCGCAAAAGCCTATGCAAACCCGCCTGCAAACTTGGTAAGCAACTACAGGTACCTGTATACAAATTTCTGAAAGACCCACTGATACGCCAGTATGGCGAAGAATTTTACGAAGCGCTTGATGCCGTGGCAAAGAAAATGAATAGCTGATCTTACACTAAATGACGCAAAGCGATATAAGGGTACTGATAGTTGAGGATGAAGAAATATGGGCCAAAGCCATCTCTATGGATCTGGAGGACTTCGGCTATTCTGTGGCTGGTATCGCCAGCACATTTGACGAAGCAGTAATAATGCTGAAAGATGCCGACACCTATGACCTGGCACTGGTGGACATAAGGCTGAATGGCCGCAATATGGGTATAGAGGCAGGCAGGCTCATTAATACGCTGTACAAAAAACCATTCATATTTATGACCGCCACACATGGCCTGCATTCTTTTGAAGCGGTGCACGAAGTGCAGCCATCGGCCTACCTGACCAAGCCGGTAAATCCCTCATCATTGGTCATTGCAATACAGAATGCACTGAACAATTTTACCGAAAAAATAGCTGCCATTGGCAACAAGGAGCCGGAAAATAAGGAACATTTCTTTTTTATAAAAAATGGGAATAAGTACAAAAAAATAGTATGGGAAAATGTGGTGCACTTAAGGGCAGACAAGAACTATACTTACTTTTTAAATTCAACGGACAAGGGAGCATACCCTGTGCGCAGCAGCCTCTCTAAAACATACGAATTCTTAGTACCTGCTGACCTCAAAAGCCGATTTGTGCAAATAAACAGATCGGACATAATACAGTTACCATACGTAACGGAACTGGCAGGATCGGAAATAATTACCCTTTATGGTAATTACACCTGCAGCGATATGTATATAAAGGATATAAAGAGGCTATTGCATATAGTGACGTAGCAGGCGAAGTGGTGCAAATGGCAGTGCGTGCCAAATGATGCCCGCATTAACATTTTGCCAATTAGCCCTTTAATTAGTGACTATATATACCTTAGTGGTATGAACGTGAAATGCGGACTCTTCATTCTGCTCTTCTTCTCTTTTTACAATGTGTTAGCACACGCCGGGACAGAGGATGATCTATCCTCTTTGCTTACGGCGCTGCAAAGATCCATGCCTGATACCAACAGGACAAACATATACAAAGCTATCTCAGAAAGATATCAAGTTACCAACCAAGACTCAGCCTATAATTTTGCTACACGGGGACTATTGTTTGCCAGGAGTATAAATGACAAGAAGGGCCAGTCAGCCATGTTAAATATAGCAGGCGAAATAGACATGGCAAAAGGCATGTATAATAAAGCCCAGCAAAACTACACTGAGGCACTGAGCATTGATAAACAATTAGAAAATACATACGCAGTAGGTACAGACCTTTTACGTTTAGGACACGCACTGATAAATAAAGGCGACCATGCCAATGCTACTGAACACTACCTGGGAGCATTGAAAATGTTTGAACACTGCAACAATGCCAAAGGACAAGGGGCGGCCTATATGGCACTGGGAATGATGTATGAACAACTAAATGAGAACCAGAAAGCGCTGGAATACTTGTATAGATCACAAAATGCCTTGCAAGGAATCCCATTTACCATAACGAATGTACAGGTAATGAATAACATCGGATTGCTTTATAATAATATGAAGCTATACGATACCAGCCTCGCAATGTTAAATAAAGGCCTGGCCGCCAGCACCACACCTGAATACGTAGTGGTGCGCATACAGTTGCTGTCTAATAAATCTATGGTATTATCTGAGACCGGACATACTAAAGAAGCAATAGAAAATATGGATGAGTCGCTGGCGCTGGCCAGGAAAATGCATCTGAGACTACAGGAGAGCTATGGCCTGGTGAACAGGGCATCGCTTATGAAGGACCGCCCTGCCCTTGCAATTGCCCAAATGAAAGAAGCGCTGGGCATAAGCCAGGAAATAGGTGAAAAGCACCTGGAGGCTGGGATATATGGATCGCTGGCGGAATTTTATGAAGCGAACAAACAGTTTGCCGAAGCACTGGATGCCACTAAAAAGCAAAACAGTATACAAGACAGCCTGCAAGATGCAAAGAAGAAAATAGCAGTTGCCGACCTGGTGAATTCTTATAAATTGGAAAAAGCAGACGACCGGGTGACCTACCTGACGGCAATAAATAGCCGTAACATTTTTAGGACACGACTGATATTTACAGTTACGCTGGGAATAGCTTTTATACTGGCTATCGTAGGTTTCTACTACAGGAGAACAACACTGCTGAATAAACAACTGGTACAACAGGGCAACGAACTGAAACAACTGAACATTGTAGCCACTGCACAAAGGGAAGAACTGAAAGGGGTGAACACAGAAAAAGACAAGATATTCTCTATACTGGGGCACGACCTGCGCAGCCCGCTAAGCAACATAACGGCCACCCTGCGCCTGCTGGAAAGGGACAATAGCGGCATTAGCGAAGAGAACAGCAGGTACATCAATAAACTGAAGGCACAAACATCGGTAACGATGGACACGCTGGATAAACTGCTGTACTGGGGAAAGAACAGTTTTAAGGGCATTGACATGGCGCAGCAGACATTTGCAGCGAACCCTGTGGTGCAAAGCAATATAGCACTGCTATTGCCTGTGGCACAGCAGAAAGAAATAACCCTGAGCAATAGTCTTCCAGACAATGTAATGCTGTTCGCAGACCCATCTCACTTCGACTTTGTGGTGCGCAACCTGATATCGAACGCACTGAAATTTACCAGTGCAGGTGGCACTATTGATATAGCTACCACAGCAAGCGATAAAGATGGTCTTGTAGTATTTGCGGTGCGCGATAATGGCGTAGGCATGAATGCTGAAGAACTGACCCAACTTTTTACCATAGACAATGCAGGCAAGGCAGGTACGCAGGAAGAGATAGGCACGGGTATAGGCCTGCTGCTGTGCAAAGAATTCGTGCAAAAAAATGGTGGCGATATCTGGGTGACCAGCAAGCAGAATGAGGGAACTGTCTTCTACTTTTCCTTTAAAGAGCTGGTGTAGAAATATAACTAACAGAGCACGACCGCTGCAGGATCAACTACATAATATAGCGTCCAATATTTCTTCAGCCTACTCTTTCTCTTATTGTATCGTACTATCTTTTTTTGCTTTTCGAACGCAAAAACCTGTTCGTCCTCATAATACCCCCTGTTCGTCCTCATTGTTCCCGATCGCTTGTGGACGCCATGTATATTTGGAGCAATATGAAACCAGATAACAAAATATTAATACTCGTACCAGTTGCAGTTATTTTCTCCATACGTGCAATGGCTACCTTGATAAGGGCGTACCGCTGGGTGGCGGGGTAGCCTTTAGTTCAGCTATATGTTTTAACTACTAAAACCCATTTCATCCACATAATACCCCCTGTTCGTCCCCATTGTAAAATTTGCCAACCTTTTACTGAATATCATTGCACGCATTTTGCCAACACACTATGCAAAAAATACACATGATCATGAAAAAAACATTAGCTATTCTTTTTTGCCTGTTAGTAACGGCAACTACAAGTTGGGGGATAAATTACTATTCCGCAAGTACGGGTGCGCCAAACAACTTGTCAACCTGGTGGACCAATACAGATGGCGCAACGGGAACCCAGCCATCAGATTTTACTACCGGAACGTTCAACATTGCCAACGGCAATACTACTGGCCTTACAGGCGACTGGACCGTTGGAGCAGCAATTGAAGTGTATGGTGGACAAATATTAAACCTGAACGGCCATACTATTACAGCAGATAATATAGATGCGTATAGCGGTGGCTCCTACTTAATAGGATCTGCGACGTCAGGGATAGTGATCATAGGTACTAACCGAGGAAACGGGGCGGTCGCTATGGACCAGACCAGCACGGCCTCTGCTACATTGGGCAGGTTATCAATATATGGTGCAAATGGATTTATTCAATCGTTAAATCTGCGGAGCAATATAAATATTGCCAGTACTGGCTACGTTAGTGCTGCTGATCATAACAGCGTTAACGCCAATGGCTACAAGCTGACGCTCAAATCTGATGCTTCGGGGACAGCGCGTATAGCGCCCATCACAAACAGTGGATCTATTATAGGGAACATCACTATTGAGCGCTATATACCTGGCCAGCGCGGCTACCGACTGCTGGGCCAGCCCTATACTACCAATATTGACCTGTCGCAGTTAAGTGCTTCTTTTGATATTACGGGTATTACCGGGGGCTCAACCTGTGTTGGGACAAATCCATCAGTATTCAGTTATACACCCGGTACTTCTCCGTCTTACACCGGCATTACCACTGGTACAGGTGCATTTCCTTCAGCGTATAATACTGCCGGCACCTTTTCAAACGGTATACTTGCATTTATAAGGGGAGCGAAAGGCGAGGATTGCAATATGCGTACCATTGCACCTCCATCTAATGTAACTGCTGCTACCACCGGAACTGTAAACAAAGGCAGTATTACCGAAGTAGTGCCTGCCAATGGCTGGAACATTATTGCTAATCCCTACCCATCGCAGGTGCTGCTCACTGGCGTTAGCAACATAGGCAGCATTGATGCCATTGTTGCGGTAAACCCGGCTGGCCAGTTTATTAACACTCATACAAATGGTACCCAGTATTTCACCACATCATCGAGCGCTATACTGCCTATTAATGGTGCTGTGCTGATGCACAATAATACAGGCAGTGCTGTTACACTTACCTTCCACGAAACAGATAAAGTAAGTACAGCACCAAACGTAAGCGTATTCAAGACAACCAGCATCTACCCTACACTTGAATTGAGTATATACAATGGCAGCAGCATGTGGGATAACTGGAGAATGATACTGGCTCCTAATACAAGTAACCTTGCAGGGGACAATGGTGACCTTGAAAAGCTGAGCAATGCACAGTTCGATATATACTCCCTAAGCGCAGACAACCAGCATATGAACCAGGATGCGCGTGATGCAGACAGCATAGCCGATGGCGCTATACTGCCACTGGGCATACGCTCGGAAGTAGCCGCGACCTATATACTGAATGTGAGCGGATACAGCCTGCCGGCGAACAAAACCGTTTACCTGCATGATAAATACACCAATACATACACCTTACTGAACAACGGTACCAGCTATACATTTACAGTATATGCCAATGCAGCCAGCCAGGGCGAGAACAGGCTGGAACTATTATTCAACAACATAAGCACAGGTGTGAACAATGTAGTGAGCACACAAAGCAACATACAGGTAACACCTAACCCTGCTGCAAACAACATAACACTTTCTTACCCGGCAATATTTGCAGGCGATAAAGAGATAAGCATTATGAATGCAATAGGACAGGCAGTGCGCACCGTGATGAGCAGTGACAGGATAGTGAACATGAACATCAGTGGCCTTGCGAACGGTATGTACCTGATAAAGACAAGTGCCAACGGCAATACAGCAACAGGCAGATTCATTAAAAACTAAAAAACAGATATCTATTTATATGAAAGCGAGTAATAAAACATTGATGCTAATAGCTGTTGCCATTATTTTCTCAGTGCGCGCTATGGCACAGGGAACCTTACCTCCAGACCCGGATAACAGTGTGCCCCTTGATGGCGGGCTGGGCATAGCCATAGTAGCGGGAGTAAGCTACGGCGCTAAGAAACTGATGAAGAAAAAGTAAATAGAATATTGGTCTTGTTGAGTAATAAGTGGTCCTCCATACATATATCAATGTATGGAGGACTTGTTCTTTTAACGGATGAGTGAACGTACTTGGAGATCGCGCATAGAAAATATCATATGGTTATAATATATTAGCAGTATGAAGAGGCTATCTATATTGTTCCTGCTATTATTGCCCCTCTTTTTTTGTACCTCCGTACTGCATGCGCAGCCGGCAGCAGGTAATGATATTGCATACCTTTTGAAAACGCTGGCAGCATCGCCAGCAGATACCAGCAGAAGCAAAGCGTATGCTCAAGTGGTGTGCTACTACAGGCCGACCAAACCGGATTCTGCATCATATTTTGTGACCAGGGGGCTTTCTTTTGCCAATAGTATAAATGATAGAAAGGGCAAAGCAAAACTTTTAGCGCTGGCCGGCAGCATTGATATAGATAAAAGCATGTTCAACAAGGCGAAACAGGAATACCTGGACGCACTGGCTATTGACAGATCTATTAATAATAAGCCGGGCGCGGCACTGGACCTCAACGGCCTTGGCCACATATCGATAACCAAAAGGAGATTATACCAATGCTACTGCCTACTATATTGAAGCGCTAAAGCTATTTGAAGACATTAAATTCGCGGAAGGTACCGGGGCCGTGAACATGGCCCTGGGTATGATGAACGTTGAAATAGGCAAATACTGATAAAGCGCAGGACTACCTGCTAAAAGCCCAAGCCATTTATAGTACCATACCATTTGCGCTGCACCACCTGCAGCTGATGAACAACATGGGAATGTTCTACAACAGGATAAACAAACCGGACACGGCCTTAAAGATACTGGAAGCGGGCATAGCAAAAAGCACTGCACCCGAGTATGCCTTTGTGCGCGCCCAGCTGCTGCTAAATGCTGGTAATGTGCTGTACAAAATGGGTAAGCTGGAAGATGCAATAGACCACACAGAAGAGTCTTTGCAACTGACCCAAAACCATGACCTTAAAACATCTGAATGCTATGCATTGGTGAACTTAGCTGAAATGAAAAAAGATGATACTGAACGATCTCTTGCATACTTGAAAAAAGCCCTTGCTATAAGCCATGAAACAGGCGAAAAAAATCTGGAAGTTGGGGTGTATGATAACCTGGCAGCGTTCTATAAAGAACATGGGCTGTTCACTGATGCGCTGGAGGCCACTGAAAAAAAAGACGCCCTTCAGGATAGTATACTGAACAAACAAAAAAGCGTTGAAATTGCAGACCTGCAAAGCCGGTATGAACTGGAAGAGGCAAAGAACAAGGTAAATGACCTTACCCTCATCAACAGCCGCGACGAGTTCAAGACAAAGCTGGGAGTGGCGATAGCCGGTGGTAGTATGTGCCTGCTTATAATGGTAGGCTTTTTTTATAACAGGACAGCGAACCTGAACAGGCAATTGGTAGCGCAAGGCGCGGAACTAAAGGAATTGAATACAGTGGCTATTGCGCAACAGGGAGAACTGAGAGAAATAAATAGCGTGAAGGACAAGATATTCTCTGTGCTGGGGCACGACCTTCGCACTCCGCTGAGCAATATCATAGGTATGCTACAGGTAATAGAGGAAGATGAAGGTGTGATAAACGATGAATACCGCCCATATGTAAGCGACCTAAGGTTCCAGTCGCTGGTGACACTGGATACGCTGGATAAAACTGCTATACTGGGGTAAGAATAGTTTTAAAGGTATCGTTATACAGCAGCAGTTGTTCACTGTAGACATCATAGTGAAAAGCAACATCACCTTGCTTACCGCCGTAGCCACGCAAAAAAATATAAATGTAGCTAATAACATACCTGATGATACACAGGTATTTGCCGATGTATCGCATTTCGATTTTGTGACACGAAACCTGTTATCGAACGCACTGAAATTTACGCCGGCCGGGGGGAAATATAAATATAAGTATCGCAACAAACACGCAGCCAGGCCACATTACATTTGCGGTGCACGATACCGGCGTAGGCATGAGCCAGGAAGAGCAAGACCATATCTTTAGCCTGAACAATACGAGCAAGATAGGCACTCAGGAAGGAAGTAGGAACAGGCATAGGACTGCTGCTGTGCAAAGAATTTGTAGAGAAAAATGGAGGCAAGCTATGGGTGACCAGCACACCGGGCAATGGGTCTACTTTCTTTTTTTCATTGCGGTCTGCTTAGTATGCATTTTCATTTATGCGCTATACTCAGGCATTTCTAACGAAGGTAGTGCGGCAAGATTCTTTGCTTTTCTTATCCAATATCACCAGCAAAGCAATGGAGATGTAGAACATAGAGCCCACCTTGTGGGTCTCCAGCAACTCTGAAAAGAAGGGTTGTTGATGAAGCCTGCAGCAAAACATCATTATCACTCCCATCGTTACAAACTTATAGAAACGGTCTTTGAAGCGCCAGTATACTTTTTGTGCCTGCGCAAACACGGCAAATACCAATATGGCATACAATATCATAGCAGGCCACCCCTGCTCTACGAGCATGTAGAGGAAGTAGTTTGTGTGTGGTAGAGTGCTCTGTATTGCGGCTTACATAAGTACGAAAAGAAGTAACAGCATATGGCTTATAGTAATAGTAGAATGCGTGAGGACCATAACCAGTTATCGGTTTATCTGTACTCATACGCACACCGGCTACCCACCTGTATACACGCTCCATGCTCGACATATCCTGCCCCCTGAAGGTGGCTATCATATGGTCTGTAAAGCTCTTGTGCATATAAGTATGCTCAAAATTGGGACGAAAGATGATGTACCTGTTGTTTGTACTCACATAAATGATCATGGTAGCCATAAGTATATATATGGCCGGCATAATAAAATTTACCAAACGGAAACGGATAGCCACAGCAACCACACCTGCAAATACTACAGCAATATATGCTGCACGCGCATATACGAGGTATATGGCTGGTAAAAAGAATAGTATGACCAGCAGCAGCAGCCCCCTTATCCACTTGGCATAACCACGCGTAAGAGGATAGGCCACACAAAGAACAGGAAAGAACATAGACATGACCGTAGAGTAATCTACGTGGTTGTAATAAAGGGGCCTGATAGCATGTTCTACCTTCCTGAAGTTGAACCCTATGAGGTAGTGCCGGTAAAAAATAATGATCATGGTGGCCAGCAATGGAACCAAGGTGAGCAAGAATGCCTTTTTAAAGTCTTTTTTCTCCCTGAACACAAAAATGGGCAGCACAAAGAAAACGGCCAGGTACCATGTTTTTGCTATAAGGAACTTTACAGAAAAGAACAGGACCTGCGAATAGCCAACCGCTACCATCAACCACAAAAACTGCAGGGTTATAATGAACACCAAGGGGTTGCGCCACCACCATGCAGGTATCATATTAGGCTGGCGAGCCAGCAGTACTGCAAAAAGTACGAAGAACAGCCACATAAGGGGCTCATCGGGCAGCGAAGCAGATAGTGTATCATCAGCAAATGACAGCTGGGTAGACATTGGTATGCAAAACAGCAATATCCAATAAGCGGTCTTCCAGTTGATGCCCATGAGCAACACATAGAGCAGGCCAAATGGTGCAGCCAGCGCTATGTAGCTGCCGGTAAGCGCAAACATAGCTATACTTGCCAGGAGCACAGTAAAGCATGCCCCAAAGACCCACTTATCATCAAGTATGCGTGCCTGCAGCATTTAGGTTTAGCGTTGTACTGAAATAAGAATGCGGTAATAAGTGAACAACAGTATAAGCAAAGTGGTAAAAAAGAAACCCAACAAAGCAGCGGTAACAATAACCACCATTGCGGTAGGGCCTTTAGGCTGCAACGGCTTTTGCGCCTTGGATATTACCTGTGTCAGCGACATGCCATCGGCCTGGATACCTGTAGTGAACTCGTTAGACAGCGACACGTATTTTGCGTGATCGGCCACTAACTGATCTTTCACTGCTTCTACGTTCTGTATACGTTCCATACCCATACCGCTGCCTTTGCCGCCCTTCACGCTACCTGTCATTATGTTTTGCCTGGCAGGGCTCATTATATCATAGATACCATATTGTTCTCTAAGCGCGCCCAATGTGTCGGTAAGGGCTGTTATAGCACTGTCCTGCTCACGCATTTTGCTTTGCAGGTCGCCATACATTTTCATGCGCATATTGTTGTAATAGCTGCCAAATATCAGGGCTACATCCTGCACCACTTCATTGGCTATGGTAGCTGAGCGCAGCGGTTGCTCATCTACATAGGATATTATAGCATCTTTATTTTCGGTGCGCTTAAAGTTGAAACCCTTATGAAAGACCATTTTCACCCATGCCATATCAGCGGGGTTGTTAGGGTCTTTATTATAGTCTTGTGCCAGGTGCAGGTTCTTTATCACCAGCGTTGCCACAGTATCGCTCTCTGCAATTGCATTTACCTTGTCCAGGTCGTCATCGCCACCCATGTAGTCCACGAACCTCATTTCCGTATTCCGGAACAAGCTATTCCTATCGTAATACAGGGGATTAGCTACCAGAAACTCCGTTTTAGCCTCGTACTTAGGCTTTCTTGTGAAAAAGAAGATAGCGCCCACTATAGCTGCTATACAAGTAGCGCCAATGATCAGTACCCTATTTCTCCTTAATGTCTGTGCTACGTCAACCAGGTCAAAACGTGGTGCAGTGGTCATTTTTTTTAAAATTATGTTGGTATGGTTAATCTAAACGTTGAACGTCGATATGTATTGCTATGATCTATATTAAATTACTGATTCACCAGCCTGCATTTTTTCGGCATTCTCGGCAAACTGCAGCGCATCTATCATTTCCTGTATGTTGCCATTCATAAAATCGTCCAGGTTATAGATGGTCATATTTATCCTGTGGTCTGTAATACGGCCCTGCGGATAGTTGTAGGTGCGTATCTTGGCGCTTCTGTCCCCACTGCTCACCAGGCTCTTCCTTCTTTTAGATATCTCATCTTCCTGCTTGCGCACTTGTTCCTCATAAAGGCGTGTGCGCATCATACCTGTTGCTTTCTCCCTGTTACCCAGCTGTGTACGCTCGGTCTGGCAGGTGATAACGGTGCCTGTAGGTACGTGTGTCAGTATCACCTTGGTCTCTACCTTGTTCACGTTCTGTCCGCCGGCACCACCACTACGGGCTGTTTCCATCTTCAGGTCGCTTTCCTTCAGTTCAAAGTCTATTTCTTCTGCTTCAGGCATCACGGCTACAGTGGCCGCTGATGTGTGCACACGGCCAGCTGCTTCTGTAGCGGGCACACGCTGCACGCGATGCACACCACTTTCAAATTTCAGTGTGCCATACACATCTTCTCCCTTCACTTCCAGTTGTATCTCCTTATATCCACCCACGGTACCTTCCGTTTCAGATAGCAAAGCCACTGAGAAGCCATGCCTTTCGCAATAACGGGTATACATACGCAGCAGGTCGCCGGCAAATATGCTGGCCTCATCGCCACCCGTACCTGCACGTATCTCCAGTATCGCATTCTTTTCGTCTTGCGGGTCCTTCGGTATCAGTAGCCGGTGCAGTTCGTCCTCAAGTTCCCCTTTTTGTACTTCCAGCTTCTCCAGGTCTTCCTTTGCCATGCTGCGCAGTTCCTCATCGGCCTCTTCATTCAGTATGTCACGGGCAAAATCAAGATTATCCAAACAGCCCCTGTATTGCTTATATACCGCTACAATGGCTTCCAGCTTTCTATATTCCTTACTTATTTGTGAAAACTTCTTATTATCGCTTACGATCTCGGGATTCGTCAGCGCTACACCCAGGTTATCAAACCTGGCACTTATCGCTTCCAGCTTCTCAACAATTGAACTCATGCCTGCTACTACAAAAAATTTGATAAAAAAATGTAAGTGCGCGAAGTTATTAAATATGTGGTGGATAATAAATATTATCTTCAAACCCTATTGGCAACATGCGTACGAATGACTAAAAGCTGTTGCAAATAAAAAGGCCATCGTAATACTTTAAAACCTCGTTAAAATAGGCATATGCCCTTTAATACATATTTGCTAAAAAAGGCGATCATTGTTTTATCGCTGTTCGCAATGCAATGCATTCTCATTTTCGCATATGATAATGGTGTAGTATTGGATCTTATCAATCCGTTCGCTTTACTCATTATATCGCTTTGTATCCCGTATTATTATTTTGTGGTGCTAAAGAAAGAAGGGAATGCCCCGCTTACTTTAGTAAAGAATAAGAACCAATACCTCTTTTTACTGGCAGGCGTAGCTACCATTGCAGTTAGCTACAGGCAAATGCATAAGCTTTTTGCCCACTACTCCAACCCTATAGAAATATCTGACGTAATGCCGCAAATTGAAACACTATATAGCCGTTTCATTGCCGGCGTATTTCCGTATACTCCTGTCACTTCAATACCCTGGGCGCCTTACCCTGTTTATATGCCCTTGCATTGGCTGCCTATAGCCATTCCGCATTTCTTACATATTGATAGCCGCTGGGTGGGCTTTATGTGCTTTGCTGCTGCTACAGGTATTTATGCATACTATTTGCTGCGAAACAACAGCCCTGCTATCATAAAATTCATAGCGCTTCTGTTACCTTCGGTCGTGTTGTGGATCTATATATTATTTGGCAGTATAGACATACCCGCAGCGCTTGAGCCGTTGATAGCGGGCTACTACCTGGTACTTGCCGTAGGACTTGCAAGCCGTAACCTGACCATTACAACTATAGGCATCATTCTCTGCCTGCTATCGAGGTACACTTTTCTTTTTTGGCTGCCGCTCTTTTTTATTTTATTGTGGCAAACACAAACTTTAAAAAGGAACCTTTGGGTATGGACATCTATAATATTGTCAGTTCTCCTGATCTATATCATACCCTTCTTCCTTAAAGACCCTACCATATTTGCAAAAGGACTGGCGTATCACAATCACTGCGCTGTAGATGAATGGAAAAGGTTTGGCGATCCAACACAATGGAATTCTTATCATTCAGGTATCTTTTTTGCACCGCGTTTTTACGACCTGTTTCACGGCACTATAGAGCATAGAGTATTTCTGAACCGTGTGGTACAAGCGGTCCTTATGCTTTTCTTATTTTTTGCAGGTTGGTTTGGCTACCAACGCGTAAAAGACAAAATAAACTTTTATGATGTTTGTCTTATAATGCTGTATACTTTTGTAGTTGTCTTTATACTTTTCTCACCAATTACATTTAAGTATTACTACATGTCTATACTGGTCTTATCATCTGTGATCTGTGCAAAGACCCTTATGACAAACAACAGTAAAAGTTAGGGCGATATTTTACCAGGATATTTTGGTCTTGTCTATCGATCTTCTTTGCTTACCTCTTTTCCGTTTGCCTTTTTTGGTATGCTTGTATAGGTATTTGTATCCTTCTATCAGCCCGATAGCTACAATGCCGCATATAACAGAGGCAGCCAGCAGCAGGAGCAGGTTGTCATCATTGCCCCAATAAAAATTCCAGCAGGCAGATATGCCTGCACCTAAAAAGAAATCAACGACAAACTTGTGGATCTTAAATTTTTTTTTGTAACCATTCTCGCCCATAGGAGTGCTTATAGAGCCGCAAATATACTATCTTAAATTAATGCTATTACCTATAATAAGTGAAATTCATCTGCGAAATTTTCGGTACATTTTCACATTTGCTGCCGATATTGCAGGCGCCTTATTACCGAAGTTATTTCTTACAAATGTGAGCACATCTGCTATCTGCTGGTCTGTTAACGAGTTTTGCGGAGGCATAGTGTTGCTATAATAGTCGCCATCTATTTCTACTTTCTGGTTGAACCCGTTGAGCAGAATATTGATGAGCACTTTTTTATCGCCCGTAACCCAGGCAGATCTTGCCAGCGGCGGGTTCATATTGGGTACCCCTCCACCATCGGCCTGATGGCACGACAAACAATATTGGTTATAGACCAACTTGCCTTTAGCTATTGAAGTTTTTAGCGGCGTTTGTGCTACTGCACAAATAGCCCAGCAAGATAACGCCACAACGAGCGCAGCAATTTGTTTTATACTATTTCCCATTGTAAATAATTCTGTATATAGTACCCTTTACATCGTCGCTTACATATAGCGAGCCATCAGGACCTTGTGCCAGCCCACATGGCCTGTGCTTTGCCTGGCGAGATGAGGTAATGTCATCTGTACCGGCAAAATTGTTGGCAAACACTTCCCAATTGCTCGTGGGTTTGCCATTTTTGAAAGGAACGAACACTACAAAATATCCTTTTTGTTTTTCAGGGCTACGGTTCCAGGAGCCGTGAAATGCTATGAAAGCACCATTCTTATACTTTTCAGGAAACATATTGCCAGTGTAGAAGAGCAACCCATCGGGCGCCAGGTGCCCAGGAAATGCCATAATAGGATCCTGTGCCTTTTCGCCGCCTTGTTTCACACCATCGCCGCCATATTCGGGGGCCAGCATCTTCTGGTGTTTTTGCTGGTCGTAATAGACATAGGGCCACCCACAGTCTGAGCCCTCATGCAGGGCATACATGGTTTCTGCGGGCAGTTCTGCGCTTTGCTTCTCATTGTAGTATTGAGGGTACAGGTCGTGCAGCTGATCGCGGCCATGCATCATTACATACAAGGTATTATCCGCCTTGTTCCAATCGAGCCCTACCACATTGCGCAGGCCGGTGGCATAGCGAGTGCCTGTGGCATATGTTTGGCCAGGCACATCTGCTTTAAAACGCCATATACCTCCTGCACTATCCAGTATGGGGCATGGCATCATACCTTTAGAGTCCTTTTGCCTGTCCTGGTACTGGCAAGAGTTGGAGTATGCACCTATGTTAGAGTATATATACCCGGCATCATCCAGCACTATCGATTTCGATTCATGCTCGTGACGCTCCAGCAATCCTGTTACTATTTTTTCAGGATTGTCCGGGTTGGTCACAATGCCGTTCGCATCCAGTTTGTAGCGGTATATCTCCTCGTCAGACGAGGCATAGAGATACCCATTCTTTATAGCTATACCAGTACCGCCATAGTCGCCAAATGCCTTGGCCACCGTGGCCTTTCCATTACCGGTAGCATCGTGCAGCAATATTATGCCCTTACCATTCCCAGCCCTTAGCTGCTTCACGTATATATCGCCTTGCGGGGTCACCGCAATGTGCCGAGACTTGCCGCTCAGCGTATCTATTACCTTTAGTGCACCAAAGCCATGTGGCAATACCAGCCCGGCATTGTCTGCATCTGCTACTACGCTATTGCCCGTGTGTTGCGCGCAGGCATTCAAGCTGTTCATCACCAGCAATATACCTGCTACGAATTTTATTGTTCTCATGGTCATAATATGTGCCTTCCTGTATATAAATATACGATCTGTTAGCACTGTTTTAGTGAAGCAGGAAATTAATTATCCGTGTTTTTATTTGAAATGTGTATTAACTTTCAGCAAAACTTTATACAGTATATGAAAAATGCCCTTTTAACTTTTGTATTGGCAGCATGCTGCCTCACAGCATTCGGCAGGAGCGCAATAGACAGATGGCCAGCCCTCAAATCTTTTCACGAAGTTATTGCCGCAACCTTCCACCCCAGTCAGGAAGGCAATCTGAAACCTGTAAAAACACAGATCGACGAACTATGTTCGCGGGCAGAAACACTAACTACCGCACCAATGCCAAGCGAGTATAATAACCCACAGGTGCAAGCTGCTATAGCCAAACTGAACAAAAATGCGAAAGAGCTAAAGGCACTGATAGTAAAGAAAGCTCCGGATGCACAGATAAAAATGAAGCTGACCACGGTACACAAATGCTTTCATGAAATAGTGGACATGACCGTAAAGGAAGAATAGTATTGAAATATATTAAAAAGAAATGGCCCTGCTTGGTAAAAGCGGGGCCATTTTTTATTTGGAATGAGATAGATACTAATTGTTAGCTACAGCTAAGGTTTTGCGCTTTGCTGCTGCAAATTGTGTAGCATATGCGCTGCCAAACAAAACTGTGTTATAAAACAGATCGCCAGCTATACTGTACATAATGAATGGTACCGCCAGTGTGTAGCACATAACCAAACCTGTGGCGCTGTGTGGGTACATACCTGAGAAGGCCCAAACGCCACCATTAGAGATCAGGAAAAACAATACAGAACCGGCTACTGATGAACCGGCAATAGCTGCGACAGACCTGCCACTGAATGTGCTTTTACTGCCCAGGAAATTTTTGAATAGCATAGCAGTTGTGAGTGCAGCATAGTTGAACAGCATAGCGCCGGGCTCATAAAAACCAATAACAGCATCGCTAAGCAGCATGGCCAGTAATGTAACGATAAGACCGTAGCGCCTGCCCAGGAACACTGAACTAAACAAGCCAACAGCCATAACAGGCGCAAAATTGGGCAAGTGCGGTATGTACCTGCCTACTAATACTACAAGGATAAGCGCTAAAGAAATGAGTACTTTATTCATAAAAAATTAATTATTATAAGAGCAAAATTTACAAGGTTGTTTACCATCTGTTACATAGTGCCAGGTAATGGTACTGCCTGGCGTAGCTTGCTGGTCCTCAAAACCAGCTGCTGCGCAGGTATCGTTGATGCATAGCCACCAGTATTGTTTAGTGCCATTGGTGTGCAGCCCGTCTATTGCATCTATCATACCGTGCTGGCCTGCTTTGGTCTCATATACCAGCTTTTTTTGCTGCACCGCAGCTTCCATTATTTCTTTTACGGTATTCTTTTTCCCGGTAACCGGTATAGAGTCGATAACCTTTGAGGAATCTGTTTTGTACGCAATAGCCAATCTTACATATCCACCTCCTGATGCTGCACCAGCCTTAGTATACGATGTATTGTTATTGCTGCAAGAACCCAGCAGTAACCACAGGGCTGGAAGCCATGCAAGTAAAGAATAATGGACCGGTTTGGAAATACACACGCTACTCATCTATATAAACTGGTACCAAAGGTAAATTTTTTTGAAACAATTTGTGGGTTGCCCGGTAATATCTGATAGCTATTTCACAGATCGAGCGCTTGTTCACCATTCGTCAAGTATCATTCTTACTCATTTCACGTATCATCGCGGCAATACATAGCGCAAGATGACTGACACTGCGCGCGGTGTATATCTCCCGCACAAAAAAGGGTATTTCCCCCATATGGCAGCGTATTAGATGAGCCTACTTTTGAAGAAAGGATACGATCATGAAAAAAGCATACTTACAAAGCAAATGGTTTGAAAAGATGGTGTTGCTTGCTGCATTGATATTCGCATTAGCTATCGTTATCAATTCGCTTGCTTAGATCCAGCTCATAGAAAAAGCCACCCGTAATGTGAGTGGCTTCTGTCTTGTATAGAATATATTGTTACCTGCCCATGGTGGCCAGGAATTCTTCATTCCTTTTTGTACCGCGCATTTGCTGCAGTAAAAATTGCATAGCTTCTTCTGTTTTCATATCTGCTATATGGTTGCGCAGCAGCCACATCTTGTTCTGTACATCGGGCTCCAGCAGCAGGTCATCACGGCGGGTAGATGATGAGGTGATATCTATAGCAGGGAATATGCGCTTATTGGCCAGGCGGCGGTCCAGCTGCAGTTCCATGTTACCCGTACCCTTGAACTCTTCAAATATTACCTCGTCCATTTTAGACCCGGTATCTATAAGGGCCGTAGCCAATATGGTCAGTGAGCCCCCATTTTCTATTTTACGTGCCGCACCAAAAAATTGTTTTGGCTTCTGCATGGCGTTAGCTTCCACACCACCGCTCAATACCTTACCACTTGCAGGCGCTACGGTATTGTGGGCACGTGCCAGGCGGGTTATAGAATCTAGCAGTATTACCACATCGTGGCCTACTTCTACCAGTCTTTTGGCTTTTTGCAGTGCTATGGTGCTCACCTTTACGTGCTTATCAGCAGGCTCATCAAACGTTGATGCTATTACCTCTGCGCGTACACTGCGCTGCATATCGGTCACCTCTTCCGGGCGCTCATCTACCAGCACTATCATCAGGTAGCACTCCGGGTGGTTCTTGGCAATGGCGTTCGCTACTTCCTTCAGCAGCATGGTCTTACCCGTTTTGGGCTGTGCCACTATCAGTCCGCGCTGGCCCTTACCTATTGGAGTGAACAGGTCCATGATACGCGTGCTGTAATTATTAGCGGTGCTGGTCAGGTTCAGTTTCTCGAACGGGAACAGTGGTGTAAGATAGTCGAACGGTACACGGTCGCGTATCTCATCGGGCAGGCGACCATTAATGGTCTCTACCTTTAGTAACGCAAAATATTTTTCACCTTCCTTAGGTGGGCGCACGCTACCTTTCACGGTATCGCCGGTCTTTAACCCAAATAATTTTATCTGCGATGGCGATACATAAATATCATCAGGGGAGCTTAAGTAATTATAATCGCTGCTGCGCAGGAAACCGTAGCCATCGGGCATCATTTCCAGTACGCCTTCGCTGGCCACTACACCGTCAAACTCTATATTGAAGGCATTGGGCTGCTGCTCGCGGCGCTGGCGGTTGGGGTATGGCATTGGTGCCGCACGCTCTTCCACTGCCTTTTCAGGCGGTTGAAATTCATTTACCTCAGCCGATGGCATTGTGATACCAGAGGCCTCGCTTACCTGCTGCGAAGTAGGTGGAGTGGGCGTTACTGTAGCTGTTACTGTTACATTTTCCTGCTGAGGGGTATTATCTATATCGTTGCGCAGTTCTGCCCATCCGGCAGCTACAGGTACCTCTTCTTTATTTTCCAGTTGTTCGTCGCTATCGGCATCCCTTGTAGGCTTGCGGCCGCGTTTTTTCCTGAAATCATCAGTTATAGCGGGTGCCGATACCGGGCGTCTTTCTTCCCGTGGCGCTCTTTCTGCTGGTGCAGGTGTTGCTTGTCCGTCGGCAGTGGGTGTTGCCTGCGTTCTTTCTTCACGTGGCGCCCGTTCAGCAGAGACTGGAGTTACTGGCCTTCTTTCTTCGCGCGGTGCCCTTTGTTCTGCAGGTGCAGGGGTTTCGGCTACCGGCTCAGGTATACCTTCAGTTGCAGGTGCTGCTTCCGGCGCTGCTATTGCTGCATCAGGAGCAGTTTCTTCAGCTGCTTTTTCTTCTGTGATATAGTTAAATTCTGCACGGGGCTTGCGGCCGCGCTTTTTCTTAGGCTCTTCGCCTTCCGCTGCGGGTGTTTCGCTTGCAGGGGCTGCACCTGCTGCAGGGGCTGCACCTGCCTGCTGATCCAGTATCTTGTAGATAAGTGCTTGCTTATCCATAGAACCCGGGTTGTCAATATTTAGGTGATCGGCTACATCTACAAGCTCAGGAATGAGCATATCATTTAACTGCAAAATGTCGTAAGGCATGCTTGTTTTCTTATTGCTTCGATTAGTTATGGTATGTATTGTTTCACTCTGATCTCTTTAACAACGGATACTTTCTGAGGATCGTAATAAAGAAATAGGGAACTTCTATGTATTGAAAGGATGGAACAAATATGTTTCCTATAATGCAAGATTACAAATGTTTTTGATAATAACGAAAAAAATATTGGATAGATCTACAGGTCTTGTATAAAAGATCCTGCCATATCTTTTATGGTCTCTTCCATAGGCATATAGCTATATTCAGGAAAAAAACGCATTATTTTCTTATTGTTATAGTTGGAATGGTGCTGTGCATTGCGAGCGTTCTCTTTTGTAATAAATGGCTTACCGCCCAATATAGCGCTTTTAAGAGCGCCCAGTCGCCATACTGCATTGGTGATACCCGGCCCTGCGGAAATGCGTGGTGGCCTCTTATTCAGTGCAAGTGCCATCATGGTGAATATATCGCGATAGGCATAGTTGCCGGCACTTAGTATAAAACGCTCTGCGGCAACATTGCTTTGCATGAGCATGTGCATTATAGTTACCACATCCTGTACGCCCACCCAGGCAGTGACACCATGGGTATAAAATGGGAACTCTTCATAAGCTACCTGCATGAGGTGTGCCGACCCTTCGGTCCAGTTACCAGCGCCGAGTATGATGCCTGGGTTCACTATCACCGCTTTCAGCCCCTCGCCTATGCCGCGCCACACTTCCATCTCACCCATGTACTTTGCAGTACCATAAGCAGTATTGTGTCCGTTCTCTTCCCATTCTTCTTCTTCTGTTATTTCCTTATTGGCTACTGTGCGGCCCAGTGCAGCTATAGAGCTTACATGCACCAGTTTATGTACGTTGTTCACCAATGCCTGGTTCACCACATTGGCGGTACCTTCTGCATTAAAATGGAGCATCTTTTCATGCATCCTCTTATCGAAAGATATGATGCCCGCACAATGATACACGTCGTATACATCTTCCATAGCAGTCTCCACGTCGTATATATCCAGCAGGTCACACTTCAGCCACTGCACACCAGGCAAGGCTTTAAGCTCAGCGGTGGGCTCATGCTCATGATACAGCGCCCGCACCCGGTAGCCATGTGCAGATAAAAAATGGGTAAGATGCCTGCCCAGCAGGCCACTGGCCCCTGTTACAAGTATCGTTCTGTTGCTGCCTGTACTCAATAGTAGTGTGGGTTCAAAAAAATATTAGTGCTCGGGAAACGTCACAACGATTCGAACTGCCGCAGGAA
The DNA here is from genome assembly GCA_965276955.1 of Flavipsychrobacter sp. Taxonomy (GTDB): domain Bacteria; phylum Bacteroidota; class Bacteroidia; order Chitinophagales; family Chitinophagaceae; genus JABDEZ01. The sequence continues at coordinate 209,861 of CBDIBP010000007.1, forward strand.
ACGCACATCATTTTGCGAATACAAGCGCAGATCATTTACCTGGAATTTAAGCTGGGTGATACGCTCTACCCCCATACCAAATGCAAAACCGGTATATTCTTCAGGGTCTATATTAAAGTTGCGCAGCATATTGGGGTGCACCATACCACAGCCCAGTATCTCTACCCAGCCGGTATGCTTGCAAAGGCTACAGCCACTACCGCCGCATACGGTACAGGATATATCCATCTCTGCACTTGGCTCTGTGAACGGGAAGTATGATGGCCGGAAACGCAATTTAGTATCAGCACCGAACATCTCTGTAACAAAATAATAAAGCGTTTGTTTCAGATCAGCGAACGAAACATCTTTAGCTACATACAGCCCCTCGCACTGGTGAAAGAAGCAATGCGCGCGCGCGGAAATAGTTTCGTTGCGGTACACGCGACCCGGGCATATCACACGTACAGGTAGCGGTGTGGTCTCCAATATGCGTGCTTGTACCGATGAGGTATGCGTACGCAGCACCCAGTCCGGGTTTTGCGATACGTAGAAGGTATCCTGCATATCCCTTGCCGGGTGGTCTGCAGGCATGTTCAGCGAGTTGAAGTTGTGCCAGTCATCTTCTATTTCCGGCCCGGTGGCTACGCTGAAACCTATCTTCTCAAATATACTTACTATCTTATTTTCTATTACACGCAGGGGGTGGCGGGTGCCTTGTGGCAGTGCATCGCCCGGCAGGCTCACATCTATTGCTGGGCCTTTACTACTCTCATCATTTTGCAGGTGCTTGTGCTTTTCGTATTGCAGCTCTGCCATTTCTTTAAAGGCATTCAGCAACTGTCCGGCCTCTTTCTTTTCTGCGGGCGGCACATTCCTCATTTCGCCAAACACAGATTTCACTATACCCTTTGTCCCCAGGAATTTTATCCGGTAGGCTTCAAGGTCAGCGGCATTTGCCGGTGCAAAAGACTTTATTTCCTTTTCGTATGGTTCTAATATATCCTGTAAAGGCATGAAGCAAATATAATATTTTTAACTGCCGGACGCGTGCCATGTAGTATAGGCAGCAACTATAGCAATATGGTTAGTCTTTTTTGTTCATCACTTTTTCCCAAAGCTCTGGTATGCGTTTCACCCATACCAGCTCCTTCATTTTCTCTTTGGCATCTATAGCCGGCGATCCAAAATAGGTCTTACCGCCGCCTTCAAGGGAGTCGCCTACACCACTCTGTGCAAGTACTACTGCACCCTTGTGCAGGGTAAGGTCTTTGTTCACACCTACCTGGCCCCACAGCGTCACTTCGTCCTCTACAATTGTTTTACCTGCTATAGCTACCCCTGCAGCAAACAAGCAATTTTTACCCACTACTACCCCATGAGCTATATGCACCATGTTGTCCAGCTTAGTGCCTTGCCCCAGTATGGTATCGCCGCTCACGCCTTTGTCTATGGTGCAGTTGGCTCCTATTTCCACATCCTGGTGTATGATGACCCTGCCGCAGCTTTCCAGTTTATCATATTGCGACGCACGCTCTTTACGGCGCTTGAAATAAAATGCGTCGGCGCCTAAGACCGAACCGGAGTGTATGATGACATTATCGCTTATTTCTGTCCAGTCGTAAATACTCACATTGGCATGTATCAGGCAGTTCTTTCCTATTTTCACGTGATTGCCCACGAATACACCGGGTTGTATTATGGTACCCTCGCCTATTGTGGCTGATGGACTTATCGCCGCAGCAGCAGGCTCGAACGGACGGAAATGCTTTACTATACTTACATAAGCAGTAAATGGATCCTCAATTACCAGCAAGGTCTTTCCTGCGGGGCAGTCCACTTCTTTATTAATGATGATGACCGTGGCCGGTGAATACAGGCACTTATCGTAGTACTTGGCAAAATCCACAAAAGATATATCGCCAGGGGTTACTTTGTGTATCTCGTTGATACCTGTTGCCAGTTGGGTAGTATCGCCCACCAACTTAGCCCCTGTAAAGTCGGCCAGCCATTGTACAGATACCGGGTTCTGAAACTTCATCTACAAAAAAATTTGTGCAAAAATACGATTTTGTAGGGAGGGTGAGGATGAAAAACTTAAGATATGTTAATTGGCAAGGGCTATCTGCAAATGTCGCCTTCTTCACTAATCACCATTTCTTTCAACTCTTTTATCCTTTGCACTGTCAAATAACTCTTATAAATATTATAACACATAGATCGTGATGAGCCTTGTTCATTTTCTTGTCCTTTAGGGAATTTTACCTCCAATTGTGCTTCACGAAACGCGAGCCAGATCTTTTGAGCTTTTTTTAGATTAATTATAAATAAAGAGTCTTCTTTGTTTTCTTCTCTTATCTGCTTATAAACAGTAATAAGTGCTTTTTCGTTGCTTTTGCAGTCGTTATCTGCTATAATATTCATATCATATTGTGTTTGTGCATAGGATACGAATGATAAACAAACCAATAAAATACAAAAAAATGTCGTTTTCATCAGACGAAATTATGTCTAAATTAAATATTGTTCTGTAGTAACTTATGTATTATTTTACATCTCACACTATGTACCAAGCACCTTGAACTTCATCAATCTAAACGGCAAAATAACACCTACAGAAAAAGCATCCATCGCCCCGGATAATAGGGCGTTCCGTTATGGCTATGGCCTTTTCGAGACCATGCTTTTTACTGACGGTGTGCTGCAACTGAAAGACCTGCATTTCAAGCGGCTATTTACTGGGTTGCAACAGTTGGATATTATACTGCCTGTGTTGTGGACACAGCAATGGATAGAAGAGCAGATAACCCAAACAGTTCAACGCAACAGCTTGAGCCATCTCTGTAGGGTACGCCTGCAGGTACATGCAGGCAATGGCGGCCTGTATGAGAAAAACGCACACCCCGGCATTGTTATAGAATGCTTCCCGATAGAAGAAGCCACGTTGCAATTCAATGATAACGGTTTAGTGGTCGGCATAGCGACAGGCATCAATAAAAGCCCCGATAGCCTTGCCAATTTAAAAAGCTGCAACGCCCTGATATATGCCATGGCAGCACAGCAGTCCATGACCAACAAGTGGAACGATACCCTGATATTGAACACCAATAACCACATTATAGAAAGCACTATCGCCAATCTCTTCTGGATAAAAGATGAAACCGTGTACACCCCACCCTTGCGAGATGGCTGTGTGGCGGGTGTGATGCGGGAGCATATTATTGCTACGCTGGCACAATATAATATTGTTGTTCACCAACGAAGCCTGGATCTAAATACTCTGCTACAGGCGGATGAGGTCTTCCTCACCAATGCTATTAGAAAAATACGCTGGGTAGGCCGTATGGGCGATAAAGCCTTTAGTAATAGCCATACCCGTTATCTCTGGCAAAAGCTTTTCCTCTGAGATAACTCATATTGCCTGCCTTGCTTACCTTTGCAGCCTTATGAGCAACAATGTCCGCGTTCGTTTTGCGCCCAGCCCTACAGGAGCCCTGCACCTGGGTGGTGTACGTACAGTTTTATATAATTATCTTTTTGCCCGCCACCATGGTGGCGAGTTCATACTGCGTATAGAAGATACAGACCAGGGCCGCTACGTGCCCGGTGCAGAACAATATATATACGACTGCCTGAAGTGGTGTGGCCTGGAGCCCGATGAAAGTCCGCTGCATGGTGGCCCC
>CBDIBP010000008.1:0-42766 GCA_965276955.1 Flavipsychrobacter sp.
GGGAGCAGGACCATAGACAAGGATGATCTGCCATTTTGATATTAAATTATATACAATTAAAGGGATAGATTGAAATAAGTCTTTCCCTTTTTTTAATTTTGACAACATAACCAAATTAGTGAATTTTGCAAAGTACACCTGAAGGCGATACGATATTCTCAACATTATTATTGCAGGCCTCCGGCGGATTCTCTGCCTCAAACGTTACCGTATTCATAATTATCATACTGGCCCTGTTGCTTATGACGGCAATAACAGCCGGCTCAGAAACAGCATACTTTTCTTTAACGGCCAAAGATGTAAATTATCTTAAAACCAAAGAAACACCCGGTGCACGCCAAGTGATACAGTTGCTTGATCATCCTAAAATGTTGCTGGCTACAATAGTGGTAGCCAATAACTTCATCAACATTGCTATCATCATTACTACCAATGTGCTGCTGAATGAATTTAAAACTTTCTTTGCGGTCAGCGTTGCTGTATTCTTCGTGATACAGGTGGTTATGGTCACTTTTTTACTGGTGCTTTTTGGTGAGGTATTACCCAAGGTATATGCAACGCAGAACAACCTGCGTATGGCCTTGTTCTCTGCACCCATACTAAAGGTATTCTATGGCATCTTCAAGCCGGTGAGCCGTATGCTGGTAAATTCTACCAACTTTTTGGAGGCCCGCATGAGCGCAAAGCCACTCAACAACATCAGCAGCGAAGATTTTGAACATGCTATAGAACTTACAGTAGGCCATACCGCTACAAGGGAAGAGGTTAACATTTTTTAAGGGCATATTGAAGTTCGGTAACATAACCGTAAGGCAGATAATGCGCACCAGGCTGGATGTGAACGGGCTGGACTACGAAATGACCTTCCCCGAGGTGCAGCGTTTTTGCATAGAAATGGGCTATTCGCGTCTCCCTGTATTTAAAGAAAGCCTGGATAAGATAGCGGGCATCATCCACACCAAAGATTTTTTGCCACATACTGATGATACGCAGTTTGACTGGCATGTGCTGATACGGCCTGCATTTTTCATACATGAGGGCAAGTTGATAGAAGATCTGTTGAAAGAATTTCAGCAGAAACGGATCCACTTTGCGGTAGTAGTTGATGAGTTTGGTGGTACATCGGGCATTGTCACTTTGGAGGATATCATGGAAGAGATCATCGGCGACATCAAAGATGAATTCGACGAGGAAGACCTGAGCTATAAAAAGATAGACGACCTCAACTTTATTTTTGAAGGCAAAATGCTCATTAATGATGTATGTCGCATAATTGGTGAGCCATCCGATGTGTTCGATCCCGTAAGAGGAGAAAGCGATAGTCTTGCAGGCCTTATCCTGGAAATATCCGGCAAGTTCCCCGCTGTGAACGAGACCATTAGCTACCAGCAGTACGACTTTACTGTATTGGAGATAGACAAAATGAGGATAATACGCGTAAAGCTTACTATAAATGCATCTGTGACGGAGGAGGAAGAGTAGATCCTTGAGCTACCGTTAAAGTTATAGCATATCGTTTATTACACCCGGCAATTAGTTTAAGAAGGAAATTCCTTTTTTTGTTGCGAAATGATGTGTGGTAACAAAAATATTTCATACATTGTCAATGGTATTTTTAGATCCAATTTAATATATTAGTTAAATAATAAATGCTGAAGTCTATGCAATTTAATAGTACTAAATACTATGCACTCTTATTATGTTGCCTTTCAACCTCTTTTTCCTTATTCGCGAAAGATGCTGTGCTGACAGATGTGCGACGTAGCATGTCTCAAAATGAGCATGGATTCATTGAAAACAAAGGGCAGCTGACCAACCAATATAACAAGGCGCGTACCGATATACAGTATGATCTTAAAAGGCCAGGGGTTAGCCTGTTCCTGTCTTCAGGTGCGTTACATTACCAGTTCAATGATCTGGTAGATAATGATAAACATGTAAAGAATAAGGCTAACCGTATGGATGTTACGTTAGTTGGCGCTAACAAGAATGCCAAGGCTGTAACATCTGACGAACAGCAGTATACAGAGCACTACTACATGAACGGCAAGGTAATATCTGCAGGTTCATTTGGTAAGGTCACCTACATGGACGTGTATCCAGGTATTGATTGGGTAGTATATACAAAGGACGATAAAGTAGAGTATGATTTCATAGTTCATGATGGGGCCGATGCAAGCCATATCAAAATAAAATATGATGGTGCTTCCTCTATGCACGTAGCCAAGAACGGTGGCCTTATAATAAAGACGCCAGCTGGAGAAATAAAAGAGCATACACCATTTTCTTATGCACTGAATACTAACAAGGAAGTGGGCTCTTCCTTCTCTTTGAAAGGGAACATACTTAGTTTCAATATAGCACCACATGAAGGTCCTGTAGTTATAGATCCGCAGTTGCAATGGTCTACTTACTATGGTGGCGCCGGTGTAGAACAGCTCATTAATATCACAACAGATGCATCGGGCAATGTCTATGCCTGCGGATATACTACCAGTACTGCAAATATTGCTACTGTTGGTGCGTATCAAACCACTTACAATGCTAACAATGATGGATTTCTGGTAAAATTCAATGCTAATGGTACAGAAGCTTGGGCCACGTATTTTGGTGGTTCTGGCTCAGAACAATGTAATGGAGTTGCAACTGACCGTAATGGTAATGTGTATATGACGGGTTCTACCACATCTGCTACGGGTATCGCTTTTAATTCCACACTTCAATCTGCATACGGCGGCGGCACAGGCGATGCTTTTCTTGCCAAGTTCAATAGTGCTGGTACCATACAGTGGAGTACATATATTGGTGGCACAGGCAACGATATTGGTTATTCCGTAGCATGTGATAAATGGCGTTCAGTATATGTTGCAGGGGCTACAGGAAGCCCTACAGCTATTACTGCTGGCTCCAATATTTTTGATGGCACAGAAAATGGGACTTTAAATGGTTTTATCAACCGTTTTGACACATCAGGCAATAGGATATGGGGAACTTATTATGGATCGGGAAACTTCACTTCTACGTATATATATCAAGCATCAATAGATTTGTTAGGATACCTGTATTTTGCTGGACAAACTAATGCATCAACTGGCATTGCGTCTGCAACCGCTTATCAATCAGCCCTTGTTGGTAGTTTTTTCCCTACTAATGCTATGATAGCAAAATTTGATTCAAGTGGAAATCGGGACTGGGGTTCGTATTACGGTTCGGGTACTACACAAGGTTTTGCGATCGCCAATGATACACTTGGTAACGTTTATATGAGTGGTTATACGTCAGGTGCTACAAACATTGCTACAGCAGGGGCTTATCAGACCACGTATGCGGGTGGTAATGACGGTTTCCTCGCCAAGTTCGACACAGCAGGCAACAATAAATGGGGTACCTACTATGGAGGTACAGGTGCTGAGACCCAGAAAGCTATCACTATCGATAATTTTGGTAACCCAATGATCGCAGGTTTTACCACTAGTACTGTAGGGATAGCTACTACTAATAACGGTACATATCAAAGTACTTATGCTGGAGGCACAGACGCATATATAGCAAAATTCACTCCGCTCGGCCAAAGATTGTGGGGTACTTATTTTGGAGGCCCAAATGCAGAATCGGAATATGCGATAGCCAACAATGTGAACGGTGGTTTTTATTCCGGTGGTTTCACCAGCAGCACAACTGGTATCGCTACTCTAGGTGCCTACCAGACCACTAACCTGGGTAATACTGATGCATATGTTTCCAGATTCAACAAAGATACATTTGTAGTTATCGCACAGCCGTATACAGACACCATTCTATGTCCATCAGGAACATTTAATGTTACTTACAACACCAGCTACAATTTTAATTCAGGTAACATTTTTATGGCCCAGCTATCTGATGCTTCAGGCAGTTTTGCAGCTCCTGTCTCAATAGGGTCAGTAACAGCTAGTACCCTTGTCGGCAATATTCCGGTTACTATACCCGCAATTACAGCAGTAGGTACTAACTACCGTATGCGCATTATAGCTACAAGCCCTGCCTATACATCGCCGGATGAATTTGTAAACATTCGTATCATCAGTGGCCTATCAGCTCCCACTTTCACCAGCAATTCACCAGTTTGTGTAGGCGATAATATTTTATTAACTGGTGCCAACACTTCATTCATTACACCAGTTACATATAGCATCACTGGACCTGCAGGTTTTTCTACCAACTCCTTGGTAGCAACGATCGCAAACGCAGCTACCACAAATGGTGGTAACTACACAGCGTCAGTTACGCACAGCGGTTGTCCAGCTGCCACTACAACGATAGCTGTTACGGTGAGCAGTATAATACCACCGGCGCCAACAGCTAATAGCAATTCACCACTTTGCTCAGGTGCTACGTTAAATATTAATGCATCAAGCACATCATCGCCTGTTACGTATCGTATTACTGGTCCACAAGGATACATATCTTCTGCTCAGAATGCTTCCATTCCTAATGTCAACATCAACAACGCTGGCTACTACTACATCACAGATACGCTCAACGGCTGCCGTTCTGCTAAAGACAGCATATTTGTTACTGTTAATCCTAGCATCACTACCAGCATAAATATTGCCGCAACGCCAGGCGATACGATTTGCTCTGGGTCCGGTTTCTCTTTTACATCATCCATTCTTAACGGCGGTAACAATCCCAAATATCAGTGGCGTATAATTGACCCACTATTGGGTGATACTGCCATTGTAGGCGCTACCAATGGCACATGGGGTTCTAACTTCCTTACCAGTGGCGATATTGTATATTGTATACTGCAAAGCAATGGCCAGTGTCTTACTGATCCGTTAGATACAAGTAATAAGATACCTGTGACCATACTGCAGCCATCTACGCCGCAGGTAACTATTACTGCAAGCCCGGGGGATACTTTAGCGCTGGGTGCATCAGTAACGTTCTCCTCTTCTGTGGTATTGGGTGGACAAACAACATACCAATGGTATGTAAATGGCCATGTAGCTGCTGGCCAAACATTCAGTACCGCAACATTCCATGCTCTTGCAGATAGTGATGTAGTAACTGTTGTGGTGCACAACCACCTCATGTGTGCCAACCCAGATTCTGCAATAAGCAATGGCATAAGGGTGCATATCACTACAGGCTTATCTCCTGTAGAAAAAGCATTAAGTACGCTTAGCTTGTATCCTAACCCAAGCAAAGGTTCGGTATCACTTAAAGGTCATCTTGATGGTATAAGCTCAAACTCAGTTCAGTTAGCTATACTGAACGTAATTGGTCAACCAGTGTATACCAATACAGTAGCGTTGATCAATGGCAACATAAATGAGCCTATAATGCTGGGCGCAAATATTGCCGATGGTATATATCTGCTGCGCGTACAAGCAGATGGCGAAAGCAGAGTGATGCGTTTTACAGTACAACAATAATTTGATCTTGTATTTATATCACCGGCCTCAATTTTTTTTGAGGCCGGTTTTTTTATGAATATTATTCATAAAGACCATCTAAGCGTGCAATACTATGCTATGGAGACAATAATAAATTTTCTGGGTATAAAATTATTGGTCTATTAGTGTATTGATTATCATTTTGTTATGACATGATTGATGAATATTTTACATCATATTCATAGACTTTAATTGAATGCATTAAAAAGTATCGTCTTATTGTGTAAATTTATATAGATCAACCCTATATAAAATGAGACCTTACTACCTATATATCTTATTTATATTAGTCATGAATGGTGGAGTAACTGCAAAAACAACTGCTGAAATACCACGTCGAAGTCAACCACTATATTTTATTGAGAATAAAGGCCAAGTTATAGATCAGTATGGCCAGCATCGCGCAGATATACAGTATAGCGTTGCTACTCCTGGCATGACCCTGTTTATTGGGAATGGCCAACTGCATTATCAATGGAATAAGAAAGTAATGGGTGAAGGAACATCTAAAGCCCAATTAGATACTTCGCGTATAGCACTTGAAATGTATCGTATGGATGTGAAACTGGCAGGTGCGAATACGTTTGCTGTAGCAATAGCTGATGAAAAGCAGGATTTTTTTGAGCAGTATATACAACAGTATGGCCTTATAGAAGCACATAGTTATAATAAGATAACTTACAAGAATGTATATCCAAATATAGACTGGGTGTTGTACATAAAAGATGATCGGGTAGAGTACGATTTCGTTGTGCATCCCGGAGGGCATGTGCGGGATATACAAATACAGTACGGTGGAACCAACAGCCTGAAAAAAACTGCCACCGGCAGTATTGTGGCTACTACTCCAGTGGGTACTGTTACTGAGCAGCAGCCTTATAGCTATGTGTATGGCACAATGAGGTCGGTCACTACATCATTTAAAGTAAAAGAGAATACTATTGGTTTTGACGTTGCTCCCTACGACGGAACGTTGGTCATTGACCCAACATTGGCATGGGCCACATATTATGGTGGTTATGGTACCGAAGCAATATATGCGAGTACTGCCTGTGATACACTTGGGAACGTTTTTATGGCAGGACTGACAACAGGTGGCGCGCCTGTAGCCACAGTAGGAAGCTATGCCGGTGCAGGATTGGGTTATAGTAGTGCGTTTATAGCAAAATTCAATTCAGCCGGCACTCGCTTATGGTGTACTTATTTTGGATCATATTCAGCGAACAACTCCCAGGCGGTAGCCTTTAGTATAGCTTGCGATCCTCAGGGCAATGTGGTGATCGCTGGCCGCACAACGATAGGTATAGGTACAACAGCAGCAAGCTACCAGCCTACTTATGGTGGTGGTAGTGGAGATGCATTTATTACTAAATTCAGTGGAAGCGGTTCTTTTTTATGGTCTACCTACTATGGGGGGACTGCGTATGACGCTGCCACTGGTGTGATCTGCGATAAGGCTGGAAATATTTTTGTTTGCGGTAACACATACGATAATAGTGGAACGTTTGCTACTACTGGCTGTTACCAGGGTAGCAACGGTGGTTCAATAGATGTTTTTTTGTCCAAGTTCAATAGCAGCGGGGCAAGGCAGTGGAGCACATATTTTGGTGGCAGCGGAGACGAAGCCTTTGCATATGAAACATCCGTTGCTTGTGATGGTTCAGATAATATTTACTTAGCAAGCAGTACCAACAGCACCAACCTCGTTACCACCAGCGCATGTTTGCAGGGCAGTTTTGGAGGAGGCATCTCTGATTGTTTCCTTACTAAATTTACAAATGCAGGAGCAATGATATGGAGTACATACTTAGGTGGGGTAGGTGAAGATCTGTTAGGAAATATAGCTACGGACAGCCGCAACAATGTATACGTTGCGGGCTCTACATACAGCAGTAATAATATAGCCACTGCAGGCAGTTACCAAAGCAGTTATCATGGAAATAGCTACAATGCACTACTGGTAAAACTGGATAGCACTGGTAGCAGGCAATGGGGTACTTATTTTGGTGGTACAAGTTCTTCTTCAAATTCTAATTCTTTTGTTGCCTGCGATGCTAAGGGCAATGTTTTATTGGGAGGCAATACGAATAGTACCTCTAATATTGCTACCACGTCAGCTTACCAGAGTGTATATGGCGGAGGATATGATGATGGATTTATAGCTCAGTTCGATAGTAGCGGTAGTAAATTGTGGGGGTCATATTATGGAGGAGCAGGACAGGAGTCAGTGACTTCTGTTGCATGTGACAAAGCCGGGCATATTTACATGGTAGGATACACTACAGGCCAACTTAATATGTCAAATAGTAGTTTTCAACCGTCTTATGCTGGAGGTGCATTTGATGATTTTCTTGTGAAATTCAGTTTGCCGGATACTATTGTGTATATGACTGCGCCATTCACTGATATTTTGCAATGTGCAGGCAATACTGTGACGTTGCCCTATTTCACCACTTTCCCCTTTCGCACGGGTAACATCTTTACCGTGCAGCTATCCAATGCAGCGGGTAGCTTTGCAAGTGCTGTAGTTATAGGTTCTGTTACTGCTACATCTTCTGGTACAATTAGCTGTACCATACCGTATGGTATCCCCTCAGGTATCGGCTATCGTTATCGCATCATTTCGTCAAGTCCATCAGATACTTCGCTTGACGATGGAAAAGATATAAGGATCATGAGTGGACATCTTACCGCTGTAAGTCCATTATGTCCGGGTGGCAGCCTTGTACTATTAGGTCAGGATTTGGCAACCGGGATTACTTACAATTGGGTGGGGCCCAATAGTTTGTCCGCTACGAGTGTCGACATTATTAGATCAAATGCTCCTTATGCAGATTCTGGCAACTACTACCTTACTGAATACACTTCTGAATGTAGTGTGGTAGATACATTCCACGTGGTCATTAAAATAGCACCACTAAAGCCTGTTGCAGGCAGTAACAGTGCTGTGTGTAAAGGGGCGGTCATCAACCTTACAAGTGGTCCCGCTTTCACCGGGACAACATGGCATTGGACAGGCCCCAATAGCTTTAATAGTCTGCTTCAGAACCCCGTCAGAACCCCGGCTATTTTTGCAGACACAGGAAGATACATTGTAACCGCTACGCTGAATGGGTGCAATATCGCTGATACTACACACGTGGTTGTTCTCGCAACGCCAGATACCAGTTATGTAACAGGTAAACCCATACTATGCATTGGCGACAGTCTGAAACTAAACGGCAATGTGCCTAATACGGGGGCTATATGCTCATGGACCGGCCCCAACAATTTTTACGCCACTACTCGAAATATATCAATCGCTAATACTGGTTCTTCCAATTCCGGGACTTATTATTTCACTACCAGCATGGGCAATGTATGTGTGTTGCAGGACACACTTAATGTACAGGTGCTGCCACGGCCTGTTGCTACACTTGCCGATACCTTTTCTGTTTGCCAGGCCAATACTTTGAACATTATTCTAAGAAGTTCTGCTGCTGGTGTTACATATAATTGGGCAGGGCCTAATAGCTTTACATCTACTACTAAGAACCCATCCATTTCTAATATACCATATGTAGATAGTGGTAAGTACATAGTTTCGGTTGCTAATGCGGGTTGTTTGGTCACAGATAGCACCTATGTGACCGTGGCATCGCCGCCGCTTGCACCTATCCTTATTTATGCTGGTAGTATATGCTCCGGCGATAGCCTGAATATCATTGCTCCAGCACAGCAGTCAGGCAGTACCTGGCATTGGGCTGGGCCTGGTAATTATAATAGCTCACAGGCAAGTATTAGTATTCCTAACGCTACCATATCGAACAGTGGCAGTTATTATCTTTCTATAGCCAATGGTTCATGTTCTATCAATGATACGGTGAATATTATCGTAAAACCTTTGCCCACTATTACTGGCATAGCTACCAACAGCCCGTTGTGTGCAGGTGCTACCCTTAGCCTTGCATCAATTGATACTGCCATCACAGGTGTAAGATATTCATGGACAGGCCCGAATGGGTTTATTGCGGCAGGGAAGACCACTACGAGGATAGTAGGAGCAATAGATAGAGGCAATTATAAGGTTATTAGTACCATCAATGGTTGCTCTGTATCAGATAGTACGTTCGTAACCGTTAACCCGTTGCCTGCCGGCATCACATACAGCAGCAATAGCCCTGTATGCGCTGGCGATACTCTAAAAATAAATTCGAACAGTATTACCAGTGGTGCATATTTTACGTGGACAGGGCCTAATGGTACCATCTACAACCAAAATAGCTTTGTTATTCCCACTGCCACCACAGCTGGTGGCGGAAGGTATGCACTTGCTATCAGCTACAATAGTTGTATTGTTTATGACACTCTTACTGTATTAATACGTCCTTTGCCCGCCACTCCTGTTGCCGTGAGCAACAGTCCATTGTGTGCAGGTGCTACGCTTAACCTAACAGCAAGCGATAGCACTGCTGGTGCTGGCTATGTATGGACAGGCCCTGGGTTTAGTAGCATGCAACAGGGGCCGCAGATCAGTAATATTACGTATGCTGATACTGGCATCTACACCGTAAGTGCCATTTTGAATGGCTGCTATAGCGCAAGCCCTACAATACATGTGGCACTAAAGCCATCGCCTGCTGGTAGTGCCGCCAGCAATAGCCCCATATGTGCCGGCGATACTTTGCTGTTGAGTGCCAGCAGTAGCCAGCTTGGTGTTGTATATAGGTGGTCTGGCCCGCTATCTTTCACGTCTGCACACGCCGATACTTCCGTTTACAATGCCAACACTGCAGCTACAGGCACCTATTCCGTGCTGTTGTCTCTTAACGGATGTACTACTTCGCTTGCTGTTCCTGTTACTATCATCTCATCTACAGGCCTACCTGTGGTCCAAATATCCACTGCTACAGATACTGTATGTAGTTTGGATAATACAATTTTTATAGCCAACGCAGGTAATGCAGGTGCCAATGCTATATATGCATGGAAGATAAATGGCAGGACCGCACTTGCAGGTATCAGCAACATTTTTAGTACCACCACACTACGTTCGGGCGATGTGGTATCGTGCACTATTACAAGCTATGGTATATGCAGGCCGGTTGATACCGCTACAAGTAATGGTATAAAAATGTATGTACAGGCTTCACATCCCCCTCCCGTATCTATTGTAGTATCTCCGCTCAATTATGCTCCTGGCGTGTTCGTAACTTTTACAGCGTTAACTCCTGAAGTTACCAATTGCCTCTCTTACCAGTGGCGTAAGAATGGCATAGATATACCCGGCGCCACCACCAGCTCGTATAAAACCTACAACGTAAACATGGGCGATAAGATAAGCCTTTATATACATAGCACCTGCGCATGCACCAGGCCCGATACTTTGATAACCAACATAATAAGCCTGACTGTAGGCAACGTCAGTTCCGCTGGGCGCTATAAGATATACCCTGATCCTGCTCATAATGAGGTGACCATAGAGCGGGTGTATAATAATAGAACAATAAGCATAGAGATATTTGATATGGCAGGTAGAAAAATGCCATTGCCTGAAGTTCATTTCGTCAATAATATAGCAAAGGTTGCATTATCATTCCCTGCAGGTGTATATATGTTGCATCTTTTAGATGATACCGGTATATCAGATATACAACGGTTAGTGATCATAGAATGATCCCCATAAATGCCTGTAAAAGAGAATGGCTGTCAGTGATGACAGCCATTCTCTTTATGCTAAACTATTCTCAATTACAAGTTACCACGCTTAGCTTGTTCGCGTTCTATTGATTCGAACAAAGCTTTGAAGTTGCCAGCGCCAAAGCTCTGTGCGCCTCTGCGTTGTATGATCTCGAAGAACAAGGTAGGGCGGTCTTCTACTGGTTTGGTAAATATCTGCAACAAGTATCCTTCCTCATCAGAGTCTACAAGTATCCCCAGTTCCTGTAGTGGGGACAGGTCTTCTTCTATTTTACCTACACGGGCGGTCATATCCTCATAGTATGCATTAGGTGGTGCACTCAAAAACTCTACACCTCTTGCTTTCAATGCGCGTACTGTTTTCACTATATCGTTAGTAGCTACAGCTATGTGCTGCACACCTTCGCCTTCGTAAAAATCCAGGTATTCTTCTATCTGCGATTTTTTCTTTCCTTCAGCAGGCTCGTTTATCGGGAATTTCACATAGCCATTGCCATTGCTCATTACCTTGCTCATCAGCGCAGAATACTCTGTGTTGATCTGCTTATCATCGAACGAAAGTATGTTGGCGAACCCCATCACATCTTCATACCATTTTATGGTATCGTTCATGCGGTTCCAGCCCACATTGCCTACGCAATGGTCTATGTATAGCAAGCCTACATCTTCAGGGCTGTACTCACTTGTGTATGGCTGATAACCGGGCATGAAAATACCCTTATAGTTTTTGCGTTCTACAAAAAGGTGCACTGTTTCGCCATATGTATATATACCACTCACTTTCACTTCACCATGTTCATCAGTAAGTGTCTTAGGCTCCATATACACTTTAGCGCCACGGGCTACAGTGTCTTCATAGGCTTTATATGCATCATCTACCCACAGGGCCAGCACCTTTACACCATCACCATGTTTGTATATATGTTCCGATATTGGGTTGGTCGATTTTAATGGTGTGGTTAGCACAAGGCGTATCTTACCCTGTTGCAATACGTACGATGATACGTCTCTAACGCCTGTTTCTGGCCCGGAATATGCTACTGTTTTAAAACCGAAAGCACTTTTGTAAAAATGTGCAGCCTGCTTAGCATTACCTACGTAAAGCTCTATGTGGTCGGTGCCATTTATCGGCAGGAAGTCCTGCGCTGTCTTCATTTTTTCGCTGGTTGTTAACGTTTCCATGAATTGTAAATTAGAAGTTGAAAGATTTTTTTTTTATCTGTACTGTTATTGATATTTATTCTATCCAGCTGGTTATGTACTTGTCGTCCTCAATACCCAGCGCATCATTGGTTAGTTGCAGCGGGTGAAAGGTATCCACCATCACTGCCAGTTCCTTGGTCCCGGTTTTGCCTATGCTTTTCTCTACAGTACCGGGGTGTGGCCCGTGTGGTATGCCAGATGGGTGCAGCGTTATCATACCACGCTCCACATGCTTGCGGCTCATAAAGTCACCATCCACATAGTACAGTACTTCATCGCTGTCTATATTACTATGGTTATATGGTGCAGGTATAGATTGGGGATGATAATCGAATAGGCGTGGCACAAATGAGCACACAACGAAGTTATGTGCGTCAAATGTCTGGTGCACTGGCGGCGGTTGGTGCACCCGGCCGGTTATAGGTTCAAAATCATGAATGCTCAGTATATAAGGATATTCGCAGCCGTCCCATCCTATTACATCGAACGGGTGTGTGCCATACCATATAGGGTAGAGCAGTCCCCGTTTCTTGATCTGTATCAGGAATTCTCCTTTCTGGTCGAACGTCTGCAGGTTCTCCGGCTTGCGTAGGTCCCTCTCGCAATAAGGTGAGTTTTCCAGCAATTGCCCATACTTAGACAAATACCTTTTAGGGAAAGTTATGGGACTAAAAGAATCGATAATAAAAAGGCGGTTATCCTCAGTATCGAAAGATATCTGGTAAATAGTACCCCTTGGTATCACTACATAGTCGCCATAGCCAAAAGCCAGCTCTCCATATTGTGTTTTAAGCGTACCCTTACCTTCGTGTATGAACAATACTTCGTCCGTATCAGCATTTTTGTAAAATACATGGTCTGGTAAACCATGCTTTGGTGCAGCAAGAGACAAGTGTACATCGTTATTGAACAATACAACTTTGCGGCTTTCCAGGTATCCGCCACCCGGTGCTATATTAAAACCCTGGAAACTCCTGTGTTTCAATATATTATCTGACGCAGCTATAGGAGCAATATTCACAGGCTCTTCTGTCCTTATGATCTTTGTAGGCGGGTAGAGGTGATAAAGTAAGGAAGAATTGGATGAAAAACCTTCTGTACTAAATAACTGCTCTGAATATAAAGTGCCATCCGGTTTGCGAAACTGCGTGTGGCGCTTATGTGGAACTTTGCCTAACGAATGATAGTGTGGCATTTAAGTCTGTTTTGGTAAAATTACAATATCCTCCAATTTATACAACATACTTACTGTTAAACCTGACCAATATTATAAAAATGAAAGGCCCATTTGTATCAGGCCTATCACAAACCCCAATACACCGCCTATCAGTTCTACGAACCTGAATTCCTTACTCATCACAGTGGCCAATATCTCTTCCAGTTTATCTGATGAAAAGGCAGATACTCTGTCCGTCACCATTTGTTCTATATCTATCTTTTGGGTCAGGTTATCTGTATACTTGTTTATCACATCTGGCAACAGCAGGTCTATCTCTTCCAGTAACCCCTCCTTTACCTTGTTCAGCATGCCCTCACCTACGAACATGGATATTACAGGAAGTTTCTCCTTCAATTTCACATGCAGGAATGTATCTATGTGTTTTTCTATATCTGGTTTCAGCGCCGCAAGTTGTTCCGGGTTTCTGATGTGGGCTGCTATATCATTAAAATGCAGCAGTTCATTAGCTACTACACCACCCAGTTTTGCCGCAAACTGTTTTTGCCTTTTAGGGAATATGCCTTGTATCGTTATGCCCAGGAAACGTTTAGGCTCCCGAGGGTGGAACAGCATGTAAATAGCGATCCATGTAGTGAACCAGCCTGTGAATGCAGCTATAAATGGCTGCAGGTAAAACATAACTAAATGCATAGGTAAATGCTGGAATTTATTGTATAAATACAGCGCGCAAGGTACGGTTAATAACCACCATACCTTTCATCAATATGTCATAATTAACTATTTTGCGCACAAAAAAGTCCCGCGCAGACGCGCGGGACCCGTGTGATCTATCGTCCATCTATCTACTTTTCAGTAGTCACTTTTACTGTCACATCAGCAGTAGTTCCTTTTTTCTTCATCAGCTTTTTGGCACCATAGCTTATACCTGCTACAAGTGCTATAGTAAGACCGCCATCCAGTGGCACGCTATCATCTGGGTCTGCAGGCAATGGGCCTTGTGCCAGTGCCTTTACCGATATGATACTAATGGTTGCGAACAGAAATATTATTTTATTGAGTTTCATATTATCTATTGTATGGTGTGTGGAGAGCTTATTAGTTTTTAATAAAACGTTCAGTAGAAATGTTAGTGCCTGTTGCAGTTTTTACCAGGTATATGCCGCTCGGCAGATCACCTACAAATACATTTACATAAGTGTCGTTGCTGTTCCATGTTCTCATCACCTGGCCCATTGCGTTGATAATGCTGATGGTCTTACCGCCTGCGAATGCTTTGCTGTAATTCAGGCTAATATTGCTGGATGCAGGGTTGGGTACTATTTGTACCGAACTTTGTGTATTGTTCACATTGCTAACACCCGTATTGTTGGTGTTCACATTGAACACTAATTCCATTCTGTTCTGCCCTTGGCTGCCTGTATCACTGTTCACTGTGAAAGGATAACTGGTGCCATTACTTAGTAACACATAAGAGTTGGTGTACTTATCATGCAGGTACACTGTTTTATCACCTGGCAGGCTGTAGTCGGTAACTTGCAAAGTATAAGTGGTGCGTGGTGCAGAGCTGATATTCATTGGTACCACCGTGCCGTCAGTTATATCGCTTTCATCGCGCGCATCCCATGCCAGTTGTTTGGCATTAGTGCTCAAAGAGCTGATACTGAACTGTGTGTTCGCTATCTTTTCCAGGTCGCCTGTTTCGCCAGCGTTACCTGTAGCGCCCGGCTTCATGCTCATGTGCCATGCATCCCAAAAGGTATTGCCATAGTAAACAGAAAGCTCAATAGTAGGGTACAAGTTGGTTGTTTTCATGATACCTGTAGTTGGTGTGCCTGAATTTTTGCTTGTTTCATGGAACACCAGCGATATGGGCGACCCGGTAGTATTATTCGCCAGTATAGCGCCGTTGATAGGCAGTATATAGCTGGATGTACCCGTGAAGTATGCCGTGCCATTGGTATATGTATTACCAAGGTTCTGGCCTCCTGGCTCTACTACTATTATAGCATTCAGGTTGTTTATATTATCTACAGAGCTTAGTAATACCTGGCTTGGATAAGGGTTAGCTATTAGATTCCAGCCATTTGCAGGCACTGTTTCCGTTACATCGCCCTGGTTGATACCTGATGCTGTAGTGAACGTAATATCTGATGGTGGAGTAGTAATGCTTGTATTACAGTCCTGGCCTTTGCTGCCCCTTACGAACGCAAGTATACCATTGGCAATACTACCGCTGCTCTGCACAGCAGGGAACGCTGCTGCACCTGTACCTGTGATAGCCGTGTAGCCACCAGCACCAGCAGTATAGCTGAACGTTGATGGGTTAGTACCGGTACATGTAGATCCTGCATTGCCTGTAAGCCCTGTAATGTCGAATGTTGCATATAGCTGGCTCAGATCTACATTGCTGGTGTATGGATGACCCAGCAAGCGGTAGCCGCGCTGGCCGGGTACGAAGCGCTGTATATTCACATTGCCGGTCACAGTGCCAGTTATAGCAGCTATGCGTGCAGTGCCATTAGCGTCAGAAAGCAGGCTAAGGTTGCCGCCAGTAGTAAGCGTACCGGAAGTAACGTTCACTGTACCTGCTGAGCTGCCTGCTGCCATGTTTATCGCATTGCCAAGCGTGGCGTTGCCACCTATGTTCAAAGTGCCAAGCGTGTTATTACTGCTTACAAAGTAAAGCGGGTTGCTAAGTGCGCCTGTAGTAGTTACTGTACTTCCACTTGTTACGTTAAGACCATTAGTAGATGATCCGGAGAAATCATTTATAGTAAGTGTGTTACCACCTACTGTGAGTGGGCCGCTTAAGGACAATGTTCCAGTTACCGTAGTAGCGCCCGACAGGGTAGCGCCGCTGGTGCTCGTAACTGTAAGATTGCTGTATGTGCCGGAAGATACCGGAGGTGTGCCTGCGCCATAATATATAACAGTAGAACCGCTGTTCAGTGTAATGGCAGGTGAATTGGTGTTTGCTATTGCACTATTTGCAGCACCACGGAAACCATTGGTATTTGCATGCTTGAAGGTGCCAGAGATATTTGCCCCAGTTGATGACAATGTAATACTGTTAGTAGCAGCATCTATTGTAGCACCACTGGCAACAGTGAGACTGCTTGCTGTAGGTGCTGATGCCAATGTATATGTGCCGGATGAAATGGCAAGTACACCAATAGAACCCGCACTCGGGGTAAGTTCGTTACCAGAGGTGCCGGTTACAGTTGTAGTAACATTAACACCTGTGCCGTAGGCGGGTGCTGCTGCTAAAGAACCACCGCCCATAGTAACAGTAGCGCCACCGCTAACAGTGAGGCCGCCAGTTACTGTAAGTGCACCGCTTGTAAGGGTAAGGGCGTTTGCGACTGTTGTAGCGCTACCCAGGGTTACGCCTGTGGCATTAGTTATTGTCAAATTATTTATATTGCCGGTGAACATGTTTGCAGGCATGCTTTGGGGAAAAACGGCATTGAGATTTATTGTGCCTGCGCTTGCATCTATCGCACCCGCTGCTTCAGTTGCCGTGCCGCTTATGTTAAGCGTATTCGCACCTAATAATAATGTACCTGCTGTTAAAGTGATAGCGCCGGTGAGGTTTGTTGAAGCGTTATTCCACGTTGTGGTGCCAGAGGTAAGTGTAAGGTTTTTTATATTGTTAGATGTGAACAGGCCGGCAGGTATGGTCAATGTGCCATTTAAAGCTATTGTACCACCGTTCGCTGTTATTGCGCCTGTTCCTGTGACTGCAGGGGTAGCGCTAAGTATAAGTGTATTAATAGCTACTTGCAATATTGTGCCATTTGCCAGGGAAAGTGCTGCCGGCGCTACGCTGCTTGCGTTTAATGTGTATGTTCCTGAAGACACACTGAGAGTAGCAATTGAACCAGAAGCCGGGGTGATCTCTTTGCCTGAATTTGCGGTAGCTGTTATGGTAACGTTCACACCTGCACCGTAGGTGGGGTTTGCATTAAAGGTACCAGCAGCCCTGCTCACCGTGCCGCCCGCGTTAACAGTAAATACGCCGCTTGTTACGGTGAGGGTGCCCGCAGTTAACGTTAATGTTCCACCCAGTGTCACACCGTTAGCAAATGTTAAGCTGGTATTGTTTATTGTTAAGTTATTAATAGTACCTGTAAATGCATTTGCAGGTACTGTTTGTGCACCAGAGGTGAATGCTAACGTGCCAGTTGATGCATCTACAGCTGCACTGGTACCAAGTGTCATTGTTGACCCTGTTCCTGAAAAGGTTAGCGTATTTGAATTTAAGGATACAATGGAGCTTGTAGTAGGTATTGCCAGGGTGCTGGACAACGTTGTATTGCCAGATAATGTAGCCGTACCTGTGCCACTAAATGTGAGCTTGCTATATGTACGGCCATCGATCGGGGCATTGGCAGCTGCATAGTTTACCGTGGAGCCTGTAGCCAGTGTTATGGTCGGTGAATTGGTATTGTTTATTGCAGTTGTTGTTCCGTTCGCAAACCCTACTGTGTTGGCATGCTTGAAGGTCCCGGTAATGGATACGCTGGTAGTTGGCGTTATGGTATTTGTACCAGCATCTATTGTTGCGCCACTGGCCACAGACAAGCTTACGACTGTTGGCGATGTGCCTAATGTATAAGTGCCAGCGCTGATCGTAAGGACGCCGATGCTACCTGCAGAAGGTGTAAGCTCATTGCCAGACGTTGTAGTGCCACTGCTGGTTACGTTCACGGCAGTTCCGTAAATCGGCACTCCTGGCAAACTACCTGCTGCGCGAGTTACAGTAGCACCACCGCTGACGGTGAGGCCGCCCGTTACTGTTAATGAACCTGCTGTAAGCGTTAATGCAGTGCTTACTGTAGTTGCATCAGCTATTGTTACTGCTCCGGATGTAAGAGTGAGGTTGGCAACTGAATTTGATTTGATAACACCTGTTGGTATAGATAATGTACCTGCCAAAGATAAAGTAGCAGTAGATGCATCAATATTACCACCAGCTGATGTTACGGTACAAGTAGAGGGTATAGTAAGTGTATTTGTACCTAATGCCAAAGAGCCACTGGTTAATGTAAGGGCATTCGAAACAGTTACACTACTACTGAAAGTGACACCTGCACTATTGTTTATTGTGAGGTTCTTGATAGTAGAGCCGTTTGAGCCTGTAAAGACCGTTGTGCCCACTGTTTGAGCGGTAGAGCCATTAAAGTTAACCGTTCCGGCAGATGCGTTGATTATATTATCTGCTGCAGTGCCCGATCCTGACACGATATTACCTTGTACATTCAAGGCGAAAGATGACAGCCCAAATCCAGAACTGGTTGTTATATTTAATGTCAAGTTACCTGCGACAGTAATATTGCCGGCCAGCGTCTTTGTTCCAGCAGTACCCCCACTTGTTGCCCCAATGGTCAAGTTGCCATAGGTACCCGCAGGTAGCGTTTCAGAGCTGCCATTTGTTAAAATTATTGTAGATGTTGGCGATACTGTGCCAATTATGAGATTGCTGGTAGAATTTGAAATTGTTAGCGTAATGCCCGCAGCCACATCTATAGTACCGGTCAATGTACTTCCAGATAAGGTAGCTGTCGTACTGCTTGCTCCCGTGCCTGCATTATCATAAATAAACCGAGAGCCAGCGCCCAAACTAACGGAGCTGGATAAAGCGCCTGGGTTCCCATTAGCAACATGGAAAGGCGTATTGGTCTGCCCACTTACAGCAGCCGGGTGGAAACCTGTAGCACCATCGGGATTAGACCACCATGTAGCAGCAGTATTTAGCGCTCCTGTTGCCGCGGAATAATATGGTGTTTGGGCACTTGCCTTGAACGCCAGGAACAGCACCACAAATAATAGGGTAAATTGTTTAAGTCCACGAGAGAGGCGCGGTATAAACTGTAATTGTTTGTTCATAATATAGATGGTTTTTGTACGCAGATGGTCACACAATAGGGTTAAAGTGAGTGCTCACTCATTAATAATGTGTTAAAAATATAGTACATGGGAATAATATTCAGATAACTCTAACATTATATTTGTGCAAACGTTATCGGTATCGATTGCAATAATATAATGTTAATGTAACGGCAGTACGCTGCATCATCCGCAGAAAGAATACAGTAGATGTGCCTTAAATTTAAATGTGAGTAACTACTCACTTAGCAATTATAGAATAATGTCGATGGATTAGGGTAGTATCTTATTTATCAGATTTTGAAAAAGGACTCATCACAAAGTTGTCAAATATACGATCACTGTTACCTTATGCATCTTTCGCAATTACTATTTTACTCCTTGAGAAAATAAACAAAATGAACATCGGAAGGGGGCTGCAGAAAAACACTCGGAACTCGTAAAAAGCATAGAGTGTGTTGTAGTGGAATACATGTGCATAGTGCTCTACCAGGCCCATTACTACTAAAAATGCTAAAGCAAATAGGTAGGCATACCACCAAAGTGTCTTTACCCATGCCACAGGACATTTGGCCCAAGCAAATGCACCTGTCAGCATCACACCTGCCAGTAAACCCAGGTGCATCACCCGGCGCACACTTTCCGGGATGGGAAATGATTCCGGGTACATCGATAAGTATCTGAAATCGAACCACGAGATAAGGATGATAACCACAAGCGCTGCAATGAACCGTACTTTATAAGACATATCGCCTGTCTTTGCAGTAAATGATCCACGTGCCTATCATGGCACCATACACCACTATATTGAAGATGTATTTATGAGATAAAGTAAAAAGCTCTTTATGGTAGTACACTATCCACACAAGCGCAGCGCAGCGCAGCACATTCAGTATCATGATACCTGCTATTCCAGCAGCTATGTAAGCCAGTTTGCGCCATATATTCTTTTTAATGGTAGGCATTGCAATAATAAATCCGCAATACAGCACCATTAGCTCCAGCCCGTTACAGGCATCTTCTACACGTACCGCCTTGCCATGTTGTGGGGTGTATACAGTATGGTATATAGCATATGTACCCGGATAGAAAAGGGATAAGAATTTAGTGGTGCAAAAAACAATGAACTGAGTTAGTTGCCCGTCTGGTATATTCATTGGTTGCAGCAGGAGTAAGTACAAAAGCTCCCATCCCGCAAAAATGCATAGCGCCCTGAAAAGAAATACTTTTACAGGCTTGGGCAGTTGATTTAGTGCAATACTCATTTTGGCAATATTACTTATTATTGCCCATACAATAATTTGTATCGCAGTACTGGAGTATTAATTTTATGTTTCATCAGCTATCATGCACAATATTGGCAGTCAATGCAGATAAGATATCTTCCGTACCCATCCTCATATTTCTTTACCCCAGTACGTTCTACCATGCATTACGAATGAATGATAGGCTGCATGACGATGTGCGAAGAGATACGCCAGGCCTGTTAATGTAATGCAATAGTGTATAAACAAAAACACCTTATACCAATTAAGGTACAAGGCGTTTTTATTATTGTTAGCAGAAGCTATTTATTGTTGTTCTTAGCCTCGTCTTTTTTGCTTTTCATCAGGCGCTTAGCACCGTAGCTGATGCCAGCTACCAATGCAATGCTGAGGCCGCCATCCAAAGGAACACTGTTGTCCGGATCGGTGGGCAATGGACCTTGTGCATAACCCTTTACAGACATGATAGTTATCACCGCGAACAGGAATATTATTTTACTGAATTTCATATAGTTCTTTTGGTCGTCGTTTTGGTTAGTTTTTAATGAAACGTTCAGTAATAATATTGTTGCCCGCTGTGGTTTTAACAAGATACATGCCGTTTGGCAGGTCGCCTACAAATACGGTTACTGCATTGTTGCTTGTAGTTATTGTTTTTACCACCTGTCCTACTGCATTAATGATGCTTAGGTGTTTATCACCACCAAAACCATTGGTGTAAGTGAGTATGATATTGTTGCTGGCAGGGTTAGGTACTATACGTACATCAGCCTGTGTTCCTGGTGTATTCACACTTGTGTTGTTCACATTGTTAAATACAAGCTCCAGCCTGTTGTCTCCCTGGCTTGCCGCATCAGCCGTTACCGTAACAGCGTAGTTCATGCCATTATCTGCAAGGGTATAGCTATTAGTGTATTTATCGTGCAGGTACACGGTCTTGTTTACCGGCAGGCTGTTCTCTGCCACTGTAACAGTATATGTGGTTTGTGGTACAGAGCGCAGGCCCAGGCGTATTATGGTACCGTCATTTATACTGTCTGCAGCACGTGCATCCCAGTTCAGTTGTGCATTGTCAGCAGAAAGTGAATACAGGTCAAGTTGTGCGTTAGCTATTTTCACCACATCGCCTTTGTCGCCGGCCAGGTTGCTGGTCTGTGGTTGCATTATCAATTTCCAGTTGTCCCAGGTAGTGTTACCATAATTCACAGCTAATTCAAGCGTTGGGTATGTGCTGGTCGTTTTGAACATATTAGTTGCTTGTGTGCCGGTCGATTTGTTGGTCTCAGCAAATGAAAGCACTGCATCGCCGTTACCTGCCGGGTTGAAAGCCAGAACAGCACCATTAATAGGTATGATGGTGCTTGATGGGGCTTGGTAAGCGGTACCGTTGGTATAGGTATGTATCACCTGCCCGGCTGGGTTCACCACTTTATATACCAGTGTATTGCCGCCGGTTTGCGTTAAGGTAGAAAGATCTACCGGGGCAGGGTATGGATTCGATATCACATTCCATCCGCCTGCTGGTACGGTCTCCGTTATAGCGCCCACATTTATTGTTCCTGATGTGGTGAATGTAACAGCCGATGGCGTTGTAGTACCTTGTGTGCTGCAATCCTGTCCTGGTGTACCCCTTACAAAAGCCAGTATGCCATTAGGGTGATTATTACCACTTGCAGCAGCAGGGTATGTACCTGTAGCGGTGGTGATAGCAGTATATACCGGGTTGGTACCTGGTGTATAGGCAAATACCGATGGGCTGGTACCCGTGCAAACGCTGGTAACACCGCTCACACCTGTTATGTCGAACGAAGAGCTTAACTGTGTCAGGTCTATATTAGCGGTATATGGCTGGCCTATCAGGCGGTAGCCGCGCTGTCCAGGCACATAACGTTGCGTGTTTACTGTAGTAGTTACTGTGCCGCCGGTAGCAATAGTGCCAATGAGGCCTGTACCCGCTACCGTGCTTTGCAATAAAATATTACCTGTGCCTGCAATACCTGCGGTCGCAGCTATTGATGATATTGCAGCATTAGGAGCTATATTCAAAGTGCCATTCACGTTAAGTGTATTCGACGTCATTATCAGGCCGCCTGTTATGGTTTGTGTAGATCCGCTGTTGATAGGCATCGGTGATGATTTAGCAAATTCTATATTGCTTATTGTGCCTGTACCAGATATGGTTGGTACTGCGCTGCTCCCTGTTAGTTTCACTTCACCGGTGCCGGAAATGGTACCGTTATTCACAAGACCGCTTCCGCTGCCTGCACTGTTCAGTATGCTTGTAGCTCCGTTCAATGCTAAGTTAGCCCCTGCGCTGATTGTAGTAATAAGTGTTGCCTTTACAGGTGCTGACAATGTTACTGTACCCGCTGTGTTCGATACGGTCCAGTTGCCCCAGTTAGTACCTGGCGATGTAGTATAGCCGGAAGTATAAGACTGGGCCGAAGTACCGTTAAAGTTGATAGACCCAATGTTACCCTGAGAAGTACCTATGACATCTGTAGTTGGCGAATAAGTGAAATTACCACCCAGGTTGATATTATTACCAAATGTGCTGGTACTGGTTTGCCCGAACGACAGTGCCGTAACGCCGCTGCCTATAGTGAGGTTGCCATTTATTGTTATGGTGCCACCACCAGCTACCGGATAAAAACCTGCTGCACCAGTAGTGTTTATACTCACGTTCTTGAGCGCTGCAACTATAGCGCCTTTGTTGGTGCTGTTGTTACCTACGTTAGCAGTACCTGTTGCTGCATTAAGTACAATGGTGCCGGTAAGGCTATATCCTGTTGCTGAAGAGCCATCCATATATAGGTTGTTACCAACAGTTATGGTATTGCCACCATCATTAAATTGGTTGGTGTTGCTGTTTTGTACAAGTACCACGTTATCCAGTGTGGTTATCGGCGTGTTTGCAGCCAGGGTAAGGTTGCCTGTAGTATTGGTGTTGTTCTTCAACTGGTAAAGAGTAAGGGTATTACCATTACCTGTAATGGTCTGGTTACCGGTACCTGCTATATTCAGAGTCACATAGTTAGTAGGCGTACTGGTTATCGATGCACCGTTCTGCAACGTCAGGTTACCTGCCAGGCCTATTGTTTGTGCCCCTGCAGACGGTGTTACAGATGTGTTGTCAAATATCAGGTTGCCATAGGTATTGGTAGCAACTGTGGTAAGACCTGTAATATTCAGGTACTCAATTGTACTTGTTGCTGCTATGGTGCCTATTGTTGGTAATGTACTGTTAGCAATGGTCAATGTTCTGTTCGCACCTACATTTATGATACCTGAAATAGGATTAGAAGAACCGATCGTAAGGTCGGTTGCCTGGTCTAATGCTATTGTTGATGCTGTTCCGCTTACGGTCCATGTGTTGGTACCGCTTATTGTTCCGGGGTTACCGTTAGCTATATGGAATGCCTGGTAGTTAGTGTTGAAATTTGAAGGATTGCTTCCGCCTGCACCATTTGTGTTAGTGCTCCATGTCCCTGTAGCATCCAGGTTGCCGGTGCTGGCAGAGTAGTAATCTGTATTGCCTTGCGGTACTAATTCACCTGTTGATAATTGCTTTGCTGCATAGGTGGATCCGCCAACTACAAAGGTGATCTGGCTAAGGTCGGCAGCTAACAAACCAGTAGCGCTGCTGCCTACAAATATTTGTCCTTTAGTTCCGCTATTGCCCGGTGTGCCCTGCCATCCGTTGATGGTAAGCGTTTTACCTGAGGTCCATGTGCCAGATGTAGCAGCAAAGGTCACTGTATTGGTGTTGTTCGAGTCCAGTGTTATCGTAGAGCTGTTGGTAAGGCCCAATGTGCTGAAAGTTAATGTTCTGCCTGAAGCTATCGCCGTAGTACTTAGCAGACCACCATTCAGGCTTACAACAGTTGAACCCATTGTTACATTGCTGATGGGATTGAACCTCAGTTCGCCGTTTGTTACGGTAATAGCACCTACTGTATTGCCACTGCCGCCGGTAGTAAGCCTCAGCCCACCAGTTCCGGTCTTTACCAATGTGGCGCCTGTGCCAGTTATTGTAGCTGTAAGTGTTGCAGCTGTGTCGCCAAATGTAGTGTTGGTGCTTTGGTTCACAGTAAGGGTAGTGCCAGAGGCCAGTGCTATATTCTGTGTTAGTGTACCTGAAGTAGCCGCGAATACGCTGCTCAGGCTGCTAATGGTTTGCGCCGTATTGTTAAGCTGTAGGGATGTATTATTGGTGCCTGTTTGTGCCATTGATAATGCACCAGTAGGGCCGCATAGTGCCACACCGGCATCTACTATTATGGTACCGCCTGTAATGGTAGTACCACCTGTAAAGGTATTTACTGAACTTCCTAAGGTATAATTGGTATTGGTTGATGCAGCAAATTCAGTTGTCCCGCTGCCAGCACGTACCAGCGCAAGGGTACCGGTACCGGCGCCCGCTGTTATTTTGTCCAGCAGCCCCTGGGCATAAACAGTACTATTAGCGCCATTGATCGTTAATGTTGAATTTGTATTGGCACCATTATGGATAGCACCTGAGTATTTAGAGCTATTGGTGGCTATAGATGCCAATGTTTGGTCATGACCATTCAGCGCCAGTGTTCCACCGCTGCCACTTGTGGCGCCGCTGGGAATGGTATAGCCGAGCTGGAAATTAGTGGTTGTAGGCAGTGCATTGGTAATACCCAACTGAACAGTTTCACCCGCCGATTTGCCACCATCCATGTATGTATTCCCGGTGTAGGTATTGTTATTGGTCAGTATCAGGGTAGCCGCACCAACATTCGGGCCCGCACATACGTGTAGGTCCTGGGTGCCTGATAACACACCACTGAAGGTAAGTATTCCACTGCCGCTGGCTCCTAAATTAGTAGGCATTGCGCTATTGTTAACTATATTACCACTTACTGTAGCGACGCTGGTACCTGTGCAGGCAAAACCTGCAGTATTGATGTTGGTACTCGTTAATGTACCATTTGCTGCAATGGTAACTGGTACACTAAATGTAGACCCGGTTATGAATTGTACAAGGTGCCCCGAGCCCGTAGTAGTAGGCGTACCGTTGTTTATATCTCCGGTAATAGTTACACCGGCCGTACCCGATCCGCTAACGCTACCAACTGTGATCGCACCACCTGCTGTAGAAAGGTAATTGGGTGCAAATGTCATAGTTACATTGTTTGCTAACGTAATTGGGCCTGTAAGCGTTGTGGGCGTACTATTAGTTGTTGTTAATGTGTATCCGGATACATTATAGTTAATAGAGGTTGCGGTTTGCGATGCGCTAAGTGTTACAGTATGGGGTGTACCCGAAAAAATTGCGTTATCACCTGCTACCCAGGCAGTAGCCGTTCCTGTTTGGCTTCCTGTAGCCCAGTAATTGCCGCCAGACCACGGGTTGTCTGCGTTACCATAATAAAGTGTCTGCCCGAAACCAGCATTCGCAGTCAGTAATAGAAAGCTGAATGCTAACATGCTTAGCCATTGCGGTCGTAGGCTGCTTATTCGCTTACAGTTTGTAGATCTGATTTTCATATTTTTTTGTTTTATGCCAAGAGAGAGTTCGGCAATGTGCCGCGCGAAAGTAGAACCGCTATGTTACCAGCACGGAAAGTGTATGTTACTAAAAAGTGATATAATTGTTATGTAATGAAAGTGTTATGTAATTATAAACATCTCATGAATTAACAGATCAGGTTTACCTTTAAGTTTGCGGAAATAATTGGTCATGTATAAGCTGTAATATCTATAGTACGGGCACTGGCAATAAATTCTTTTAGCTACATGATGCAGATCGGTTTTATAGAAAAAGCGAAGAATTGGATATTTATTTCGTTATTATTGGTCATTACCTTAATTGCATTCCTGCCGTCGTTGTCTGCTTATTTTGTAGCTTGGGATGATAATGTATATCTCATCAAGAATAAGACACTTTCGACATTTGGGCAGGAATGGAGCTGGACATATGTAAAAAACATGTTTATCACTAATGTTGGAGGCAATTACGACCCGCTACCTGTCCTTACATATGCAATAGAAAAGTATTTTTTCGCACCTGATCCCCTTACATCCACCTTTATATTCCATTTAGACAACCTGCTACTGCACATGGGGAGTACCATTGCCGTCTTTTTCTTGTTCAGAAAACTGCGGGTGAGTAAGGTTGCTGCATTTTGGGGAGCCTTATTGTTTGGCATTCACCCCATGCGTGTAGAATCTGTAGCATGGATTACGGAACGGAAAGATGTTTTATATGGACTGTTCTTCATTTTGTCCCTCCTTGCCTATATCAATTACATAAGTAGCAGACAGCGAAAATGGTACATATGGGCATTGGTGCTTTCGTTGTTTACCTATTTTTCAAAAGTGCAGGCCGTTACCCTTCCATTATCCATGGTTGTGCTGGATGTGTTTTACAAGCGGAAATGGTATTCAGCCCGCGTACTTATCGTTGAAAAACTGCCGTGGTGGGTGTTATCATTGGTATTTGGCATTGCTACTCTCTATTTCCTTAATAAGTATAATATCCTCAACGGCCCAGATCCTTTCACTCATTTCAATATATTTAATAAAGTTGCGTTAGGTGCGCTTTCCTACATCACATATCTGGCAAAGTTTGTGTATCCGTATCAGATGCTGCCTTTATATGAGTATCCTATTACCATGCCTATTTTGGCTTATGTGTGCCTGGCGCTATTTATTGGTATCCTTATAGTTATGTGGTTTGTCAGGAAGAATAGCACCATCGTTTTTGGCTGGGCTTTTTTTACCGTCAATATTGTATTGATGCTGCAGGTATTGTCTGCAGGTACAGGCTACTTGTCCGATAGGTTTACTTATATCGCCTATATTGGGCTCATATTCCTTGTCATAAAAGGGTATGAATGGTGCATCACGCACTTTGATAGATACAAATATCTGTTGAGCGGGGTGTTTGGTTCATATCTTGTCCTTATGATATTCACCACATATGGCCAGGTAAAGGTGTGGAGAAATTCAGTTGCACTATGGAGCCATTGTATAGATAGCTATCCCGATAAATACTTTGGATACTTTATGCGTGGTAGCTATTACGAACAGGTAGTGATGAATAAATGGCCCGACCCATATATAACGGAAGACTATGGCACCTGCCTCCAAAATGCGCTTTCTGATCTAAGCACTGCCATAGCTATTAACGCAATGAATGTAAATCCGGATGTAAAGAATAGCGTCGATCTGTTTATTGATCATGGTGTGGTCTGCGGTATGTTGCAGAAGTACGATAGTTCCATAAACGACTTTACCAAAGCGATACTACTCACGCCCGATAGAAAAGAATGTTACTCCAACCGGGCATTCACCTATGCTTTTGAAAAGAAATATGCAGAGGCGATAAAAGATTATAAACAATTTATGCGGATGGACAGCACCAATGATGGCGTCTATTATCGTTGCGCTGTGTGCGAAGGCAATGTGGGCGACCTGCAGGCTGGCCTTTTCGACCTGAGCAAAGCCGTTGCCCTCAACGGAACAGACCCCAATTATTACCTGGCCCGTGCCGATTTTTATCGAGCGCTTCATCGCTTCGAACCTATGCATCTGGATGCCCATAAAGCGCAGGCTATGGGCGCCAATGTACCCCCAATTCTGCTGCAATAGAACACTAAAATGTCAGGCAAAGAGACATTCAGCTACCAACCATGGCTATCTCAATAGAGCATAAAAAATGCCCCATGAGTACGGGGCATTTTTAGCTTATATTGTTGATGTTATTATATCACTTCTCCTTCCAGGTCATAATCATATGCCTTGGTTATGCGCACTTGCACGAAGTCACCAGGTTGCAGTTTTTCGGCACTGTCTATTATCACCTCATTATCTACCTCTACACTGTCAAACTCGGTACGGCCCAGGTAGCGTCCAGCTTCTTTTTTGTCAATGATCACCTTGTATTCATTGCCTATTTTCTCCTGGTTCTTCTCGTAGCTTATCTCTTGCTGCACTTCCATTATTTCTTGTGCACGTGCTTCTTTTTCTTCGGCAGGTATCAGGTCTTCTAGCACGTGAGCGCTTGTATTCTCTTCATGAGAATAGGTAAAGATGCCCACACGGTCCAGGCGCACATCTTCCAGGAAGCCTTTTAGCTCTTCCACATCATCCCGTGTTTCGCCAGGGAATCCGGTAATGAGTGTAGTGCGGATGCATATGCCCGGTACCCGGTTCCTTATCTCGCCAACAAGATCATATATTTCCTGCTTGTCCATCTGTCGTTTCATAGCCTTCAGCATATTATTGCTTATGTGCTGCAGTGGCATATCCAGGTAGTTGCAAATATTATCCCGCTCTTTTATTACATCCAGTATATCCATCGGGAATTTAGACGGGTATGCGTAGTGCAGTCTTATCCAGGTCAGTCCGGGTACGTCAGATAAATGTTTCAGCAGGTCGCCCAGGGCGCGCTTCTTATATATATCCAGCCCATAGTAGGTCAGTTCCTGTGCTATCAGCATTATTTCCTTCACGCCTTTTTGCACCAGGCGCTTCGCCTCATTTACAACCTCTTCTATTGTTTTAGACACGTGCTGGCCACGCATAAGCGGTATAGCGCAAAACGAACAGGTGCGGTTGCAGCCTTCACTTATTTTCAGGTAAGCATAGTGGCTTGGTGTTGCCAAAAGTCGTTCACCCACCAGTTCCTGCTTGTAGTCTGCATTAAATTGTTTCAGCATCAGCGGCAACTCCATAGTGCCGAACCATGCATCTACTTCTGGTATCTCTTTCAGCAGGTCGTTGCGGTATCGTTCGCTCAGGCAGCCGGTCACATATACTTTGTCCAGCTTGCCGGCACGTTTCAGGTCCACCTGTTCCAGTATGGTATTTACGCTTTCTTCTTTGGCCTTATCTATAAAACCGCACGTGTTCACTACCACTATATTATGGTCCAGGCGGGTATTCTCATGCATCACCTTTATGCCATTAGCATTCAGCTGGCCACCCAGCACTTCACTATCTACCATGTTCTTGCTGCATCCAAGAGTTATGATATTTACTTTATCTTTCTTTAATGTCTTCGTTTTCACAAACTCTATTTTATCAATTTTTAAGCTCCTGATCTCATGTCACCTCACCTTACTCCAAGGGAGGCAAGGAGGGTAATGCCATTTTTTAGGGGAACGTCCTATTTCTTTCTTATAAAGATACGAATAGGCACGCCGCTAAATTTAAAATGGCTGCGCAGCTTGTTCTCCAAAAAGTTTTTATAAGGCTCTTTTACGCCATCGGGGTGATTAGTAAAGAACGCAAATGAAGGTACATGCGTAGGCACCTGGGTCACGAATTTTATTTTCACACTTAGTCCGCGCGTTACCGGCGGGGTAAAACGTTCTATTTCCTTCAGCATTATCTCATTCAGCACCGATGTTTGTACACGGCGGTTGCGGTTGTCATTCACCTGTATCGCAGCTTCCATTCCCTGGAATATGCGCAGTTTTTCTTCAGCTGATATGAAAAGGATAGGCACATCTGTAAAAGGTGCTATCTTTTCTTTTATCACTTTTTCAAAGTCGCGGGCCGTATTGGTCTCCTTCGGCATCAGGTCCCATTTGTTTATCAGTATCACTATCCCTTTGCCCTTGCGTGCAGCCAGGCTAAAGATGCTCACATCCTGTGCGGTCATCCCGTTTTGGGCATCTATTATAAGCATACACACGTCGGCCTCATCCATTGCGCGTATAGCGCGTATCACAGAATAGAATTCAAGGTCTTCATGTACATTCTTCTTTTTGCGGATACCTGCCGTATCTATCAGCATGAACTCCTTGCCATACAGTTTGTAGTGGGTATGTATCGTATCGCGTGTAGTGCCTGCTATGTCGCTTACTATGGTGCGTTCCTGGCCTATCAGTGCGTTCAGTAGGGTAGACTTGCCTGCGTTCGGCTGGCCTATTATAGCAAACTTAGGTACAGGGTTCCCTTCCTCATCGCGTACCACATCATCAGTTATCTCATCGGTGATATGTGCGGTCACTTCATCCAGCAACTCACCGGTACCACTGCCAGATATGGAGGATAGGAAGAACGTTTTTTCAAAGCCTAAAGAATAAAATTCAGTAGCATATAGTGCTCGTTCAGAATTATCAACCTTATTCACTACCAGGAGTACCGGTTTGGTGGTGCGCCTCAGCACATCGGCCATATCGTCATCCTCACCGGTTATGCCGGTGGTAGTATCTACTACAAACATCAAAAGGTCTGCTTCTTCAAGCGCTATGTGCACCTGTTTGCGTATCTCCCGTTCAAAAACGTCTTCAGATTGTGCTACGAAACCACCTGTATCTATTACATTGAAGTTCTTGCCATTCCATTCGCAAATACCGTATTGTCTGTCGCGGGTCACTCCGCTTATATCGTCTACTATTGCTTTCCTTTGCTCCAGCAGCCTATTGAAAAGTGTGGATTTTCCTACATTTGGTCTGCCAACTATGGCCACCGTAAAACCGGGCATAAATAAAAATTTGAGGACGCGAAGGTACTTCTAAATATGCAGTAAATTATATTATTTATTTTAAGTGGTACGAATACCAAAGATCTTTAACTTTATTATTATTCTTTTCAGCAAAAATCATCTAATGAAAAAACATTTTTACTTATTTCTTGCAGTATTAGTATGTGGTCTCAGTTCACTTGTTGCCCGTGCAAATCCAGGCGATACCACCTGGGTGCAGGCTAATCATACTAATATACAAAATAATGTTGGGGATTCCGGTTGGTATGGCAACTACGACACTACCGTTATTTTCCCTCACGCAGGAACCTCTTACCGTAAAATATACATGATCTTTACTTTAGGTAAATACCAATGCCGTGCGGGCTCGCAGTATTGCTACCAGTGGGATTATACAGTACAGAATTACCTGATGCCTAAGCATGGTGATACGCTTGAATTAGGTCGTTTCATCACCCCATATGCCGGTTCTGGGGTCACTTATCTTCCATTTACCTGGACGTACCCTTATATATATGATGTTACGGACTTTGCATCTGCCCTGGTTGATACAGCCAAAATGAGAATATTTTATTCCGGCTATTCTGGAGGCTTTACGGGCGATATCAAATTCGCTTTTATTGAAGGTACACCTGAGCGTAATACATTAGGGTATAAGCATTTGTGGGGTGGCAGTTTTCAATATGGTAATGCAAGTA
This sequence comes from Flavipsychrobacter sp., assembly GCA_965276955.1. Classification (GTDB taxonomy): domain Bacteria; phylum Bacteroidota; class Bacteroidia; order Chitinophagales; family Chitinophagaceae; genus JABDEZ01. The sequence goes on from CBDIBP010000008.1 coordinate 31,824, forward strand.
ACCCGATAGATAACCATTTTCCGGCCATAAGCCAAACGCCACCTGCCAATACACAAAGTGCTGATCTTAAATTTACAGTTACAGGCCATGGATACGATGCTCTGGGATGTTGCGAATTTACCCCGCACGATTATCAGGTACTGGTAAATAATACTCAGGTATCTACTTACACCATCTGGAAAGGCGATTGCGGTTCTAATGAAATATATCCACAAACGGGCACCTGGATATATAACAGGGCCAATTGGTGTCCGGGTACTTTGGTGCCACCCATCACGCAGTCACTTCCTGGCGTCACAGCAGGGAATAATTATACCGTAGGTATCACATTCGATAGTTATACCGCAGGTGGCAATTACGGAAGCTATACTACAGACGCCGTTGTGGTATACCATGGTGCTATCAACCACAACGTGGATGCTTCGATAGAAGACATCATAGCCCCAACAAATTCAGTGATACATTTCAGAGAAAATCCTATAGCAAGTACACCTACTATCCTGGTAAGAAATACAGGCAGAACAACTATTACTTCATTAGCTATTAGTTATGGTGTTGTAGGCGCTCCTTTCGTTACATATACTTGGCATGGCTCACTTGCATCACTTACCGATACCGCCATCACTTTGCCGGATCTGAATGCGATGCGTGCTATAGCCGGTACCTCTGGCTTAAGCCAATTCAAAGCGAGCATCACACAAGTGAACGGTCAGACAGATGAGGATGCTACCAATAACCAGCTGACCTCAACTTTTGTTTCTGGCCCGCTTTGGCCGCAAAGTTTTGTCGTTTCTATGCTTACCAATAGCCAGGACAATACAGGGGCTGATCAGACAGGTAACGGCGGTGCCAGCCAAACATCATGGCAGATATATGATGCATCTGGCAATGTTGTAGCGTCTCGTACTAATGCCCTTACCCGTACGCAATATAACGACACCGTAACACTGGGTTTTGGTATTTACAAGTTAGTTGTTCAGGATGCGGGTTGCGATGGTCTTAGCTGGTGGGTATATAGCCAGGATCATACAGATTTTCCTAATTATAAAGCAGGCAATATTATTATCAAAAAAGCAACAACAGCTGGCACTATTCCTTTGAATGGCAGCATCAATGGTGGTACATATGGTTATGATTTTGGTTGTGGATTTACTCAATATTTTTCAACCACCACCTGGGCAGCTTCCGTTACCAATGTTAATACCGAAAATGTATCTATCAATACTTACCCTAACCCTGCCACCAGCAGTGTAACGGTTACGTTAGAAGGTTTTCAGCAAGTAAAAGGTACTTTGCAACTTATAGATGCTGTAGGCCGTGTAGTATTGACCCGCTCTTGCACAGATGCGACACAAACGCTAAACGTATCTCCATTTGCTAACGGTGTGTATACTGTTGTATATATAGACGATGCAGCAAAAGGTAAGATACAGACCAGGTTGCTGATAGCTAAATAGTTTCTTCAAAATATCTAAATGGTAATAAAAGACGGCTTGTCCGTCTTTTATTATTTTAAACACCACCTTTGTACCTTTGCAACACTTCCGGTAGGTACATGACCCCATATGACAGACAGAATAGAACGGTTGAGAACATTTTTGAAAGAAACACCCAACGACTGTTTCCTGAACCATGCATTGGCGCTGGAATATGTGAAACTGGGCGATGAAGCAGCAGCCCGCGAGCTTTTTGAGCAAAACCTGGCTACCGATGCCGGGTATATAGCCACATATTATCACCTGGGCAAACTATTGGAGCGCACTGGCGAGCAACAGAGCGCTATTCCTATTTACGAAAAAGGAATGGAAGCGGCCAAAGCAGCAAAAGATATGCACACTTACAACGAGTTGCAGGGGGCTTACGAAGACCTCGTATATTGACCATGGAGCTACAACAACAATTTTTACAGAACTGGCAACGGTTTTCAGTACACGGCACTACCTTACTCGGCGTTAGCGGTGGGGTAGACTCCATGGTAATGGCTACGTTATTTATGCAATGTGGCATACCATTTAGCGCAGCTCATTGCAATTTTCAGCTTAGGGGCACAGAAGCCGATAAAGATGAACAATTAGTACAAGACTGGTGCACACAGCACAATGTAATATTCCACCACACCCGCTTCGACACTAAAAAATGGTGCGAAGAATGGAAAAAAGGCACGCAGGAAACAGCCCGCAAACTCCGTTATACTTGGCTGAATGAAATATGTTCGGAGTATAATTACGTTAAGTTAGCCACCGCCCACCATGCTAATGATAACATGGAAACCTTGCTTATCAATCTGTTCAAAGGCACGGGTATCAATGGTATGCACGGCATTCCAGAGCAGAACGGCAACATCATACGTCCATTACTTTTTGCCACCCGTGAGGCTATCGCAGCCTATGCCGCAGATAACAATGTGCACTACCGCGATGACGCTTCTAATGCTACCGATGCCTACCTGCGCAATGCGGTGCGCATGCACATAGTTCCTGTGGTAAAAGAATGGTTCCCCAATGCGGTACAAAGTGTAAGCGACACAATAGGCCGTATAGCACAGGCACAAGTGCTGTACAACCGCGCGGTAGATAAAGAGCGTAAGCATCTATTAGAACAACGTGGCAATGACCATTACATACCGTTACTAAAGTTAAAGAGGTCTGTTCCTTTAGAGACCTTACTTTACGAGCTCATTACTCCATTTGGTTTTTCTGCTACGCAGTTGCCGCATGTATTGCAGCTGCTGGATGCCGAAAGTGGACACTATGTATCGTCCACCACCCACCGCATCATCCGCAACCGAGATTTTCTTATCATCACCACACTGGCCACACAGCAGGCCGATATGATAGTGATAGACAATGCTCCAGCTACCATAAGTACTGATACCCAAACTTTCACTTTTAGTAGTATAGATAAGCCACATACCATACCTCAGCAACAAGATACAGCTTGTATAGATGCAGCTAAGGTCGAATTTCCACTTATACTCAGGCGTTCACGTATCGGCGATTACTTTTACCCTATAGGTATGGGCATGAAGAAAAAGAAGCTCAGCAAGTACCTGAAAGACGAAAAGGTAGCGCTGCACCTTAAAGAACAAGTATGGGTGCTGGAGTGCCAGAAACGTATAGTATGGGTTGCCGGCATGCGCCTGGATGAGCGCTTTAAAGTAACCGAAGCAACACAACAGGTGCTATTCGTAAAGATGAACTAAACTGTGGATACTTAGGTCATTGTGGTTTCGCAACTGGCAAACTCTATTATTGCGGACGGTGCATCAGCTCATTCAAAAAGCTCTGCCCATGTGTAGGGTCAAATGCAAAAGCAAAGGTGAACCCGAAAATGGCGCCCCAGAAGTGCGCATTATGATTAATATTGTCGCCGCCTTTGCGCTCCATGTAGGCGCTGTAGGCCAGGTATAGTACGCTGAAAATGATGCTCGGTATGCCGATAGGGATAAAGTACAGGTATATTTTGTTCCATGGGCTAAAGTATACAGATGCGAACAGCACTGCCGCCACACCACCAGAAGCGCCCAGCGATCGATAATAACTATTATTCCTGTTCTTGATAAAAGAGGGGAGGGAAGCCACTACTATACCGGCCAGGTACAGTACAATAAACAATAAAGGACTGCTAATTTCAGAAAAAGCCTCTTCTACTATGCGGCCAAAGAAGAACAGCGTAAGCATATTAAAGAATAAATGCCCCCAGTCCGCATGTATGAACCCAGAGGTAAGCAAGCGATAATATTGCACAGGTTTGTCCATTATCTTGGGCCATAGTATCAGCTTGGTATATACAGCATCATTACTAAAAGCGGCCATCGATACCAATACCGTTATAACAATGATGATTATAGTAAATGTATAGAGCATGTGTTTATACTACTTTGTAGGCGAAAATACAGTTAACTGTGATGATAGGGTGAATTATTTAAAATACTGTATGCACGGTACACTTGCTCCGCCACTATCAACCGTACCAGTTGGTGCGGAAATACAAGCGGCGATAAAGACCAGCATTGTGCTGCCCGTTTACGTATGTTATCAGTTACGCCAAAAGCGCCGCCTATGAGGAGTACCAGTGTTTTCGTTCCTTGGTTCATCAGTTGTTGAAACTGTTGCGACCATTGTATAGAATTAAATGCTTTCCCATTTTCATCCAGCAGTATAAGATATTGATTGTTATTTAGCTTCTTCAGTATCATTTCTTCTTCCTGTAGCTTGGTGCGCTCTACATCGGTTGTGGCCATTTTTTTGGGCAATTGCAGCACTACCAGATCTACCGGGTTGTATGGCCGTGTTTTCTGAAAATAATATTGCAGTCCTTCTGCTATGTATGTTTCACTTTCTTTTCCTAAAGACCATATTTCTATATTCATTTACGCTGCTTATCGCACAAATGTAATGCGGGTCACCATATAATTATACTAACAAATATTATATGCATTTTTCTACGTAAGATATTCGTACAGCACGTCGTTCTCATTTATCGATTATATTAATACGTATTTTTTATTAATAAATTATGAACAATAATTTCATGCTACCGATATTCTGATCTAATTTCGCACCTCATTATTATAGTTGTGGACGCATCTCATTTTAAGAAAGTCACTACTGCCGGGTTACTAATTACACTCGGTATCATTTTTGGCGACATCGGTACGTCTCCTCTGTACACTTTCCAAACCATAATCAAAGAAGGCGGTGAAATAAACGAAGGCTTAGTGCTGGGGGCTATATCCTGTGTTTTCTGGACGCTCACCCTGCAAACCACGTTTAAGTATATTCTCATTACCCTACAGGCAGATAATAAAGGTGAGGGAGGCATATTTTCATTGTATGCGTTGGTAAGAAGGTATGGTAAAAAACTCGTATTTCCTGCTATGATAGGTGCCAGTACCATGCTTTCAGATGGTATCATTACACCACCTATCTCTATTACGTCAGCTATCGAAGGCTTGGGAGGTGTCAAGAGGTTACAAGGCATCATTGTGCCGGGTAATAATCTTGTAGTTGAGCTGGTATTGTTTATCATCATATTGCTATTCGTTTTCCAGCGTTTTGGTACCAAGATCATAGGTGCTGCCTTTGGTCCTATCATGCTTATCTGGTTTACTATGCTTGGTGCCTTGGGCATTAGTCAGATCATTCACTACCCCCAGATATTCAGAGCGCTTAACCCCATGTATGGTATGCATCTGCTTATCGATCATCCTAAAGGCTTTTGGTTGCTCGGCGCTGTGTTTTTATGTACCACTGGTGCTGAGGCGCTGTATTCAGACCTTGGGCATTGCGGACGAAAGAATATACAGGTAAGCTGGATATTTGTAAAGACCACCCTCATACTTAATTATCTGGGTCAGGGTGCATGGCTGCTCTTGCAGCACAAAGATACATTGGGCGATGTCAACCCATTTTTCGCTATCGTACCTCACGGTTTCCTTCTGCCAAGCATCATAGTAGCCACTTGTGCCTCTATTATTGCCAGCCAGGCGCTGATAAGTGGTTCATTTACACTTATAAGCGAGGCTATAAGCCTTAATTTCTGGCCGCGTGTAAAAGTGAAGTTCCCAACCACCGTACGCGGACAGATATATATACCAAGCATCAACTGGATATTATTTGTGGGTTGTATAGCTGTAGTACTTTATTTCCGTACGTCAGAGTCAATGACCGCTGCGTATGGCTTCTCTATTACAGTTGCCATGCTCATGACAACGATACTTATGTTCTACTTCCTTAGGTATGTAAAGCACTATCCCTTGTTTATTGTTGCTATAGTTGTGTTCATTTTTCTTACTGTAGAGAGTTCATTCTTTGTGGCTAATGCTGTTAAGATACTTAAAAGGTGGATGTTCCTTGTGTTCGAGGTTGGGCTCATATTTACTATGTATATCTGGTACAGTGCCCGTAAGATCAACAACCGATTCCTCAATTTTATAGACCTTAAAGAGCACATACCACTTATAGAAGATCTTAGTGCTGACAAAAGCATACCCAAATTTGCTACGCATCTTATTTATCTTACCAAGGCCAACAGGGCCTCGCAGATAGAACAGAAAGTACTGTATTCCATTTTTAGTCGTAACCCCAAGCGTGCAGATATATATTGGTTCGTCCACATAGAGCGAACGGATGAGCCGTATACAATGGAGTATACGGTTGAAGAATTGAAGAATGACAAGGTGATACGTGTAGAATTCCGCCTAGGGTTCCGTATCCAGCCACGTGTCAACCTCATGTTCCGCAAGGTGGTACAGGAAATGGTAGAGAACAAGGAGCTGGATATCACCAGCCGTTACCCATCACTGAGCAAGCACAACCTGGCAGCCGACTTTAAATTCGTGATATTGGAAAAATTCCTGTCTTACGATAATGAGTTCTCTGTAAAGGATGGTTTTATTCTTAATAGCTACTTTACCATAAAGCATCTTTCTATTTCAGACCATAAAGCTTTTGGTTTAGATACCAGCGATACCGTAGTAGAAAAGCTGCCGTTCATTGTAGCGCCCATATCCAGCATTGCGTTAAAGCGTATATCCTTCAAGACCGATTCTTAAGACTTTAGTGTTTTGTTATAAGTAGTTGATCCTATTTACAGTTAATTTTGTGAAGTTTACTTATATGAAAAGGCTCTATTTTATCCTGTTAGCAGGTTTCGTTCTTGCCGGTTGTGGCAGCAACAACGGCTCCTATACCCCGCCGCAGCAGAACAATGTTACCATTGAGAACAATACTACTGCCGGTTTTGATGTCAATAAGCTTGCCCCTTTTGTAAAGACCAGTACCGACCCGGCCACACTTGAAAAAGCCATCAATGATCCAGCCAATCACATCAACGATCTGGACCTGGATAAGGATGGCAATGTGGACTACGTGAAGGTGGTAGAGAAGGCAAACAACAAACTGGATATTATTGATGATGTCAGTAAAGACCAGTCGGTAACGGTTGCATCTATAAACATCACCCCCGCTGCAGACAACCGCACCGCCGATATGTCCATACAGGGCAACCCTACCTATGTAAGCCAGCCATATTATCACTCGTCATTCACCTTTACCGATTTCTTGTTGCTTTCCTACCTTATGAGGCCGCATGCTTATTACATGCCTATGTACCATTATGGTTACTATCCCTCATATTATAGGCCTTACAGAACTACCACCTATCGCACGGTTCGCAGCGGTGGCAATTACTCGCAGCCCGGCAATAATTCATACAACCGTCGCAGCGTAGGCAACCCTTCCAGCTCGCAGCGTTCGTTCCAAGAGCGCAGCCCTTCTTCACCGGTTCGTAGTGGTGGCTTTGGGCGCAGTTCATCCTCCCGTTCTTCTGGCCGCTCCGGCTTTGGAGGAGGTGGCAGATCTGGATTTGGAAGAAGACGATAAACTGCTATATTTGTGCGCGATATTTTCTTATGAACTATAAGTATTTACTCACGAAAAGGCATACCCTATTTTCGCTTGTTTTTTTCTTTTCTGTTTTTTGTCTTGTCGGCTGTTTCACGCAGGAGCAGCCTATTGCAATGGTAAGTGAACCAACGCCAAAAATGGGTTTTCACACCGACAAATTTCTCGATGCTGTAGCTTCTGTAAAGAATGCAGCGCATATGGAAAAAGTGCTTAACGATTCGGCAAATGCTTTTAGCGAATTAGATCTGGATAATGACGGTAAAATAGATTACCTAAAGGTATTCGAAGACAATGATATACAAGGTGATGCTGTTTTTTATGTTTATGATGATATAGGTCAAGATCAAACTGTTCAGCTGGCAAAGTTGGTACTATACCTCAAACGTGATGCTGATGATAAAGTAACAGCTTGGATGACAGGCTACCGCACAAGTCTTTATGCCGACCCCACGAGTCATATTGTTCAGATAACAGCTTCTGATAACATCCTCAGGTATGCTGCAACCCCGCATGAAATGTATGCATCGGATTATAGATATGGAGCAATGCCCGTAGGTTTTCTATACCGTACTTCTCCGAATGTGATCTCTGTAAAAAGAACTGTTATAAGTACCCATGTTATTGCCAATAATTATTCTGCTCCTAAAATTACATCTCCAGGTCGTAGTAGTTTAAGTAGCCCTAAGGTTTCCCAGCGTTCATTCAGTTTGGGGCGTAGTTCTGGTCCCAGAAGATCTGGTTTTGGTTCTGGTGTTAGTAAGCATAGCCATTCATCATCGTCTTCTTCTGGCAGGCATTATGGACGCAGTCATTTTCATTTTGGTCGCCGTCACTAATTTTTTATATAGGTTGCCACACCTTAAAAGAAACACAATGAATTTGTATAATAAGGATATATTTCGTTTCTGTACAGTGCTGTTTATCATATCTATTTCTTCTTGCTCTCCTATTGTAATGCAACGCGAGGCAATTAATTTAGATAATTTGCTTGCCACGGCAAAAAACTGTGCTGATCCCGCCGAACTAGAACATGCTATCAACGATACAAACAATCATATCACCACTGTGGACCTTGATGGCGATGGTGTTATAGACTATCTGAAAATATGTGAAAATAACAATGGTTTACTGGAGATACGTGACGACATAAGTGAGAGTAAAGATGTATCTATAGGTTATATAGATGCATCAGATTATACTCATGATGAACCCGGAGAGATCCATGCAGGAATTTATGCTCATATGGAGGTGCAGACAGCAACAAGTACTCGTACTTTACCTCTAATGGCATCCGATGTATTATTTGGGTATTTTGCAGAACCCCACATTTGTTATATCTCTGATTATAAGTATAAACAGTATCCTCCTTACTTCTATACCGGACGGTCAACAAGAAAATTAAACTCGAAAAGGATAACGGATGAGGGTATTGCTATGTACGCGCAGACCGATGTTGATTTCGATAAAAACAGAGATTTTGTGGATGGATTTAGGTTGCATTACTGGAATAGAAATTGATGTTATGTAATTGAGATCGATCTCATTTCTTTTAGCACTTAATAATTGATATTGCGTGTGAAATTTTTAATGATTTATTATGTATCTGATTACACATAAATGATTCGTTTCAGTCGTAACTTTATATATTAACCAATAAAAATTCAATTCAAATTTTATGAGCATATTCGATAGATTGTTCAGAATAGGTAAGGCAGAAGCACATGCAGCAATAGATAAACTGGAAGACCCGGCTAAAATGGCTGAACAAATACTCCGCGAATTGCGTGAGAATTATCAGCAGGCCATCACCGGCGAGGCGGAAATAAAAGCACAGGCATTACAGCACCGCGCACAAGAGGTACAGGCTAAAGACAGGGCTACAGACTGGGAAAAGAAAGCCAATCAGCTGCTGGACCGTGTGGAGCAAAAAACAATAGACGAAGCGCAAGGCAACGACCTTGCTGCCAAAGCTGCACAGGAATACCAGGCAGCGCTTACTGAGGCCGGCCAGTACGGTGCTATGGCCGAGAAAGAGGAGGCAGCCCTTACACTTATGGACGCCAAGCTGAAACAAATAAAAGAAAGCATAGCCGAAACAGAGAACAGGGCCAGGCTCATTAATTCCCGTCAGAAAACAGCAGAGGTTTCGGAGAACATCAACAAGACCCTGTCTAATGTAGATACCGATGGCCTTATGGCTACACTCAACCGTATGGATGCTAAGGCTACGGCGGGTGAATATAGGGCTGCTGCTTATGCAAGTGTTGCAGATGCAGGCCTTACTACCGAGCAGGAGATCAACAAGGTGTTGAACAACAATAGCAGCACAAGTGCTCTCGATGCTATAAAAGCAAAACGCGCACAGCAGTCTTAAACAAGAATATTGCATTATCTATATGGCACAGGTCTCCCCTGTGCCATACTAATATTCAAACCACATGTTTGTAACAGACAGTAATAAAAAGACCTTCCAGTGTATCATTCTGCTCAATGAATTGGTGAATGGTACACATAAGTACAGCACTATAGACAATGGCGATGACAAATTGCTGGAGCCTTTGTTCATAGATCTGATGTCTCATGGCTATGTAGAAGTGAGCGGGCAATACTATGCAGCTACTGCAAAGGGTATAGAAGTGCTTAATACTTTTATGAAGCGCTATACAGAGTACCTGAAGCTGTACGATATTTTTTCCTTCGTAGACCTTGAGAAAGGAGAGTTTGCGTTTAGCAAATACTTTGATTTTGATACCGATCAGGACTGGGACAACTATAAAAGCGACGAACGTTTCGATGATGTGCGTATAGCTGTGGCAATGTTCAAGAAACTCGACCCCGCAGAGATAGTTTTCATGTCGTTCATTAACGAGGGCCGCTTCGACACCACAGTCAATGCATGGCAAATGGACCTGCTTTCTAACGATATCTGGGGGCAGATAGAGCGCATATGCAGTACAGCTATCAAGCCGGAAGAACTGGGCGACGATGCCATGAAGGACATGATAGAGCAGGGTGCCGGGCTAATGATGAACTTGCTGCAAGAAGAGACCAAACGCCAGCAACAAGACAATACGCATGGAAATGATACAGAAGTAGTTGAGGAAGAAACTGTTGAATACTACCAGCCCTACTACGATCCGTTCTATGTATCGCCCATATGGTTACTGCCACTCTTTTTATGGTAGTATCTTATTAGTATGTTAGTAAACGCCTCGCATTGCGGGGCATTTCTATGTTATATATTACCGCCTCTTTTTCAATGCATTTAAAAAAATATAAAAATGACCTGAACTCTTAAATCTAAAAGGTTTCCTAAGACGTACATAAGGTATCGTTAATTAAAATGAAACCGTATGAAAAAAAATAAACTATTAAAAAGTGTGCGCAGCATCTGCCTCTTTTTAGGGTTACTTGGGGCCGCAGCGCCCGTTATGGCGTCCAGCCACAGGGAAGCCCCACTCATCTCTAACGATCCACAGGCCGATAACACGGATCTCTATGCTTTCAGGAGCCCTGATGATACTAACACCGTCA